>JBHHTX010000012.1:0-21959 GCA_046753585.1 Mariprofundaceae bacterium
GTAGTTCCAGTTCCACATTGAGGCCGTCACCTTGATCTCGTAGGCATTTGCAGGCGGCTCACGGTATTGATTATGCAAGTCCCAACCCTTCACAAACAGGAAGAGATCATCCGCCAGGAACAGCACGACCGGGATCACTGCCCAGCCAATCTTTGCCTGTGGGCTTAAATGAACCCACTTGCCACGCTCGCCATGGCCCTTTCTTCTGTATTTCAGCATAAACCAGATGGTGATAGCAGAAAAAACGATACCAATGAACGTAATATCAAGCATGGTCTCATGCCAGACTGCATCCCAATGGTCATGCGGGGTCATACCGTTGTAACTCTCCCTGCGCGCCGGCTGCATATTGAATGCGTATACCAGCGAAGGCAGAAACGGCAACGCCAGTAGCGCCCCCAATACCTTATGCATGAATGATTTGATTTTCATCTCTTACCCTCCTTCTTTTCATAATAGTCGCTCCAGTTATTATCATTATAACACCAACAAACAGACCGCCTGCCGCAACAAACAGCGGGATATTGATGGCATATTTTCCGTCCTTATAGTTGTAGCTATAACAGGCACCAAGTACAAAATTGATCACGTTCGACGCAGATATTTTCTCACCCAGCGCCTTGGTTATCGAAATCTCCAGATCATTGCCGGAGACGGTGGACCCATACAGGAAGCGCGTCACCCTGCCCTTCGGCGAGAGCATGATATAAACGCTTGGATGCAGAAACATACGATCGCGCGGGGACCAGAAGAATTTGAAGCCAACCGATTCGGTCAATCGCATGATATCTTCCGGATCCTTGAACGTACCCATGCGCCAGCCTTCGGGCAAGCCATCCTTGAAACCGGACTGCTGCATAAACTTCCGCATGGTTTCCGGCGTATCGTGCTGATCAAATGAAACGGTCAGGACCCGATAGTCCTGGCCCATAGACCAGCGCTCAACACCCTCCAGCGTATTACGAAGATTCCGGTTCAACGCGGAGCAGGCACCATCACAACTGTAGTAGGAAAGGGCCAGAATGATGGGTTTCCCCAGTATATCACCAACCCTGAACTCCTGCCCCTCGGCATCCATCAACACATATTCGGCAGGAATCTTTTCCCCCAGGTACGCATTCTCGTCAATTTTTAACACGGCAGGATCAACTTCAGAAGTTTGCGATACATTGCCGTAAGCCGCATACGCCGTTCCTGCCTGCATCATCGACAATACAAACAGCAGCAAAACCGCAAGCAGTACCGGACGCAGTTTATGCACCCGGTACTGACACAGTGTATGAGCTGTTTGCATGATCAAGTACAAGGCCTCTCTAAATCCTTACCAGTAGAAAACCTGTAGAATTGCCCAGATGCCAAGGATATTCACAAAGTGAACATACATAGTCATGGACCTTGAGTAGGACGGGCTTAAGCGTCCCTTAAAGGCCGTGGGCAAGCAGGTCAGCATGACCAGGAGGCCGATGACTACGTGGGCAAAGTGAATGCCTGTGAAACCGTAAAGAGCGGTGGCGTAGGCATTGATGCCAATGGTGAATCCCTGAGCCCCCAGCTCACTCCACTGCATGATGGTCATGGCCAGGAAGACTACCCAGAGGGCCACAGAGGCCATCACCATGCTGGCATAACCGGATGCATTGCCATTGATCTCGTGCTTGCGCGCAAAACCAATGGTACCGCTGGAAAGCACCAGAATAAGCGTTGCCATCAGTGGCGCCTCAATGGCCGGCGTACCCTCAGGCGGCCACACAGGCGCACCCAGGCGGGCAGTCCAGTAACCCATAAGGACACCGCCAATGGTCATGATTTCTGTGCCGATGAACATAAACATGGCTGAAGGACTCCAGCCTTCATCATCAATAACACCAATTGTCTCACCGGCCCAGCCGATACCGCCGATAATTGTCAACAGGGAACCAAGACCCAATAGAATCACTGCAATAAGACCCTGTTCATAGTTAAATTGCATCATAAAGGCCCATGGCAAAAACAGACCAGACCCAAAACCCACCATCAGCGGGTACGGACTGGTATGCCAGTGAGCTGTATAATGTTTAATTTCTTCGCTCATACTTTCTTCCTCCTCCATTCAAGTTTGTAACGTACTTCAATACATCAGGAGCAGTGCCCCTAAATTCTGTTCAGGACTGCTCCAAAATTCCGAAGCCGACCTGGTCAATCAATATGAAAGTAGAATATTATCTGATGTTAAAACCCTACCCCCAAACTACACAGGCACCCAATATACACCTGTTCCTGAATATTACATGAATAATCCTTAACGTGGGCACACACTTTATTTCGATCTTGACCTATGTCAAGAACCGGTCTTGCTCAGGAAAAGAACAGAGCGCGGTTAATATCACCTATGCTTAACATGCCGACCAGCTTGCCATCGGCAGTTACGGGAATACGACGAAAATTTTTCAGACCCATAAAGGAAGCAGCTTTCAGAACAGGCTCATCCGGGCTTGTGGTTAGTGGTCTGGCTGTCATGACATCTTCCACATTCAGATCCATCGCCTTGGCATAGCCTTCTTCCATGGAAACAAAATCACGGCTGTGGATTGAATCATGGATATAATCACCCTGACTGGGGTATAACGGCAACAGCACATCTCGAACGGCGACCACGCCAACAAGGTTATTGTCATCATCAACTACCGGAATAGCACCGCAGTGACGACTCAGCATTTTTGTTACTACAGAACGGACACTGTCTGTTTTGCTGGCAGTCAGTACCCCTGCAGTCATAACATCCCGTACGACCATATTCATCTCCCTCCGTGTGTTTTATTTTCAGATTTGCCGGCATGCAGCACTACGCAAGCAATAAAAAAGGCAGCACCATAAACCGGAAGGGAACCTAGCATAGGCTCCGCCCTAATCGCAATTGGTTTAGCCTTCTACATTAATCTGGCAAATTGCACGCCAAGCCAGGTAGCAAACAGACATACAGCTACCTGCCCGAATACATTTGCTGCCGCCATGAGGTAGGCCCCGGACTGAAGCAGGCGCAGTGATTCCAGTGAATATGTTGAGAAGGTAGTAAAGGCTCCCAAAAAACCAACCGTCAGAGCCAGACGAAGAAGTTCACCAAGGCTGGATCGCTCGATCAGGTAAATAAACAGAAACCCGAGCAGAAAACTGCCCAACGTATTAACGACAAAGGTCCCCCAGGGAAAAGCCCCCCCGGTCAGGCGCTGTATGCCACCGGCAAGCAACCAACGCAGGCTGGCCCCGAAGGCCCCTCCTGCTGCAATGGCCAGTAGTTGTTTCATGAAGCTTCTTTCTTCCGTTTCCTGCGCTCCGCAAGCCACTGCAGACGCTTTGCCAATTGCTGCTCAAAACCCCTTTGCGTGGGCCGGTACATCTCCGGTGAACCCATATGGTCAGGAAAATGGCTCTGGGTAACTACCGCATCCTCCTCATTGTGAGCATACTGATACGCCTTCCCATAACCCAGTTCCTTCATCATGGATGTGGATGCGTTGCGCAGGTGCAAAGGCACATCCTTATCCTGAGTTTGTCTGGCCAGTTTCCGGGCGGACTTTTCAGCCATGTAGCCGGCATTGCTTTTCGGAGACAGTGAAAGATAAATGACAGCCTCAAACAGGCCCTGCTCACCTTCCGGCGAGCCAAGTATTTCAAACATCCGATGTGCAGACAAGCACACATTCAGGGCCTGCGGTTCAGCCAGCCCGATATCTTCGCTGGCCATACGAATCAGTCGACGGGCAATATAAAGAGGTTCCTCTCCAGCCTCCAGCATACGTGCAAGCCAGTAGCAAGCAGCATGCGGGTCGGAGTCACGCACACTTTTATGCAAAGCCGATATCTGATCATAGTGACAGTCACCACCCCGATCATAACGGGCCTGATTCTTCACCCAATGGTCTTTGACTGCATTCAGCGTCCATTGCTCGGTATTGCCAGCCTGCCAAATGGATTCCATGGCATTAAGCGCATAACGGGCATCTCCGTCTGCACTGGCCGCCAGCCAGGAGATCGCCTCCTGATCAACATTGAAACTGCTGTGTTGCGCTTGCAGGGAATTCAGGGACCGCAAGAGAATCGCACTGATATGAGCTGAGCCCAACGGCTTTAAAACTGCTACCCGGCAACGCGATAAAAGGGCATTATTTAATGAAAAGGACGGATTCTCCGTGGTAGCCCCAATAAAGATAAGGGTGCCGTCCTCCACATAGGGAAGAAGCACATCCTGTTGGGCCTTGTTAAAGCGGTGAACCTCATCCAGAAACAACAGAGATTTGCGCCCCTCGTTTTTGGCCCGGCGAACAACGTCCTGCACTTCAGCTTTACCTGCCGACACAGCAGAGAGGTGTGTAAAAGGCAACCGGGCAGCTTTACCCATCATCATAGCCAACGTTGTTTTTCCTGTACCGGGAGGCCCCCAGAAAATACAGGAAACCGCTCTACCTGCTTGCAGCGAACGGGAAAACCAGGAACCGGAACGGGTCAGTTCCGCCTGGCCTTGAATATCTTCAAGCTGCTCGGGACGCATGCGAAAAGCCAGTGGTACAGAATCAACAGCAGGCTGCTCGAACAAACTTCCTGTGTTCAGAATAGGGCTGAGACCGATATAGCCAGCGTGAACCTGCGGTCACGGTAGGTTCCATCAAAGGCCTTGCCGTTGGCAATGGTACGATCCGGCAGAAATGTATAAATAAAGGCTGTATCCAGGTGGGCGCCAAAACCATCTGCACCAAAACCAAGGCTTACACGCTGCTGATCCGCATCCGTTAACCTGGCACTGAAAGCATTGTCCAGGCTTGCTGCCTGATCAAAGGCATAGCCGAAACGAATCTGGTTATTTTCCCTCCATGTCCAGCGCAGACCCGCCATAAAGCCGAAACTGTCTTCCATGTTCAAGGGATTCAACTGCCCATTTTGGGCAACAATATTCAGATCACTCAAAGTGGACCAGCCGGTCCAGCTCCCGTCTATTTCAAGTTTGAAGTTATCCTGAATATCGTAGGATAAGCCGATACGCGCTTCATCCGGCAGCTGAACGGAGACATGAGCCGGGCCGCTAACGGCTGCAATATTGTCTCCTGAAAGCTTAAGACCGGGGCTAAAGCGATACATAGCTCCCAATGACCAGCCGGGATGAAATTTCCACATGAGTGACCCATGTCCGCCGAAGGCCACTTTCTCAGTTCCATGAAAACTGTTGCCAATACTGTTAACATCGCCCGAGGCCACATACCAGTCGCCTCCAACAGCCAATGCCAGCCGACTATCCAGGGCATAAATCACATCCAGAGACGTACGAAAGGTTTTAAGTCTGGTCTGGTTTGCCTGGCCACCAAACACAGTTGGACCCCACTGATTATCCAGCATAAACGGGCTGTTCACCCCAAAACCGACACCCCAGTGCCCATCCAGCGGCATCCAGTTTGCGTAGAAGTGAGCAACGGCCGGATCCTCGCCACCGTTGGAAACCACCCCGCTGGCGACCACAGCCGAAGAATTTCTGTAAGGAACGACGCCACCCAACATCAGACCCGTACCAGGCTGCCAGGCAATACCGGCAGGATTATAGGCCATGGCCGAAGGATCATCAGCCTGGGCCGTAAAGGCATTCGCCAAACCAAGGGCAGAAGCCGATAAATCCTGTGCGGCAAATCCGGCTGCAAAAGATTCGGCAGCAGAAAACACCAACCCCAAGGTAATCATTGCTGCAAAAGCCTTCCTGGAAAAACTGTTCGATACAACAAAACATGGATGTTTCACCCCTTCGAAAGCAGCTGCTATCGAAATATTCACTAGCTTTTGTTTCATGCCATCCCCTGTTTCCTGGCCCTGATTCTTTAATTTATTGCTCAACAATATCCACACCCTCAGGGACGCGAAAGATAAATTTATCCAAAGCCGGCTTCTTCAGATCCCACGCACTCAACTCAATGCGATTACGATTGGCAAGAACATCCAGCGTTTCAATATACGTAATCAGGCCCTGCCTTGACAAACCAAGCCAAACCTGGGGGCCATTTTTGATACGAATAGAATAACGACCCTTTGCATCCTCATGCTCCAGTAATGACAGCTCATCAAGCTGAATCTGACCGGCAAGCAGTTGCATCACTACAGGGTCCACATCTTCCAGATTACGCAAAATCCGAACCTGCATCAAATCCGGTTCATAATGCCAGAGCTTTTTTCCATTGCTCACAATCAGCTGTTCATAGGGAAGGTTATATTGCCAACGGAAACTATCAGGGGGGAGAACTGCCAGACTGCCGCTATAATGCTGTTTAGAACCATCGCTATAAATGATTGATTGCTGAAACCTGCATGAAAAACCGGACAATTCCGAAATACGGTGAATTGCATCGCTTAGTTTTTGTGGTAATGGCTCTTCTTCAGCTGCAAAAGCTGGGGGCAAACTCAATAAACATAGCGCGACAACAACACAGCAAGTGATCCCTATGCCCAGGACTGACAGCAGGCGTCTTGCCCTATTTCCCGGCCTCACTCGATAACCCCGCCGCCATCCTCAGGTCGTCTGGCCAGAACTTTGCGAATACCGCCACTGCCGGGAGCAGTAACAACACCCTCCCGTTCCATTCGCTCCACCATACGACAGGCCCGGTTGTAGCCAACACGCAGATGGCGCTGCACCATGGAAACGGATGCCTGTTTTTTCTGAATAACCAGCGCAATGGCCTCATCATAGCGAGGATCCTCATCCTCAGGGGCTTCATTCAGCGCTTCCTCATCCGGCACCTCAAAAACCTCTTCCCTGTAATCCGGCTCCCCCTGCTTCTTCAGGTGTTCCACAAGCGCAATCACTTCAGCATCGGAAACGTAGGCGCCATGCACACGTTTGATATTCCTGGCACCACTCAGAAAAAGCATATCGCCATGACCCAGGAGCTGTTCTGCCCCCATCTGGTCAAGAATTGTGCGCGAATCAACTCTGGCCGAAACCTGAAAGGAAATACGGCTTGGCAGGTTGGCCTTGATCAGGCCGGTAATGACATCAACACTCGGACGCTGCGTCGCCAGAATAAGGTGAATACCTGCCGCCCTTGCCTTTTGCGCAAGCCGACAAATAGATTGCTCCACCTCTCTGCCTGCCACCATCATCAGATCTGCTAATTCATCAATGATAATAACAATGTAGGGAAGCCGCTCAGAACCTTCCGGAGCATCACCTTTCACGGTCCGGTTATAGCCGGAAATATTACGCACCCTGGCCTCGCTCATGAGCCGGTAACGTCGTTCCATTTCAAATACTGCCCAGGCCAGCGCCTTGGCTGCCTTGTGGGGGTTTGTAACTACCGGAACCAGCAAGTGAGGAATATCCTCGTACATGGAAAGTTCCAGCATTTTGGGGTCAACCAGAATAAGCCGCAAGTCCTGAGGCGTGTATTTCATAAGCACGGAATTGATCATGCTGTTCACCGACACCGACTTGCCCGAGCCTGTTGTTCCGGCGATAAGCAGATGCGGCATCTTGGCCAGGTCCGCAACTTCCGGATTTCCGGAAATATCAACGCCAAGTGCCAACGGCAACACATGTCGCTTGTCAGCAAACTCCTGACTGGCCAGAACATCGTGCATAAAAACCATTTCACGTTCTTCGTTGGGGATCTCGATACCAATAAGGTTCTTGCCCGGAATATTTCCAGCTACCCGAACACTGACCGCAGACATGGAGCGGGCCAGATCATCCTGCAAGGCAACGATGCGGCCAACCTTGGTTCCGGGCGCAGGCTCGAACTCAAATTGAGTAACAACCGGGCCAGGGCATACCGCAATAACCTCCCCCTCAACACGATAATCGAGCAACTTCTTCTCCAGCATACGGGCCATAGCCTGCAAGGAGCTGGTATCGCCGGATTTACGTCGGGATTGCCCCGCAGTAAACAGATGCAAACCGGGAAGCTTAAATCCGCTCGGGTTAGGCTCAACAAACCCCAGTTCTGTCTGCTGATCTTGCCGGGCACGTTTTGAAACACTAATAGGTTTGGATGTTTCCACTTCCGGGTCGGATTTCAGTGTCTGTCGGGGTTTCCGGGTTTTGCGTTGCCTCTTGACCGACTCCCCTTCCAGTTTCATTTTTCTGCTGGCAAGTTGGCCACGAAGCTTTGAACCCAACTGCCTAAGCATTTGAAAAAGCTGCAACACAAGCAGCCTTACTCTGTTCATCAGCGTCACCATCGAGAGTCTGGAAGCAGCCACAAAGCTGCTGAGCGTCAAAACTACCAGAAGCACATCCCGACCGAGGGAATGTAGCGGTTTCTGCAAACCATCCGCAAGCAACATACCCAGGGCACCACCCGGCCCCGCCGGCAATGATGGCGGGGTAAACATGATCAACAAACTTCCAGCGTGCGCATGCATCAGGCCTGACATACCAAGCACTGCGGGAATCCAGAACAGTGAAGCCATGCCTCCCAGCCATGGGGACACGTCAAGCATAACCCTCCAGATCAGACACAGAAGCAATACGGGCAACGCCCAGCCAATATAGCCAAATAACTGGAAGAGAAAATCAGACACATACGCACCAACCAGACCAATGCGATTTTGAGCTTCTACAGTTGTCTCATTATTAAAGGAAGGGTCGGTGTTCGAATAGCTGAACAGAGCCAGAACAAACATGATAGCCATACCAGCAAGCAGAACAGCGACAGACTCCCGAATCAGCAAACGCCTTTGCATCGAATCAGGCCCTAAATCTCTAACCCGATTGGCACAACCATGGGCCGTCTTCCAACAATCCGTTTGAAGGACCGTCTCAGAAGAATGCGGATCTCCTCCTTGGCAGCATCCGCATCAGCAAGCATTTCCTGATCCCATCTCTCAAGCTTATCTTTCAACTCGTCAGCCGCCTGTTGCAACATGTCTTCACCGGCATCGGGGTGTATGAAGCCTCGGGCGACCAGTTCAGGGCTGCCGATAATTCTCCCCTCCTGTCTGCTTATCTTCACAATGGCAGTAACAATCCCCTCCTGGGCAAGGGCTCTGCGGTCACGCAATATTAAATTGTCAACTTCACCCAGAGAGCCTCCATCAACATAGATGGTGGAAACCGAAAATTTATCTCCAGGAACGGCCCCGTCAGAACTCAGTTCAACACTCTGTCCATTCTCGGCAATCAGTATATTTTTCTCCGGAATATGCATGGACATGGCCAGGCGCTGATGCTCAATCAGATAGCGATATTCACCGTGTACCGGATAAAAATATCTGGGACGTGTAAGCTGGATCATGGTTTTTAGCTCATATTCATGCGCGTGGCCAGAAACATGTAAAAAGGCCTGCCCGGCATGCAATATTCTCGCACCACGGCGATAGATATGATTAAACAAAGCCGAAATAGCATATTCATTCCCCGGTATGGACGAGGAAGAAAACACTACCAAATCCCCTTCTTTTAGTTCCAGGTTGGGAAACTGGCCTCTGGCAATGCGGCCAAGTGCGGCGCGGGATTCTCCCTGCGAGCCGGTGGCAATAATTAAAATCTGACTGGATGGCAAGGACAACGCACTCTTGATGGGAACGAGCTGACCCGGTGCAATCTGTAAACGGTTGAGGCTGCGTGCAACGTCCACATTGCGTTCCAGACTCCGACCGGCGAGAGCAACCCTGCGCCCACAGGCTTTTGCAACATCAATGAGTTGCTGAATACGGAACATATTGGAAGAAAAGGTTGTGACCACAACTTTGCCCTGACAGCCCATAATGGCTTGCTTCAGACCCGGGCCAACACTGCGCTCTGAAAAACCGCTACCCTGACGTGTGGCATTGGTAGAATCGGATACGAGAAGAACAACACCGGCATCACCCAGCGAGGCAAAGCGGTTCAGATCTGTGATGCGACCATCGAGAGGTGAAGGGTCAATTTTGAAATCTCCCGTATGGATAATGGTTCCATGCGGCGTATGAATTGCCAGAGATACGGCATCCATAATACTATGTGTCACCGGAATAGCTTCAAGCTCAAAGGGTCCAATCTGAACAGATTGATCTTCCCTGAGCGTGATCAGCTCGGCCCCGTCTATGCCGGCATCGGCCAGCTTTACCTTTATCAAGGCCAGGGTCATGCCCGTACCATAAAGAGGACAATTTAACTCCGGGAACAGGTAGGGAAGCGCTCCAATATGATCCTCGTGACCATGGGTTAATATAACTGCGTGCAGCTTCAGGCCGAGATCCTGCAAGGCAGAAATATCGGGGATAAGCACATCGACCCCATGTTGGCCCGGTTCGGGAAAACCAATGCCACAATCAACCATGATTGCATCCTGACCCCAGGCATAAACCATCATATTTTTTCCGAACTCACCCACACCGCCAAAGGGGAAGAGGCGAAGTGTTGTTGATGGCATCAGCTTCTTTCCTGACGGCTGCCGGGTTTCATGGCTGGAATCTTCCCCTCCTGACAAAGCGGACATGTATCGGCTGCAAAAGCAGGAACATCCAGTTGCAAAAGTGATTCAAAGGGCACGTCCAGACGTTGGCCCTGATTGGGAGCACGATCCACAAGGCTCAACACCCTGCGTGGGTTCCCTCCGTGGGCGCGAACCACTTGCAGGCATTCACGTACAGAGCCTCCCGTGGTCATAACGTCTTCAACCACCAGCACATTTGCCTGATCCGGTAATGAAAAACCCCGCCTCAAACACATCTCACCACCCTGACGTTCCGTAAACAAAAAGGGTTTGTTCAGAACCCTGGCCATTTCGTAACCGATAATGAGGCCGCCAAGAGCGGGTGACACCACTATATCAACTTCATCTGCAACCACCTTGGTGGCCAGGGCATGTGCCAGCCTTGCCGCATGTGTCGGCTGCATCAACACCAGTGCAGACTGCAAATAACGCCCCGAATGACGTCCGCTGGAAAGAACAAAGTGCCCTTTCAATAACGCCCCGGCATTTTCATACATGGCTAATATGTCTCGTTCTCGCATGACTTCACAATCCTAATAAGTATGTTCTGCGTAAAACGCGGGTGGCAGTGTATCAGTATCTTTCGGCCCCACAAACTGCGCACAAAAAACACCTCATCGCAGCCATTGCCCGACCGCTGAAAGCTTAACCGGGAAAACCGGCCAGTGCCTGTTAGGGAGCCTTAAACGCTTTGAAGAATTTCTGAATTATCGGCCCCGTAGGAACCACAAAGGAAAAAGATCCGTTAGCAGTGGCAAGTCAAGCTCTTGATGAGCCCCTTATAATATAGGATTTTAAGGCATACAGGCTACTAAGCAGCCAGCCTCCCTTCTGACGCTGGTTAAGTTTATGTAACTCTATTGATGCCCTTTCGTGACTGATGCGAGTAGCTGCCAGTTCCTTATATATTTTATTCGCCGTTTTTCTCCTTCTCACGGCATCGCCGGTATCAAAAAACTCCTCAATAGCATCCACCAACAGTGCCAGACGGCCCCTGTCGGATGATTTGCGAAGCTGGGCATGAACCTCCTGCATAGCATTTCCCAGATTAGACTCAATAACGTTCAACTCGGCCTGAAAGCGCTCACTCTGACCCATCATTGAATGCCTGACGTGCTCTATGCTTTCCTGCACATACTGTTCACTTAACAAGCCAAATTCCTGGAAAGAGGACAGGCGCAACAGACCTTCGTTTGCTATTCGGGGATCATCACTGCGCAGATTCTCGCAGGCGGAATAACAAGTATCCCAGGCCTGCCAGCGATACATGAAATCAAGGCCGGTTCCTTTGATGTTTTGCAGCCCCATCATAAGATTTATACATCCCGGTGGTGTCCCCTCACAAATGCGCGCAATAACCTGCTCTCCAGTGGCATTGGCATCTTCAATAACGACAAGCTTGCTTTGAAACCATTTCCACTGCAGGGCATGAAATTCGACATCCAGTGATGTGTGATTGCTTGAACTCACAGCTTGTTCAAGCTTTCCCAAAAATGACTGGTATTCCTGATACTGCCCGAGTGAACGTTGGTGGAAAGCGACAATGGCATCAGCAGACTCCTTCACGCCTGCTTTCAGCAGTGCTTTATGAAGCGCTTCAGGTTCCTGCCATAAAGCAAGAAGAGCATCCAGATCCAGATCCTTTCCCGGGCCCTTCAACATCACTCTCAATCTTGCCTTAAGCCTGGATTCATCTGTAGGAACGCGGAGCACTTTCGCTGCCTGATGGGCAATGCCCAGTGATTGATGGGTATCATCACCGGACTCCGGCCACAGGGTTTTACCCTGGCATGACTCATCCCAGGCCTTCTTGATATAGCCCTGCAAACCGCTGAGGTTAGAGCCGATAAGAAAGTGGCTATCCACCGATAGATCCTCAACCAGAATCTTTGCAAAGGCACGAGATCTGGCAACACGATCAGCACGATTATTGACCACGGTAGAAAGCCAGGTTTCGGGATCTTTTTCCGGGTCATGCTGAGCAAAACCCATTCTTTCCCAGTTTTGTAAGCAGCCATAACGCTCGTTGGCCGACATGCCGTTCACGAAAACAAGTTTTCGCGTTTGAAGTTTTGCTTCAGGGTATTTTTTGAGAACGCCAATGTCCGGAATGACACGATCAGCCATTTCCTTGAGGGCAAAATCATGCTCAATCCCCAATTCTTCGGCAAGAAGCAGAGTCAGGGCAATATTATACGGATGTTCCTCATAGGGAAATCGTTGCAGAATATCCTCTGTTAATAAGCCTGCCTCAAGCCAGCCTACGTGTTTGAAGTTGGTATCGAGCTGCCGACTGGCATCTCGCAAAACCGGTAACATCTGCTCCTCACTGCAAAGCAGGGTGGATGAGCGTGGAATAAAGTTGGTCATTACCTCCGGAATATTGAAACCGGCTGGCCCCTGCAAATCTTCATGATCCGGAAAGGCATTTGTTATGGTTACAACATCATCTTTCATCCATTGGCGTTGCAGGATTTTAACATAGGAAGGGGTTAGACCCATACACTCCCATAAAAACACATCGGCTTTGCATTGGCCTGCCATTTGAACAAGATTATACTGTTCCCAGATGGTTGCTTTGTCATACGAGCGATAAAGTCCGAATTCGTGCAATTTTCCGTACGGGTACGAATTCAGAAACAGTGCTTCGCAGCCCGTTGTCTTTGAAACTATACCGTAGCCGAGGGCATTAAAAACTGCAGCCTTTAACCTTTCAGTACCGGATTTTCCTCTGGTTCCCCAGCCGCCAATCACCAGGGGAAGCTGTTGACGTACCTTGCCAATAGCTCTGTTCATGTAGATGTGGCGACCAACAAAAAAGAGCAGGAATGCCGAGGCGAAGACAACCAGCTCCTGCATTGAATTTTCATAGACGGAGAAGAAATAATCCTGGATACGAAACCAGAGATCACTATCACCGAAAGGCAAAAAAGCCGGAAAAAAGCGGGTAACACTCGGGTCTGCCTCAAATTCGGGTCGGCCCGGGTATTGGTGAGGAGTAAAACTTACCTTAAAACCAAGATCTTCAAGTGACTTGAGATAGGCATCAGCATCCAGCTGATCATCTTCCTTCCAGTTGCGAAGCCCGGCAAAGTGTGAAAAACGGAACTCCAGTCTGGCCATTGCTGTCAACTGCCTGATTATTGAACGTGGGGGTTGTAGTTTCGTAACACCTTCACTGCTATAAATATTTGTCGGTTTACCACTAAAATTATGTTCAAGACTGGATAGAACCTCATCCACCAAGGGTAAGTATGGCCTCCAGCCTGATTCAGCAGACATGAGAAGTGGTTCGCCCGGAACCTTAGCCTCAGTCACCTCGGACATGATCGACGAGGGCACTCTGTTCCTGCCGCTAAATATTCGCCCAACAGTGTGAATAAAACCCTGCCGTTTATCAGAAGATGGATTGCGGAACTCATGCAGAAAGCGCCATAAGCGCCAGCCAAAAACATGCCCGCGTCTGATACTGCGATGAAACCGGCTATCCTTGATGTCATAGCCTAAGTCATCCTGAGCGATAACTGACAAGACCCTGTGAAATAAGGCATCGTCAACGTCAGCAAAGCGTGACTTGCTCATTCGAAGTGCCTTGCCGGTTTTGACACTCTGAAGTTCCTCGCCAAGGATTTCCTTAAGCTCACGTGCCTGTGTATCAACCTCAGCCCAGACCTGTTCAGCCGCTTGGGCCGCCCATCGCCGAACGGAAAGTGATTCGGCATCCCGATGAAGTTTATCCAGGCTGGGAAAGACAGCTTGCTGCCAGATTTCAATTTCCTTCTCACCGGCACCGGCCTTGATGATATTCACAACCGCATCGACAACCACTTTAAGGGCAACTCTCAAAACAAAGGAGTTCTGCTCAAACTCAAGGGTTTCAAGCAATAACGACATGACAAGCTGATTGAGCTCCTGCCGTTGTAACAGTACCAGAGTTTCAAGCAAAGCCGATGCCCTCACCTCGGGAGCATCATCCTGATGGGCAAGCTCAGGCAACCATCTTTGCACAACATCATTCGGTGCCTTACTAAGTGCTTTGGCCAGGGCTTGCCTTACAAATGGACTGGGATCAGCAACCACGCTGGGAATAACTTCAGCCAATTCAGTGAATTGCCCGATATGTCGCCCCAATAACTTGACTGCGTGTCTGCGTACAAACATATCATCACCGGATTTCGGTTCGGACAAGCGTTTCTTCAACGCAATAAGTAATGAGTCTCTTGCGATATAGCCCAGTAACCCCAATGCCTCACACTGAATCCAGATATCCTGTCTGGTCTCAAAAGCAGAGCGCTGAACATATAATATTGTACTTTCGGCTATGACCCCTTGCCGGGCATTTTCAGGCAGGGCCTTGATCGCTGTTGCAAGACATCTAAAGGCCTCAACACCAACACGTTTATCACCATCGTAAGCAAGCAAAGGCTTCAGGATTTTTTCAAGCTCAATCCTTCTCCAGGTTTTCCTTGCTTCATCACCCGATTCAATTTGCTCCAGCGTAAAAGCGCTTATAACACCCAATCGTTGCAGGCAAAAAGCCACTTTCTGTTCACTTGCAGCCAATTTCTTTCTGTAGCGCTCTCCGGCGGCATCAAAACCAAACCAGTCTGAAAAAGACTTACGGTCAGCGGCATCATTTTCTTCAGAAGAACCCAGCTCCCTGGCGTAATCCAGAATGTGCTGCCTCCTGTCATCATCAGTGGAACATTCAACATAGCGACGGCTGAAAAGAACATATCGTTGACGCAGGCTTTGTATCTTTTTTAAGTCTTCAGTAATCGTATGTAGCAGGAAAAGAACAAGTCGTTGTGCTGCAATGCTTTCCGGAGAGTGTGATTCATCTGCAGAATCAGCAGGCAGGGCCGTCCAACTTCCAAACCCTCCCATTAAATCATCAATCAGGTGTGATTCCACTTTCAATAAACGTGGATTAATCCCGAGTTCGAGAAGTGCTCTTGAAGACTCTGCGTTCATTACTCGGCACCAACCATATTATTCATTTCCTGAGGAATCCGGCGCTGTCGTAAATTATAGAAATCAGGCAACACCAGTGATCCACCCGGTTGAAAATCGCGATACATACGCCCCTCGCCGAAATGCCAGGTCAGAGATATAAAGCCGGTATTATCTTTGGGGGTTCTTAAAAAATGTCTATAAGCTATTCCCAGTTCCCATCTGGACTGGTTTGTCTGCCAGATATCCCAGGACAAGCCTGCATGCAAGCTTGGTATCTGAGAGCTGTTGATACGGTCATCGTCAGCAAAATAATGGGTGAACTGATATCCAAAAAGCAGTTGGGCATCGCCAAGACGCTGATCCCAGGTCGCGTGGAAGTTTACAAAATCAGGCTTACCAACCACCTTCTCATTAAACCTGATGCCAAGGCGTGTACGAAACAGGGTATCCAGCCAGGGCCTGTATGCCAGGGTCTCGGCAGCACCTAAACCGAAGCGATGGGCTGATTTATAGGTGGTATAGACATCGGTATCTATCCGGCCTGCAAGACCTGCTGGCGCCTCCTGAATAATTCGGCCATTTGCCAGCTGTCTTGACACGCTGTTGATACTGACGTGACGAACAAACGCCGACATTGAGGGCACATGATACCACTTGGGAGTAATATAGCGGCGCTGTCTGACGCTTCCCGCCAAAGTAGCAGACCACTCGGTATTACTCACCCCCGGGACATTCAACGCTCCACCAAAATTTTCCACAAAAAGGCTTCCTCCCAAACGGAAGGTAACCGGCCAGTCCGGCGAGTTATAATAAATCCGCTCGCTTAAACCCAGTACCCTGTCACTGTTTTGTCGTAAACGTCCAAGAACACCTGTCTCATAATACGTGTGATCAGGTTCATCAAAGAATCGGTGAGTAAGCTCCAGTTGTCCAAATTTTGACAATCTTGATACAGGACGATCCTGAGATGAGTTTCTTCTACGATGACCACTCAGGCCAATGGACCATGTACCGTCTTCCTGATCGCCGAGTTCAAAGGCATCGTGCAGTTGCAAGGTATCTTCCGTCACCGGCGAAGCAACGCGGACAGGGGCTTCCGGAACAGGATCAAGATGCACCACTATTGGTCTGCGAATTGGAGTTTCCACAACCTCATTGGTGGTCAGAACCCGTTCATAAACACGAAACAGTGATTTATTCTCACCCGCTTCCGGAGCAAAGGTCAGCTTATGCCAACCGGCCCCAATCAGTTGATACTTGCTTGTTACATGATCAGTTTTCCATCGATCAACCCGCAACCATTTCGGCCCTTTCATATTGATCACCAAAGGTTCCTGCCGGGTGGAAACATGAAAGCTTCGTTCTGTTTTCTTTATCAGTGATTTCCCCTTCGATTTTCCGGATATCTCGGTCACGCGAATACGAACAAACTGGTCACTTATCGGTGTATTGTTGACAATAGAAAGGGTATGCCTCCCCCCGGGAATAGACAGATAGGCACTCTTCCTGGAACCATTGCCGGCAAGGCGAATTGTTTTCTTTGCTCCCTTGTCAACACGATAGGCCACAGTAGCCGCAGCGGATGCAAATACGGGGATATCATCCAGTCCAACATCCAGCCGAAATTTCGCCTTTCCCGGGTTAACCATAGTCAGGCGAAACTGTTGATGCCCAGGAATAATCACCTCATCTTTCGATGTTGGCGGCAAAAAAGTTTTCCGGACTCGCTGTTTCTCACTTTCCGGCTGCCAGCCCTCAAATTGTATCAGGCTCAAGCCGGCACTTTGCTCTACCGAGGCTACGGCTGACCACATACTGTCCCGGGCAATCCTGGCTCGTACAGCACTCAGGCCGTCTGCTTTGGGGTGCTGTGAAAACAAGGCCTCACTCGCCGCCAGGATATCGCTGGACAATGAGGGTCGCTGCTGTTTAATCCAAAGCAGTGCCCGCATCCGACGCAATGCATCCGCATCGGTTTCACCGTAGGAAGCCTCCAATATCTTTTTAAATTTTCCGGTAGCAAGATATCCTGATTCCTTCTCTTCAGCCAAAGCTTTTTCGACCCCTTCTCCCACATTCAAAAAATGGTTATAGCGTTCCCGCAATACCTGCGGCTGTTGCCAGACAGCAGACTGACGACGTGCCGTAAGTGTTCCCTCAATAGCAGCCATCAAGGTATCCTTGTTCACAGGTGGCAAAACAGACAATGGAAAATCAGAGCGCTCCGCATATACCCTGACCAGGATAGGAACATTGCCACCGGATATTTCAACTTCGTGCAGTCCGGGGCCGAAGGAATAGTCGCCACGAACCGAACGGCCCAATTTCGACCTTTCTCCTTCAATGTCAAAAAAACTTGATTTAACGTTATTAAAGAAGGGTAACAGTCTCAGACTATTTGCCTCCCGAATTTGGACCCAGCCATTTCGAGATGAATTTTTTCCGTTTTCATGAATTGGACGCACGGATATTCTAACCCGGGTGGAACCCGGCACCAGTAATTTTACCGGACGCGACGCAGTCCCTCGGTAGCCATAGAAGTAAAGCTCACGTTCAACATTGTGTACCAGCTTTGTCCCATCGCTGTCTACAATCAAATTAGCCTCTTCCTTCCAGGTTCTGGGACCCGGATACTCGCCCCACCAGTTCATCCACTGAGGAATAGCGGCCTTTCTGTTAGATTCATCACGGGATTGCAATCTGGCACGAATGCTTAAAGCGTCTGCAAGAGATGCGGCAAGCGCCTCCCCATCCTTCCCGGCCTTGCGCCAGGACACGGATGCCTTCGAATAATCGCCATTCAGCTGAGCCCGGTAACCGATCCAGAGATTCCGTTCCTCTTCCGACAACGCTGGCAATAATTGTTCATAAGTCTTCCACCAACCGAGTTTATAAGCCGATTTCATCAAGGCTACATTGGAGCGAAACTCTGGGGGAAGCGCCATATTAACCTTCAGGGCCATCCGGTATTCTCCATTTTCCTGAAGTAAGCGAGCCACGGCCGCAAACATTTCCGGCTTTTTGGAGCGGAGAGCCTGTGTTGTTACCAGAGCCAAAATCGGCCGATAATCCCCTATACGGCTATAGTTATCGAGCAAAAGATTAAATGCCTGCTGCTTCAGCCGGGCATCCGGGGAAAAGAGATAAATTGCCCTTAAGGTTCGATCGGCCAGGAATGTCTCCCCCAGATTACCCAGTACGATAATTCTTTTCAGCTGCGCTTCCCGATGCTGTTCACCGGAAGATGAAACGGCGACCTTACTCCAATAATCGAGAGCCAGTACCCATTGCTTATCTGCCTCCGCTTTCCTGGCTCGCTTCGTCAAGGACTTGATCCTGGCGGCAGACAAGGGTTTTCCCTTCTTCAGGATAGCAGCGGAGACAGGTACAGAGGCAGAAAACGTGTTATTATTAACTTGTAACATTCGAGCCAGGGGAAACCAGTCATTGGCCAATTCCAGTCGGGCTATCTCCTGTAAACTGATACTTTCCTTTTCCTTTTTATCTGCATGTAGAATCTCGTCTTCCACAACGATGGCATCGAACCCCAACTTT
Source organism: Mariprofundaceae bacterium (assembly GCA_046753585.1). Taxonomy (GTDB): domain Bacteria; phylum Pseudomonadota; class Zetaproteobacteria; order Mariprofundales; family Mariprofundaceae; genus CAYLYU01. The sequence goes on from JBHHTX010000012.1 coordinate 18,939, forward strand.
TTGATATGCAGGCGCTTCTGTATCGCTTCGCTACCTTTGGTATAGGGTCCGGCAAGAATTCGCGTCACGCTCCCATCCGTCTTATGTATATCTTTTGTAACTACATGGTAGCCTGCTTGCTCCAGTTTTTTTCTTACTGAATTGGCATTCTGAGGATCCGAATAGGCACCGACCTGAACAAAAAACCGGGCCGTAGATTCTTGTTTGATTAACAAACGCGGTTTATTGGCAGAGATACCCCCGAAAGCCACCGTTTCAACAAAATGTTGGAAAACATCCTGATCACTTCCCATGTTTTTCATTGCCCGCATGTATGCTGTTTCCGACAGGCGGCTAGTTGCGGAGGCTCGATACTGCAGGGCTACACGCAGACCTTCACCTGCACCTGCCTTCATCAACTTGATGACCCGAACATCGGGCGGTAACGGCAGATCAATGCTGGCCGCTTCGATGAGACGACCCGGAACCCTGTTGTAGACAGAAAATGGTCCGCTGAGCGTGCTAGCCTCAGATCTTCCATACTGATCACCAATGGAATTTAATACTGCCTCGCCCCGTGACGGGGCAAATTCATCCAGATCAACTGTAGCTTTAGGCTCAACCTGCATATGTATGGGAGCCTGATCATCATATTGAACCATAAAATTCTGCGCTCTGGCCAATTCACCGGATGCTACCGTTACGCGAAGCAGGCTTGGAGCCAACCGCGATGGCAGTATATAACGCATGGCCACCTTCTTTGCGTCATCACCGGGCTCGGGAAGCGGGATGAAATAGCCCTCTGAAATACCTCCCATTTGATTACGGTGCAATTGCCCGACTATCTCAAGAGGCTCCTCCCGGCCCTGTGGTTCACGTAATCGATAGGGAACAAAAAGATAGTATTCCCCGTTTTCTATATTTGGTTTGTTTACCGGTAGCAGCTTCCGATGAAAGGTATGGCGAAGGAGCAAGCCATCAGCTGAACGCCGCAGGCTCGTATTCGCAGGATCAGATTTGCTTGCATTAAGCATTAGCATAGATCCGGCAAGGGCCCCGCCGCGATGGCTATTATCTCGCGCCAGACGCATCCCCACACGTTCCAGTTCCAGGGTGTTACTGTCAGGAGATGTAGCAATCGCCCGAATTTCCTTCCGATTTAAAGACAGGGATGGCTTAACCGGTGCAGACTGGGCAAGGTTCTTCTGAACCTCCGCAGCCCTGGGATCCGGACTATTTAAATCGGTGAAGAGATAGTCTGTATCTTCTTGTTCCAGCAAGCGAAGGTATAAATCAACAGAACTCCTCAGGGTGAGCTCATGGTCACCATCGGGTATATCTATATATCCAACTTCCAGCCGACCCATAACTGCACGTCCCCAGTCAACTGTAAATCCTGAGGTGGTATCAGCAGATGTCTCAAATTCCAGCAACCTCAATAGCTGATCATCCAGATGGGCGTGAACGTAATAATGCTGGAGCAGGCTGGTCTCGGTCTCAGGAAAGATAAAACGGCTTTCCAGAGCATACCTGGCAGGCCCATGCACGCTGACGGAAACCGGAGCGTATGGCTTGAGTCGCCAGAATTTCACTGAAGCATTCTGATCCCAGCGGCGAATACTACCTGTATCGGTGGACAGACTAACGGTGCCCCGGTAGGGAGCGATACTATTCAGTGGCTCATGGCGGGAGGTAAACAAGGCAATATCAATAGCGCTATCATGTTTTACGCTTCTGCTCACCTTTGCCAGCATGGGATGGGACGATTCAGGCGAAACAAGGACAGACTTGCCATCCCCTGAAGTTTGAACAGGTACATAGGCATACAGACCCGTGCCCTTGGACAGGGCCACCTCAACATCCCCGACTGACAGGGGGGCATCGGCGTGAAGAATTCGCAACCGTTCCAGGCTCGGTATCCTCACAATCACGAATTGGCCGGGCTCAAGACGAACAGTATGCATGCCTCCTTCATATCCCGGTTCCTGGCCTGCCACCCAGGCCGGACTCCCTTCTACATTATCCCATCGTAACGGCACATCATATTGCCTCTGTAGAGATTGCTCGACCAGATCCTGTTCAGCAAATCCGAGATGTGGAATAATACAGATTACAAATATAAGCAACCGCTGAAAAATAGTGCCCATCATGGTGTCTCCCCAACCAGACTATGATATAAATCCCGTCGCAAGGCCTTTTCCCTGGACAGACGTACCCTGAGGTGTTTACTCATCTCCACATGGATAAATCCATGAAAACCCTTCTGGCGCAAGGCGCGTGCATTACTATTCTGGGTTGCGCCAAGCTCACTAACCTCGTGAGGAAAAAGACGCACGACCCCAATCTCCTGAGCTTTCAGTCGTTCCCATATATCCATAGCAGCCTGGGATGAAGACCTGCTGCCGGAACTGATAATAATATCCGAGGTTCTACCAGCATGACTTGAACGCTTACTTTGGGAGAACCCGTGGAACTGCACTATGTTCCCCTCCGGGAACACTTCGCTGAAAGCAAGTGTAAATGCCTGAAAAAAACTTCTCTCCTGATGTGACATGTCGGCGCGCTTGGTTTTGTGTTCTTTGTCTTCGTACCTGCCCACCGTATTCCATGCCGCAGCCCTGAATTGCCCTTCAAGCATCAGTTTCCGCACAATAACTCCGGTGCGCTCATCGTAAAAACGATGTGGAGCCTGTATTGCGACAGATTTCCCTTCTCCATTCCGGAAAAGGTAAAATCCCCCTCCTTTCTTGCTATGCTCCCGTACAACGATAAAGGTCTCATCTCGTTCGCGAATTCTGCTTAGCTCAAATCCAAGCCGATGCCATTCGGCAGCTAGATTCTTATCTTCATCTCCCCGGAGAACTTTTGAAAACAGCAATTTTGCTTTCTCTACGTCCTTCTTGGAGGGGGCAATATAGGTGCCGCCGGCAGATTTCTTGTACATATCTTTTACCGTTCCGGCAGAAGCTATAAGCGGAATACACATTGCCATAAACAGTTGTATGAATATGCGTTTGTTAATCGAGATCACCGGAACCTCTC
>JBHHTX010000013.1:0-21427 GCA_046753585.1 Mariprofundaceae bacterium
ATAGGATAAACCATGGCTGACTTGATCTTGCCGGCCAGAGCCTGAGCCTTTTCTTTATAGGTACTGATCCGAAGTAAAATTTCATCCAGAATACCACCCTGTTCTCCAGCTTCTATCAGGGAACAGGTGAGGCCATCAAAATGATCCGGATACCGACGCAGAGTCTCACCCAGTGAAGACCCGTGTTCGATTTCCTCATGTATATTGTGCAAAAGTTTTTTAAGTGGTTTACTTTCTGAGCCGCGCTCAGCCAGTTCAAGGCACTGCACCAGGGGCAGACCTGCCTTGATCATGGTAGAAAACTGACGGAAAAAGATCGTGATCTCTTTAGCGGTAATTTTCTGCGGGAATATATTAATTTCTATCGGCTTTCGTTTGACCTTGAGATCAATCAGGCCCTGTCGTCGCAGAGTCGCTATGGCCAAGGTTTTGTTAGCCACTTCCAGTTCGCCACTATGTTCCTGACCCTGCCTTGTTTTACCCTGCCAGAGATATATTGCCATCCATCAACTACCTTTCAAGGATTAGACTTGTAAAACCTGCACCACGTTAGCCCACAAACACTGGTCGATCAATGTATCGATGAAAACCCACCTCAAATCCATCCGGGCATAGGGAGAGGCTCACGACCCAGTTTATCCTCAAGCCAGCGCAGAGCAGACATGCGATCCGGGCTTACACCATGCCAGTAGTGGAATGAAGCTGCGCCCTGCGCCACCAGCAGGGACAAGCCATCCATCGCTTTCAAACCGGATTGGGTAGCAGCCTCCACAAACAAAGTCCTGCCATCAGGACGATAGACTGCATCGATAGCCAGACCTGTACCAGCAAGTCGAAAAGGAAATTCACGTACATCGGACGACAAACCTATACTAGTTGTGTTGATGATGAGTTGCGATGCAGCCGCCACATCTTTTATTGCTGCTGCCAGCCATGGTGTATCAATTAATTCCACATCAGGGTAGCGGGAGCTTGCATGAGAAAGCAGGGATTCAAGCCTTGGACGTCCCCGATTGCTTATAAAAATCCTCCGGGTACCTGACTGTACCAGGGCATGCAGGACGGCTCTGGCTGTTCCGCCGGCACCAAGAAGCAAAGCCGTTGTAACATCCGGCTTCGCAGCCTCAATGATAGCTATCAGTCCACGCCAGTCGGTATTGGTAGCAGACCAGGTATCGTCCTGTCTTTTAACAGTATTGACGGCGCCGATAGCACGAGCCTCAGCATCCGCTGACACCAGAGGGAGAATATCCTCCTTGAAGGGAACAGTAACATTGAAACCGTCCACACCCAGGGCAAGCAGTCCTTCAATAGCTAATTCCAACTTTTCCGTTGGCACATGAAACGGAGCATAGACAGCCTTAATACCAAGCTGCCGGGCAAAATACTCCTGAAACAAGGGAGACAGGGAATGCGCTACGGGATTACCAATGATACCAAAGGTTTTAATTATTTTCGTGGTCACCGGACTATTCAACCGTCACCGATTTAGCAAGATTTCTGGGTTGATCAATGTCGGTACCTATTAGCCTGGCGACATGGTAAGCAAGCAGTTGTAAGGGAGCGGCAGCCAGCAATGGAGCCGTAAAGTAATCTCCTGCCGGTATGGATATGATGCCTGAAATGTATTTGGGACAGTTATGCCGGGCCAGGTCAGTTAGCAGGATCACTTTAGCTCCCCGGGCATGGACTTCCTGCAGGTTCGACAACACCTTCTCCAAATGATACTGCTGTAGTGCAATCACAACGACCGGCAAATGTTCATCCACCAGCGCAATGGGGCCATGCTTCATTTCCCCTGCCGCATAACCTTCGGCATGAAGATAAGTAATTTCCTTAAGCTTCAGGGCACCTTCCATGGCTGAGGGGAAACAGGGCCCCCTGCCCAGATATAGCGCTCCATGTGCCGAGGAAAAAAATGCAGCCAGCTCTTCTATGCCATGAGTGTCATCAATCAATCCACCAATGGCAGGAACCAAATCGTGAAGTGAATGCAGATATTTCCTGATCGCATTTTCTTTCAGGCCTCCACTTCTCCGGGCCATAGCAAGCACCATGAGTGCGAGTATCATCAATTGTGCTGTGAAGGCCTTGGTGGAAGCAACACTGATTTCCGGGCCCGCAAGCAGTTCTATGATACCATCAGATTCCCGTGCCAGTGAGGAATGAGCTACATTGCACAAGACAAGCACCGGGTTATCCGGAGTATGCGATTTAAATAAGCGTAAAGCCTCCAGCGTATCTGCTGTTTCTCCTGACTGGGACAAGGTCACCAGCCAGGTGTTAGAACCAATTATGGGATTCCGATAGCGATACTCAGAGGCTACATCAACCTCCACGGAAATATTAAGGAAACGCTCGAGCCAGTAACGTGCTATCAGAGCTGCATGATAGGATGTTCCGCATGCAACCATAACGATGCGATCCGGCAAAGGACACGTCTCCAGGAAAGTTGCTTCTGGAAAACTGATAACCGAATCATGTACGTAAGCCTGTAATATATCAGCCAGGACACCGGGCTGCTCATGAATCTCCTTTTCCATGTAATGCCGGAACCCGTCTCTTCCGGACTCAATATGATTGACCGGCATTTCCTTCCAGGCAGACTCGACAGGGATCCCACTGGCATCGTAAATCTCGCACCCATCAAGCGAAATATATCCATACTCTCCTTCATTCAGATACATCACCTCATCAGCAAGGCCTGACAGGGCTATTGCATCCGAGGCACCGTATACAATGCTGTTGCTACGCCCCAGAAGCAAAGGACTGCCACGACGGGCAAACCACAATCGTTTTTCGCCTCTCCTCAACATGGCCAGAATGGCATGAGGTCCTTCCAGCAGATCCAGGCTGGCTCGCCATGCCGACACTGGATCAGGCTCACTCTCCAGATGTTTACAAAACAACCAGGGAATAGTCTCACTATCCGTCTCGGACAAAAATTGCGTGCCCTTCTTCTCCAGACTGGAGCGAATCGACTGGTAGTTTTCAATAATGCCGTTGTGAACTGCCGCAACCTTATCGCCCACATGCGGATGTGCATTGGCATCGGTAGGCGCCCCGTGCGTAGCCCAGCGTGTATGACCAATGCCAATACTTCCACGAAGCGGGGACTCTTTCAGGGCAACTTCAAGGTTGCCCAGTTTTCCGGAACGTTTCCGGCAATCCAGTTCATTCTTTTGTCGAGTACATATACCAGAACTGTCATATCCCCTGTATTCCATTCGTTTCAAAGCATCCAATAACAAGTCCTGAACCTGTTGTTGCCTGGTGATTATTCCTATAATACCACACATCAGGGTTTCTTCTTACTCGGTCTTTCCCAGCCTGGAACATACTTTTGGTCAGTACGGGCTGAAAGAGTCAGCCCCCCCTCCGGCACGTTCCTGCTGATGATACTGCCGGCACCAATGGTGGAATCATCTCCCACCTTTACCGGCGCAATAAATTTGGTATCCGAACCTACAAAGACACGATCACCAACGATGGTTTGATGTTTATTTGCACCATCATAATTGCACGTAATGGTACCAGCGCCAATGTTGCAGCCAGATCCCATGGAGGAATCTCCAATATAACTCAGATGATTAATTTTACTTTCCCTACCAATGACAGACTTCTTGACTTCCACAAAATTACCAATATGAACGTCCTCATCCAGTTCAGCTGCCGGACGAAGCCGGGCGAAGGGGCCAACTCTGGAACCGCTACCAATGCTTGCGCCCTCAATATGACTGAAGGCAAGGACATCAACCTGATCATCCAGCCAGCTATCCGCGATAACAGAATCGGGGCCGACAGTGCAATCGTCACCGAGATGAGTTGATCCGATTAATTTACTACCCCCCCTGATCAGACAATCTGTGCCAATTTGCACGGTTGCCTCGATCCGGACGGTTTTCGCTTGCTCAATCGTCACGCCCCTGAGCTGCCAGTCCTCAATCAGGCGACGCTGCAACTCAGCTTCTACCCGGGCCAGTTGAACCCGATCATTAATGCCGATGATACAAGCTGCATCTTCCGCTTGAACCGCCTGAACAGACAAGCCTCGACCAAGGGCGATTTTAATAATGTCCGGAAGATAATATTCTCCCTGAACATTCCCATTTTTGACAGCTTCGAGAAGATTGAAAAGATCACTCCCCCGAACACAAAATATTCCACTGCTGATTTCCTGAATTTTGCGTTCGGTATCATTGGCGTCCTTTTCTTCCACAATCCCAAGACATTCCCCCTCTTTCGAGCGCAGGATACGTCCATAACCAATAGGGTTATCAAGATTTGCTGACAGAACAGATACGGATGACTCTGAATCAATATGTGCATCAATCAGGCGGGTAAGGGTTTCACAATCAAGCATAGGCGTATCACCGCAAACAATCAGAACATGCTCTGCACCCCGGCATACTGATTCACAATGCTTTACAGCGTGAGCAGTACCAAGCTGCTGCTCCTGGATTATCCAGTCCAGTCCCAGAGGATCGCCGATATGCTCACGAACCTTTTCTTCCCCGTGTCCGACAACAACGGCAATGCCTTTTGGATGCAACGATTCGATCGTATGGAGTACGTATTCAAGCATGCTCCGGCCGAGCACCTTGTGCAAAACCTTCGGTGTACGGGAACGCATCCGTGTCCCTTTACCTGCAGCCAGAACGATCACCAGAACACCCGGATAATGAAATTGTGGAATCATAACTCCTCCTAAACTTCCAAACGGCAGCAAACAAAAGGGTCGCACAATGTGCGACCCTTGCAAAGCATAAGAAGCCTTTTTCCGAGAATTCTGATAAAGCTAGTGCTTCTTCCTCTTTTTAATCATCTGCAACATGGCGGCAACGGCTGCAAGTTCTGCTTCGGCTCTGGCAACATCAACATCACCGGTACTTTTCTCAAGTAATTCTTCAGCCCGGCGCTGCACTTCCAGAGCTCTGGCCTCATCCAGATCAGTAGCTCGTTCAGCCGTATCAGCCAATATGGTAATCATATCAGGCTGCACCTCCATGAAACCGCCGGAGATAAATACCTCGTCTACTTCCTTGTCATGACTGATACGCAACTCACCCGGAACAAGCGCAGTCAACAGCGGCGCATGTCTTGGCATAATACCCAGTTCACCGGCTGCTCCCGGAGCAGCCAGAAAGTCAGCTTCGCCCGAATAGACTTCACGGTCGGTCGTGGCAACCAGAACTTTGACCTTAGTAGCCATCAGACTTCTCCTAAGAGTCCATCTTCTTAGCTTTCGCTACAGCGTCTTCGATAGCTCCAATCATATAAAATGCCTGCTCCGGCAAATGATCATATTCACCGTCCAGGATGGCCTTGAAGCCCTTAATGGTTTCGTCGCGTTTGCAGTAAACGCCCGGAGAACCGGTAAAAACCTCAGCAACATGGAACGGTTGAGACAGAAAACGCTGGATTTTGCGTGCCCTGGTAACGGTAAGCTTGTCTTCGTCCGAAAGTTCATCCATACCCAGAATAGCAATAATATCCTGTAGTTCCTTATAGCGCTGCAATGTCATTTGTACGCCGCTGGCAACCTCATAATGCTCCAGACCAATAACCTTTGGATCCAGCTGACGGGAAGTAGAATCAAGTGGATCCACCGCCGGATAGATACCCAACTCGGCAATCTGACGAGACAACACAATGGTTGAGTCCAGGTGAGCAAAGGTCGTGGCCGGTGCCGGATCGGTCAGATCATCTGCAGGCACATATACGGCCTGTACGGAGGTAATGGAACCTGTCTTCGTCGAGGCAATTCTTTCCTGCAGTCTACCCATCTCTTCAGCCAGATTCGGCTGATAACCCACAGCAGAAGGCATACGACCCAGAAGGGCAGAGACCTCGGTACCTGCCAGCGTGTAACGGTAGATGTTATCAATAAACATCAGCACATCACGGCCTTCATCACGGAAAAATTCAGCCATGGTCAGGCCGGTAAGAGCCACCCGCAACCTGTTTCCTGGAGGCTCATTCATCTGACCATAAACAAGAGCCACTTTACTCAGCACATCGGACTCTTTCATTTCATAATAGAAGTCATTGCCTTCCCGGGTTCTCTCACCCACTCCGGCAAAAACGGAATAACCACCATGTGCCTTGGCAATATTGTTAATCAATTCCATCATGTTAACGGTTTTGCCAACACCGGCACCACCAAACAGACCAACCTTGCCGCCCTTGGCAATCGGACACATGAGGTCAATAACCTTAATTCCTGTTTCCAGAATCTCGGTAGACGGAGTCAAATCCTCAAAGGTCGGAGCCGCCCGGTGAATTGGCCAGCGCTCCTCGCTTTTAACTTCTTCGCCTTCAAAATCAATGCCCCGCCCCAACACATCCATGATGCGTCCGAGTGTGGCCGTACCGACAGGTACGGATATGGGCGCACCCGTATCCTTTACCTCCAAACCGCGTTTGAGACCATCTGTAGATCCAAGGGCAATGGAACGTATCGTATTGCCGCCAATATGCTGTTGAACCTCGAAAGTCAGATCACCCTCAGCCAGTTCAAGTGCATTATAAATATTTGGAAGCGACTCACTAAAACTCACGTCCACAACTGGTCCAATCACTTGCACAATTTTTCCTACGCTCATGGTTAATACCCTCTCTATATGCTTAAAGCTATTGTGTTGCCGCTGCACCGGAAACAATTTCTGACAACTCTCTGGTGATAGCAGCTTGCCGAGCCTTGTTGTAGGTAATGCTCAAGTCCTTAACAATCTCCTTGGCATTATCCGTAGCACTCTTCATCGCAACCATACGGGCAGACTGTTCACAGGCCTTATTTTCAAGTATGGCATGGTAGACGAGAGACTCGACATACCTGCGCATTAAACCATCAAGAACACCCTTGGATTCCGGCTCATAAATATAATCCCAGTAACCCTCACGGGCAGCCTCTTCTGGCATCGGGCACGGCAGCAATCGTTGAATTTTCGGACGTTGCGTCATGGTGTTGACAAACTTGCTGTATATCAAATAAACCTCGTCGTATGTACCATCCAGGAAACGTTCCATAGCCAGTTGAACAACGCCGAGAATATCTGAAAGCTCAGGGCTATCGGGAACATTCTCAGCGGCTCCTGCAAGCTTGGACACACGCTTCAAAAAAACGCCGCCGCGACGACCGATATTTATTCCTTCGATCTCGGTACCCTGATACTGCTTGATCAGGTTCAGCGATGCTTTAAACGAATTGGTATTGAGGCCACCACATAATCCCTTGTCCGTAGATACCAAAATAATACCGATGCGCCTTACTTCTTCCTTTGAAGTCAAGAAAGGGTGCTGGTACTCCGGATGAGACTGCATCAAATTACTGACAATCCGGCGAACACCTTCCTCATAAGATCGGGCCTCAAGGACACGATCCTGAGCCTTCTTCATCTTTGAGGCAGCCACCATCTCCATTGCCTTGGTGATTTTTCCAGTATTCTGGATCGCCTTGATTTGTCCGCGGATTTCCTTGGCTGATGCCACAACAGCTCCCTAATACGTCCCTGAGGTCTTAAAGTCAGCAGCAGCTTTTTTCAGGCCGCTCGTAACTTCATCCGTCAGTTCAGGTTTCTGATCCAGACTAGTCATAACGTCTGCATGATCTGACTTGATGTAGGCCAAATAAGCCTTTTCAAAATCTCGAACCCGATTCACTTCAACATCATCCAGGTCACCATTGCCGAGAGCAAACAGGACAGCAGTCATTTCAGCTACCGTCATTGGACTGTTCTCATCCTGTTTAAGCACTTCAACTCCACGCTTGCCACGTTCAATCTGTTTGCGTGTCGCTTCATCAAGATCAGAAGCAAACTGGGCAAAAGCCGCCAGTTCGCGATACTGGGCCAGATCAAGACGCAAGCCACCACCAACCTTTTTCATTGCCTTGGTCTGGGCAGCGCCACCAACCCGGGATACAGACAAACCAGCATCGATAGCCGGGCGCTGACCAGCATTAAACAGGCCAGTTTCCAGAAAAATTTGGCCATCGGTAATGGAGATAACATTGGTCGGCACAAATGCGGATACGTCACCTTCCTGAGTCTCAATAATGGGCAGTCCGGTAAGGGATCCCGTCTTTCCCTTCACCTTTCCCTTCGTATGTTCCTCTACATAGGCCTCACTTACCCGGGAAGCCCGCTCAAGCAAGCGGGAGTGCAAATAAAACACATCGCCAGGATAAGCTTCGCGGCCCGGAGGACGGCGAAGAATCAGGGAAACCTGCCTGTAAGCCCAGGCCTGCTTGGTCAAATCATCATAAATGATTAAAGCATCCTCACCATTGTCCCGGAAATATTCCCCCATGGTGCAACCTGTATATGGCGCAATAAACTGCATGGCAGCAGCTTCAGAAGCACTGGTAGAGACCACAATGGTATGATCCATAGCACCATGTTCTTTCAGGATGCGAACAACATTGGCTACAGTTGATGCCTTCTGACCAACCGCGACATAAATACAGCTTACTCCTGTATCCTTCTGATTGATGATCGTATCAATAGCGATGGCGGTCTTGCCGGTTTGACGGTCACCGATAATCAACTCACGCTGACCACGCCCGACAGGCACCATGGAATCGATAGCCTTGATACCGGTCTGTAGCGGCTGCTCCACACTCTTACGCCAGATCACACCGGGAGCCACCTTTTCCACAGGCTGGAAATCATCCGCATCAACCAGCGGCCCTTGTCCATCAATGGGTTGTCCCAGGGCATTCACTACCCGTCCCTTCAGTCCGGGCCCGGTTGGAACCTCAAAGATCCGACCGGTGCATTTAACCTCGTCACCCTCTTTCATATGGGTGAACTCGCCAAACAAAACGGCGCCGACGGTATCTTCTTCCAGATTCAACACCATGCCTATCGTGCCGCCGGGAAATTCAAGCATTTCCCCCGCCATGGCACCAGACAGGCCGTGCACCTGGGCCACCCCGTCGGCGACTGAAACAATGGTGCCGATATTGGCATCCGCCGCCGCGGCCTCATAGCCCTTAATCTGCTTTTTAATAATCGAACTGATTTCTGCTGTATCCAGCTTCATACGTCTATCCTCATCGGTTCAGTTTAATACGTTTATTGCCGCTATGCGGCTACTGCGCGGCGCAAACCCTCTAGCTTGCCGCGCAGGGAATGATCAATCTGGCGATCTCCAATACGAATCACCATACCACCAATCAGATTCTTGTCTTCACTAAGCTCCAGACGAACCTTCTTGCCTAGATCATCCGAAATAACCTTTGCAAGGCGCGCCTGCAACTCCGCATTGATCCTGGTTGCAGAGGCAACCTTGACTATCGCCTCAGCCTCAAATTCACGTTTTAGATCTTCATAGATCTGAACAATTTCCGGCAGAAGCATCACTTTATCACGCTGACACAACAAGCCAACCAGATTCGTCAACTCCGCATTCAAGCCCTTTACTACCCTGGTTAGCACATTTACCTTCACTTCAGATGAAAACCTGGGGTTGCCTAGCAATGCCACCAGTTCCTTATCTGCAACTGCTTCCGCCAGTTCACTCAACCCTTTCTCAAGGACAGCAGCGTCACCCTCATTGGCAAGATCAAACAATGCCCGGGCATAACGGCGGGAAATAGCGCGCGTGCTCATTTAGTTGAGGCCACCCTTTATAGTTTGCTCAATAAGCTTTGCATGGCGTTTGCCGTCCAGCTCTGCATCAATAACCCGTTCCGCCGCAAGAATTGCCAAATCGGCAACTTCTTTACGCAACGACTGTCTTGCCTTCTGGATCTCAGCCTGCACTTCTTCACGGGCACTGCTGACAATCTGCTCAGCTTCCTCCCGGGATTTCACAACCAGTTCCTCGCGCAATTCAGCAGCACGCTTCTCCGCCCCGGCAAGAATCTCATGAGCAGTCTCTCTTGCTTCTGCAAGCTGGGCAGCAATCTCTTTCTCAGCCTCGGCTTTGGCTTCCGAACCGGCTTCAGCTGCAGCCAGACCTTCGGCAATCTTCTGTGCGCGCGCTTCCATCAAATCGGCCATTGGTCCATAAAGGTATTTCCTCATCAGAAATACCAGTGTCAGGAAAATAACGATCTGGCCAATAAATGTCAGGTCTAAACTCATATGACCTCCTCTTTAAGTTCTTTGTTCTTCAATTATCCCAGGAACGGGTTGGCGAACAGGAACCACAGAGCGAATGCCATAACGATGAACGGGAAAGATTCCATCAGACCTGCAAAGATGAACATATTGAACATCAACTGCGGGCGCATTTCAGGCTGGCGAGAGATGCCTTCCAGAGCTTTCGAACAGATGAGACCCCAGCCGATTGCAGAACCCATGCCTGCAGCAGCAAGAATAACACCTACCGAAATAGCGGTAGCAGCTGTGATGATTGTTGTAGCGTCCATATTTATATACTCCTTACGTTATAAATAATCAGTGTTCTGCAGGCTGGTGCGCAATGGATAAGTACACCACCGTCAGAATCATGAAGATAAATGCCTGCAAGAGACCGATAAACAGGTGGAATGCAGACCATGCCAAACCAACGAAGAATCCAGCAGCCATTGATACTGCACCGCTGCCCAGCAGCAGGAATGCAATCAGCAGGAAGATAACTTCACCAGCAAACATATTACCGAACAGACGGAAGGAAAGGCTCAACGGCTTGGCCACCTCTTCCACAATCTTAAGAATCAGATTAATCGGCATCACTACCGGCTTCAGGAACCCAGGAACCAGATTGGTAAACGGCTCCATCAGCAGCTCTTTACAGAAATGAACCGGCTTGAGTTTGAACTCGTAGTAGAGCACCAGAATGAATACAGAAATAGCCATTGCAGCTGGCAAATTCAGGTCATTGGTTGGCACCGGGCGGAAATGCTCAACACCGAACAGGTGTGCAACATTGCCGATCAGAAAGGCCGGCAGGATATCAATCGTGTTAACCAATGCGATAAATACGAAGACGGTAAATGCTAAAGGAGCGATCAATGGATTATGAACAGGGAAGTTATCTTTCACTGTCTGGTCGATAAAACCAACCACGGATTCCATAAAGTTTTGCGCGCCTGTCGGCGTACCTTCCACCAACCGGCTTTTCAGCCAAATGCCAAAACCAAAGAGGAACGAGGCAACAACGAATGAAACAATCATGGTGTCAATGTGAATCTGCATAAATGGATTCGAGTCATCAAATTTGTAGACCCAATATTCCAAATGGTCAGCAATTCCGCTACTACCACCGTGACTCTGTTCAGCCAAAATTCATCCCCTCCGAAACATGTTTAAAGCAGCTCTACCTCGAACCCGCCGCAGAGTAGCCAAACATAGTCAATTGTGCAACAAGTAAACCACCTGCAACGGCAAGAAGATGGAACCCCAGCTTATGAGCCAACGTCAGCGCAACGATCAAGGCCAGAAACCGCGCAACAGCACCCAGATAAAGGACTCGCTGGCCACCTGCCTGATCCAGGCTGCCGGCACGTTCGATGCGCTTGGCCAGCCATGCGCCGTTCAGCAGGGAGAACAGGACTCCGAAAGCTACACCCAGTCCCGGCATAAGCCCCAGCCATAGTCCGATGACGACAGAGACAACCAGCCCACACGCAGCTTGCCACTTCAATGCCGCCAGAGCGCCGCTGGCCCATATGCTTCCCATGGAATTATTTCTATCGATCAAAGCAAATTGACCTCCATCTATTACTAATGCTTTCAGAACAGACTGCCACCTGTCAGAGCTTTGGGAAAGTCCCGAAAAAAGTCACCCTGCCGGTGCCGTAGCTTGCAGGTGAAAGTGTCGCTGCGTTTGTTTGTCCCGGCTGACTTTTATCGTTCGCCACTCTTTCGTATCATCAAACATCAGGGGCCGGATCACCCCCGATTCAGGGGAAGAAACTTTAGCCCCGAACTTGTCTCCCGGGAACATGAGGGCGTTTAAACCAGAGCCTGTTAACCGGCCCTAACATCCCTGCAGGCCCACCCGAGAAGACTCATTCCACGATGACAACAAACTCCTGAAATGATTTGTCTCAACAAGATCAGCTCCTCCATGCAGACATGCCGCGAGCTGAGCTGCATCGTCAACGGTATAGACGACAACCTTTAATCCCTGCTTGTGATAATCCTTAACCCTGCTCAACCAATCTGCTTTCACGAAGATATACTCAAGCGGCATATCCGGCTGCTTCATTCCGGATTTAGCCACCCAGCCCAGCGGAAAGGGGAAATTATCATGAAGGGCTTGCAGCATCACAGCTGATGAACTAATCATAACCAGCCCCTGTAGTTTTTTTGCCAAAACAGGAGTAAGGGCGCGCATCACACCATCCGGCCGGGCAACCTTCAAAACATGGGGTTTTATTTCAAGGAATAACTTTAACCCACTTTGCTGGCGTATCCAAAAAAGAAACTGATCAAGTCTCAGAAGCTGCTTATCGACGCAGGCCTCGCCCGACCGCTCGGGTTCGAACAAATAAAGCCTCTGAATCGCATCAGCACTTAGGTTGCTGATGTATTCATCGACACCACAAAGACGAAGAAGGTTCTCATCGTGAAAAATTACAGGGGTCAGGTCAGCACCAAACTGCACATCACATTCCAGCCATTCTGCACCGGCAGCTACAGCACGTTTAAATGCAACCAGGCTATTCTCGGGACAGCACTTATGGTCACCCCGATGGGCAACGAGACGATTCCGAATGTCATCCAGGGGGCTAATCTCCTCCGTTAAGGACGGGATTACGCAGGGTAAAGTTGATGCGCCATGGTGACTTTTGCCTGGCTATAATTTGATCCTGTATGCTCTCTGGCAAGTAATGGTAAACAAAACGCTGCACCCCCCGGTCATAGCGTGAAGAGCGTGAAAACATGGCCGGATACCTGCCGTACTGATCAAAGTCCTTCTTGAACTGCTTGAATACATAGCCAAGTTTGAATGCCTTTTGTTTTACAACCACCTGAGCAAACTGTGGATCGTTGACAGTTTTCCTGGCCTGGTCTTCCAGTTGCCGGTTGAGACTTTCGGACGTATAGGCTTCAGCTCGCAGCAAGGCAGAACTTATCGTTCCGTCATTAATCGCCAGCAGAAATCTTAAATCCTGACCGCTTTTCATCGCATTATCCTGTCCTGCCAGATCTGACAGCAAAGGTGTTCTTGTCCGGGTCTTGCGAAGAATATGATCGCGTATGTCATTCAGGGTAAGCTCCTGACCGGCGATCGCCCATTGCTTTTCACCATACATACCGCGAATACTCACTGTCCTGGAACCAAGCTTGAAAGGATAATGATCCAGAATGACTGAAACGACGAGCGCATTGTAGGTATTAAGCCAGAAGGCATGGGTTTGCGCTGTAGTCCAGCCAGACATATTTCGATTTTTTACCGATTTAAGTGTAGTGATGTATCTATCCAGATTAGCGCGACTCCGGCTCCAGGCCCCGTAATGAACAAAGCCGCTCTCATTGTACTTCTTCAAATCCTGATTCCATAAACCATGGCTATGGTCAAAGGCCTGAGACGGCGTCGTCCAAAACATCAGGGCAACAGCCAGCACTCCAATTGATATCCGGAACATCTTTCCCCCTTTTTCCCAATGAAAATAATCCTGTGACTGGCAGTGTAAGCGAATATCCCACCTTTCCAAAAGGATTTATTTCTCACCTTCGAGAAAAATCTGAACCCTCCCTGCCTCCACACGAACCGGGAAGGTCTGCACATCTTCATAAGCCGGGGCTGTCAGAACCGCGCCGGTTCTGATGCAAAATCGCGCGCCATGCCGGGGGCAGATGATCTCATTGCCCTCAATTTCACCACTTGCAAGATCACCGCCGTCATGAGTACATACGTCCTCGATAGCATAAAAACCGCTATCGAGATGAAATATCGCAATTCGGTAAAAATCTGTTTCGACAATTTTGCAATATCCCGTTTCCAGTTCATTTACAGATAAAACATCCAGCCATTCAGTCACAAGACTTCTCCCTTAACCCGGTTTTCCATCTGCCCGCTCACGAATAAGTATCGGTGAATAGACTGCGGCAAAGATAAACATAGCAGCAACCCATGAAAATCCCGATACAGCCATAAACCATTCATTTTCTGATGCCATAAGTATGGGAGAGACCACACGAAAAAGCGCCGCCGCAAACAAAAGTAAAACTGCTGCAAACATTCTCGGCAGAGATCTGATGGATCTCCCCGTATGGCCAAGTGAAACCCTTGCCATCATCCCCAGGGTAAACATCCCGATAGCTCCAACCGTCAATGCGTGTATAGCCGGCAGAGAGGCAAGCAGACCGGAGTTAGACAACGCATGCAGGGTAAGGCCGAAAACAAGCCAGCCATAAGCAAGCAGAAGCACCCACAACATCGGCTGACTCCATATGCGGTTGTGATACCAGCTCCGCATACGAAAACCGTGGACAACTGCTGCAAAAAGGGCAACAGCAGTGGCAATCAGAGTTTGAGGAAAGAACAGTTCTGTCAGGACAAAACCATACAGACTATACATGGAAATTTTTTCAAGCATCTGTTGCCGCCGAATAACCACCCCCGGCAAACCCCGCTCGACAAAAAAAGGTATAACGCGACCGGCAATAAGGGCAATCAGCACAATCACAAGATTGATACCAAAACGCAGGCCTGTAGCGGCGCTGTCATCCGCCAGCCCCAGAATTTCCAGATGCACCATCCCGTTCGCTGCTGCAATCAAAACGAGTATGACCGGAACGGAATAATTACGCACCTGTCTGGCTTTCCATATCGGCCCGGCCAAAACAAATGCAAGCACCGGCAGAAACAACATATCAGCCAGAGCTGTGACAACAGGCGGTAGTACAGGGATGACCTGGAACAAACGTGGAACAAGCCATAGCAGCAACAACCCTGCCAGAGCCCCCTGAACAGGTGTATCTACCCCTGTCCAGTTACGCACAGCCGTCAGAAGAAACCCTGCAATCACGGCCACCGTATAGCCAAACAGCATTTCATGGCCGTGCCAGATGGAAAAATCATAATAATTGTAGTGCCAGATATGGGTGTAATAAGCGAGAAGAAATATGATCATCAGAATTATGCCGAACCACCCGGCGACAAGAAAGAAGGGCCGGAACCCTAAAGCGAACGGGGCCAAACGTCCGCCCTGCTTCTGGCCATTGTCCCGACTGGCGGAATGAACCTCTTTATTGACCATCAAATGATGTCAGAGAAAACCCAGCTCAAGTCTGGCTGCTTCGGTCATGCGATCCGGCCCCCAGGGAGGATCCCACACCAGCTCCACAGCCACGTCTGTCACACCATCAACATCCCCGAGTCGGGTTTCAATCTCAAGCGGAAAGGTCTGGGCAACAGGACAACCGGGAGATGTCAGCGTCATTTGAACCCTTACCCTACCCTGTTCATCCAGTTGCAAGTCGTAAATGAGACCAAGCTCGTAGATACTTACCGGAATCTCAGGGTCATAAATAGTCTGTAGCACCTGAATGACACGCTGCCTCAGGTCTTCGCCGTTCAAATCCGTAGAATTGTTCACTATATCGTCACTCAAAATCGTCTTTACCACCTTCCGTGCTCACCACAGTGGCTCCATTTTCTATAGCCGTATGCATGGTATGCCAGCAAAGGGTGGCACATTTGATGCGCGAGGGAAATTCACGCACACCGGAAAAAACGGAAAGCTTCCCCAACGTTTCATCATCAACAGCCTCACCCACATCGGAAATTACCATGTCGTGGAAATGCTGAAAGATTTCCTCGGCCTCCTTTGCAGGCAGTCCCTTCACCTTTTCGGTCATAAGAGAAGCCGAGGCTATGGAAATAGCACAACCGGAACCCTCGAAGCTGATACCGTCAATCCTGTTTCCGGCATCGACTCTCATAAATAAGGTTAACTTGTCTCCACACAGGGGGTTGTAGCCTTCCACTTTCCGGTTAGCCCCATCCAGACGTCCAAAATTCCGGGGGCTTTTATTGTGATCCACAATCACCTGCAGATACAGATCCTGAATATCAAACATCAGAGAAAAATCTTTCTGGCCTGATTCAGGCCATCAAACAAACGATCTACTTCCTGCCTGGTATTGTATATCGCGAATGATGCCCGGGTTGTGGCAGGCACTTTGAAATGTTCCATAACCGGCATGGCACAATGATGCCCGGCTCGAATAGCAATTCCCTGCCTGTCCAGAATGGTGCCCAGATCATGTGGATGTATGCCTTCCAGAACAAAGGAGAGGATACTTGCCTTATGTGCTGCAGTTCCGATAAGCCGCATGCCCGGCACTTCCTCAGCCTTGCCGGTTGCATAGCTCAGAAGCGATGCCTCATAATCCGCCACCGCATCCGGATCAAGGCTTTGCAGATAATCTACAGCAGCTCCGAAACCAATAACACCGGCGATATTGGGCGTACCTGCCTCGAATTTGTAGGGAAGAATGTTGTAACGTGTTTTTTTGAAGCTGACCATGGAGATCATATCGCCACCGCCCTGATACGGAGGCATGGCTTCAAGCAATTCCTCTCTGGCATACAGGGCACCAATACCCGTGGGCCCGTACATCTTGTGGGCGGAGAACACGTAAAAATCTGCTCCCAACTCCTGAACGTCAACTTTCAGATGGGCTGCAGCCTGAGCACCATCAAGCAGAACGGGCACACCCTGCCGGTGTGCCAGGTCAATCACCTCCTTGACCGGATTAATCGTTCCCAGGGCGTTGGAAAGATGCGTCAGAGCCACAATTCCGGTACGGGAACCCAGCAATCTCTCATATTCATCAAAAATAATTTCGCCTGCATCATTAACGGGGACTACAACAAGCTTTGCACCAACCTGCTCACACAGCAATTGCCATGGCACGATATTGGAATGATGCTCCATCTCGCTGATCAGGATCTCATCATCCTGACCGAGATTCGCCCGACCCCAGCTCGAAGCAACAAGATTAATCGCCTCTGTAGCACCGCGTACAAATACAATCTCCTTGGTGCTGCGGGCATTGATAAAACCGGCCACCTTCTGACGTGCAGCCTCGTAGCTTGCCGTTGCCCTCTCGCTCAGGAAATGGACACCACGATGCACATTGGCATTTTCACCAGCATAGTAATGGCTGATGGCATCAATCACGGCCCCCGGTTTCTGTGTAGTGGCGGCATTATCGAGATAAGCCAGCTGCTGGCCATATACTTCCTTTTCCATGATTGGAAAGTCAGACCGGATTGACTGAACATCAAAACTCATATCACAAACCTTCCAGTGCCTTGCCCTGTGGCAACTTCTCCAGCACTGCATCGTGCAGCCAGGATCGCACTGCCGGCAAAGGCATCCGCCCCAGCACATCGCCGGCAAAAGCAAAGGTCAGCGCGCTGCGCGCATCCGCCTCAGCCAGGCCGCGAGTACGCAGATAAAACACCTGATCCTCATCCATCTGACCGATAGTGGCTCCATGAGCACACTTCACATCATCGGCATAAATTTCGAGTTCCGGTTTGGTGTCTATCTCGGCACCGGCAGACAGAAGCAGGTTATCATTCGATTGCTGCGCGTCTGTCTGTTGCGCATTTTCATGCACAACCACCTTACCGTTGAATACAGCCCTCGAACGCCCGTCCAGAATGCCTTTGTACATCTCCTTGCTTGTGCAGTTCGGCATGGCATGATCAACACGGGTATGGTGATCGCTATGCTGACGACCACCGGTAATATACAGACCATTTAACAGACACTGCGCACCCTCACCAGCCAGATGAACCCTGATATCCGTACGTGACAGGGTTGCCCCCAATGCAATCGAATGCGAATCATAATAGCTGTCCTGCTTCTGTTCGACCTCAACCCGGTTGTAATGAAAGCGTTTGCCGGGCTCCTGCTGCAACAGATAATGCGACAGCCCGGCACCACCGGACAAACGAATGTTCGTCATTGTATTGGTCAGCCCGACATCATCCGAAACACCACTGAAGTGTTCAATCACGGTTGCAGTGGCATTACGGCCCAAAGCTATTCCATGCCGTACATGTGCCGTATGCGCATTGATATTGAGCACATAAACAGGTTTATCCAGACATACGCCGTCCGCAATACAAATACAAATGCCATCTGCTGCCATGGCAGCATTCAGAGCCACAAAACCATTATACAATGGTGCATCCTCTTCAAGCTCCAGCAACTCCATGGCCAGATCCGGTTTGTCTTCCAGTAAATCAGCGAGCGGGCGAACTGTTACACCTTCCGGCATCGACAAATCCCCGCTGCTGAAACGACCATCAATGAATACAAACTGATATGCATCCAGGTCTGGAATAGCCCGGGCTTCGATCTCCCCAGCAGCAGGCACAGGAACTTCCGACCGGTCGGTTAATTCCCACAAGTCTTGTCCCATTGCGGCAGGAAGTCGGGACAAATCGGTATACTTCCAGTCCTCATCCCGGGTAGTTGGCAACCCCAGCGTCGAAAAGGCCTTTGCAGCACACTGACGATGCAAGCGCACCACATCGTGACCGGAACCCGGCAGAGACAGGGTGACGGAATTCAATTCTGTCATGCCGCTGCAGCCTCCTCTTTCACCCAGTCATAACCACGCTTCTCAAGCTCCAGAGCCAATGACTTATCACCGGATTTCAGAATCCTGCCATCAGCAAGAACATGCACGACATCCGGCTCAATATAGTTGAGCAACCTTTGATAATGTGTCACCAGTACAATGCTGCGATCAGGCGAGCGCAGCTTATTGATACCGTCCGATACTATTTTCAAGGCATCAATATCCAGACCTGAGTCGGTTTCATCGAGGATAGCCAGTGCCGGCTCCAGCACCGCCATCTGAAAAATCTCGTTCCGCTTCTTTTCGCCACCGGAAAAGCCTTCATTGACCGAGCGACTGATCAGGGTCTCATCCAGTTGCACAAGTTTCATCTTCTCCCTGACCACAGCCATAAAATCCATCGCATCCAGTTCGGGTTCGCCATGATGTTTGCGAATGGCATTCAGGCCAGCCTTCAACAGGTAGATATTGTTTACACCCGGGATCTCGACCGGATACTGAAAGGCAAGAAACACACCCTCCCGGGCACGTTCCTCGGGATTCATCTCGAGCAGGTCCCTGCCTTTGAAAAAAACGCTACCATCTGTAACCTCATAACCATCCCGACCGGAAATAACATTCGACAGGGTAGACTTACCAGAGCCATTCGGCCCCATGATAGCGTGCACTTCCCCGGGTTTAACCTCCAGGTTGATGCCCATGAGAATTTCCTTGCCATCAACGCTGGCGTGCAGGTTTTCAATTTTCAGCATAAATCATTCCTTTCATCATAAAGACACTGATGCACAGGGATTCTTTAACAATAATTATTGGTTTTCTCTGTGTCTCTGCGCCTCTGTGGTTCATTTTTATCCTACTGCGCCTTCGAGACTTACAGACAGAAGCCTTCCCGCTTCCACAGCAAATTCCATTGGCAGTTCCCTGAAAACCTCTTTGCAGAATCCGTTTACAATCAGGCTGACCGCATCTTCTTCGGACAGGCCTCTCTGGCGACAATAAAAGAGCTGATCATCCCCGATTTTCGAGGTAGTGGCCTCGTGTTCCACCCTGGCTGACGGATTTTTCACTTCCATATAGGGAAAGGTATGCGCTCCGCATTGATCACCCAGCAGCAGGGAATCACACTGGGTGTAGTTGCGGGCATTTTCGGCACTCTTCAATATTTTAACCAAACCCCGATAGGCGTTGCTGCCGTGCCCGGCGGAAATTCCTTTCGAAATAATGGTGCTTTTGGTGTTCCTGCCGATATGGATCATCTTGGTACCCGTATCAGCCTGCTGAAAGTTATTGGTCAGGGCCACGGAATAGAACTCGCCCACCGAGTTATCTCCCCGCAGAATACAGCTTGGATATTTCCAGGTGATGGCAGAGCCGGTCTCCACCTGTGTCCAGGATATTCTGGCACCGGACTCCCTGCAGTCACCCCGTTTGGTGACAAAATTGTAGATGCCGCCCTTGCCGTTTTCATCTCCGGGATACCAGTTCTGGACTGTGGCGTACTTGATCTGTGCGTCTTTCAGGGCGACAAGTTCCACCACTGCGGCATGTAACTGGTTTTCATCGCGCATCGGAGCCGTACAACCTTCCAGATAACTCACATAGGAGCCTTCATCAGCGATGATCAGGGTACGCTCAAATTGCCCCGTGCTGATGGCATTGATGCGAAAATAGGTGGAAAGCTCCATGGGACAGCGCACACCTTTGGGGATATATACAAATGAACCATCGGAAAAAACAGCGGAGTTGAGACTGGCAAAAAAGTTATCCGTGTAGGGCACCACGCTGCCCAGATACTTCCGCACAAGATCAGGATGCTCCAGAACCGCCTCTGAAAAGGAACAGAATATAATGCCCAGCGAAGCCAGCTTGTCCTTGAAGGTTGTAGCCACCGAAACCGAATCAAATACGGCATCCACCGCCACTCCTGCCAGAATTTCCCTTTCATGCAGGGGAATACCAAGCTTTTCATAGGTCTCCAGCAACCTGGGATCGACCTCGTCCAGGCTTTTGGGCGCATCATCTTTGGATTTCGGGGCGGAATAATAGGAAAGTGCCTGGTAATCTACAGGCGGATGGCTCACATGCGCCCAGTGCGGCTCTGTCACGCCCAGCCAGTGTCGATAGGCCTTCAGTCTCCACTCGAGCATGAATTCCGGCTCTTCCTTTTTGGCTGAAATCAGACGAATCACATCCTCATTCAAGCCGGCAGCAAGAGTATCTGACTCGATATCGGTTACAAAGCCCGCCTCGTATTCGCTCTCGATCAGTGTTTTAAGCTGTTTGTTGGAAGCCATCTTTCTAGGGCCTGTTAATCGGAATAACGTTCGGGGTCTGCTTTTGAATGTGAATCACCGGCTCAAAATGCGGTTGTACCATGTCATCCAGAGTGATATCGGCCAGGGCATGGCTCACGGCATGGTTGATGCGCTGCCAGCTACCACTGACGGAGCAGTGTGACAGCCGTTCGCAATCACCGGAACCAAGATTACATTCGGTCAGGGCAATCGGCCCTTCAAGGGCCACGATAATATCCTGCACCGAAATATCCACCAGCTTGCGCCTGAGGCGATAACCGCCACCGGCACCCCGAATCGACTCAAGCAGTCCTTCCTTCAACAGTAGCTTCAGTACCTTGCTGACGGTGGGCACAGACAGGTGCGAGGCAGCAGCCAGACCGGCCGCATTGCGCAAGCGCTCCGGCTCTGCCGCAAATTCGGTCATCAGCATAACTCCATAGTCTGTTAGCTTCGTAATTCTGAACATTTCACCTGCCTGAAATAAAGTGGCACCAATATAGTACTATTAATAGCAGGTGCAAGTCTATTTACCAATACATCTTGTAGGGGATTATGCTGCAGCTGTTTCTAGGGCCTGTTCACACTAATTTCGATGGCGGCGATTTGGTCATTTTTGTGTCC
>JBHHTX010000014.1:0-21121 GCA_046753585.1 Mariprofundaceae bacterium
GCCTCGATTTCTTCCCAGTTTGCAGCGGCGGTACCAACCTTGCCGACAACAACTCCTGCGGCACGATTGGCTATGCTGGCAGCGGTCAGGGCATCATCTCCACGGGCCAGGCAGGTAGTAAATACTGCAATCACCGTATCACCGGCGCCGGTCACATCGTAAACATCGCGTGCGGCAGTGGGGATATGATGAATCTTCTTTCCGTCGAACAGAGTCATGCCCTTTTCAGCCCGGGTAATCAGTATGTGTTCAAGGGCAAGTTTTTCATGCAGGTGGATGGCCATAACCTCAAGGTTTTTATCTGTATTCAACGGCTGCATATTGGCCATGGCAGCAGCCTCAGAAAGATTTGGAGTCATCAGGGTGGACCCCCGATATGCGAGGGTGTGCTCCGGCTTGGGATCTACTGCCACAATCTTCCCCTTGAGTACGGGAATGATGTCCGCGATGAATGCCGGAGTCAGTACACCCTTGCCATAATCGGAAAGAATGACAGCACTGGCTTCTGGTAGTGCTGCATGAATCAGGGCGACAAGGCTGGTTTGCGTTTCAGACTGAACCGCATGATCCCATTCACGGTCAAAGCGTACTACCTGTTGATGGCGGGCAACCACGCGAGTTTTAATTGCTGTGGGACGCTGGTTTTGTTTAACCAGGACGCCTCCCCCTCCGCAGTTTAATTCTTCCAGCCGCTTGAAAACCCACCGGCCCGGTTCATCATCACCGACAACACCGAACATCGCACAGGGAGCACCAAGGGTGTAGAGATTACGAACTACATTGGCGGAACCCCCAAGCCTTCGGTCGGAACGTTCCACGGCCACAACAGGAACCGGGGCTTCAGGGGAAATACGATTGACATCACCCCAGATGAATTCGTCTACGATAATATCACCGATGACCAGTATCATTGCCTACACCTCCATAACCCCAAAATAGTTATCCCTTATTCGGTAACTTTGAACAGGCCCAGAATACTTTTTCGCCACGGCCGCACACTATCGCGGATTCGGGATGCAAGCACAGCAATTCTGCCGCGTTTACGACGGTTATAGGAAGAGTAGTATTGAGCAAGCTCGAGTTTCAGGCCAAAGTGATCGGCAAGTTCACGCATATCCTGCATACTATATTCGCGATTGTGGCGATCGTAATAGGGGATGCCATTTACCATCTCCGGTGACTGTTCAAGATAATGTTTTTTCAGACTCCAGTGCAGCGTCTTGCCACGAATAAGTTTCGAAAAATTATGAAAGGAAGAGATGTTCGGTGCATCAATAAGAACCAGACCTCCGGGTTTTACAATGCGAATAATTTCCTTCATCGGCTGCAGAGGCGAATAAGTGAAGTGTTCAATAGTCTGTGATAACACAACAGCATCAAAAGTGTGATCAGGATATGGTGCAGGCTCAGCCTCCAGGTGCCAGGCAGCATAAGGAATATTCAAATGCTCGAAAACCGGTAAACCCTCATGCAGGTCGGAGGCACAGGTATCAAAGTCTGCTGCCTGCAGTGCGGCAGCCAGAATTCCGTGACCGGAACCTGCGTCCAGAACTTTTGAGCTTTCAGGCAGCCTTTGACGCAGGATTGATAACAGAAGTGAGAAGCGATAGGAGCTACCCCAGAAATATTCATCCAGAGCTTTAAATGATTCCAGATCGGTATTTTCCCAGGACCGGGATTTATCCGACCCGCCGTTCAAGGTGGTAAAGAAGGGCCTTATTTGTTGCCAGACTGATTCAACCCTATTCTCCTCCCTGGCAATATTCATGGCGACTCAGAAGTGTCATGAGGATAAAGCTGAGCAAGTCCTGCCCCAAGAAGCATGGCGGCCAGTATAGCAGAAAAATGATCTTCCAGGCTTGACGAAGACAGAGCATGAATCAGCAGGGCAATACCTGACAGAGCAATAAGGGGGCCTGCCTCGCCGCTTTTCCAGTCGAGCCTCCATCCCAGTTTAATCCAGGAATATAGAAGAAAGGCAAGCATGGCCAGGCCCAATGGTCCCCAGCGGACAAGAGCCTGCAAATAGGCATTATGAGGATGAGCGGGATAATCGACAACTCTGTAATTCAGAGAAGGGTTCTCTCTTTTCGCCTGCGCGGCAGCTTCCGGAAAGCCTCCGGTTCCAACTCCGAGAATAGGGTGTTTCTTCCAGGCTGAAATCGCACCACGTAGTAGTGACAAACGATATTGGGTACTTAAGGCACTGTTTGCGGCGGGCTTTTTCAGGTTGTCAGGTTTGACTTCTATTGGTTTATTCGTTGCCAGAGGTTGCCAGGTACCGAGTAGCCGTTCTCTGGCTGGTCCGAAGAGGATCAGAGCGATGATTAAAACCAATATTCCCAATGCAGCGCTGGCATATCTCTTTCTGAATCCACTGGACAAGGCTTTCCAGGCCATGGTGACGAGCAGAGCCAGTGTGATGAGGTATCCACTGCGGCCGTGTGCCAGAAAGACTGTAACTAGTGACCATAGCGCTAAGATCCAGGCTCCCCAGCGAAGACAATGTTTCTGTTTCCACCCCCAGTAAAGGAGCCAAACGGCCCAGATGCCGTAAACAAAGCCAAAACCTATATGACCGATATGGCCAGTCGCGTTATCGACGCTTGATCCACTGACGGTTACTGTTATCCAGCCCAGCATCTGAAATGCGCAGAACAAAAGATGCAGGCCCAGTCCAAGTGAAAGCGCCAGAAGAAACCTTTTTGACCATGCAGGATCTCTCAATGCCGCCACAGCCAGCGGTACAAGTAGCCAGAACCATTGGCGGCCCAGAATATGAAGCCCCCACTCCTGATCAAGGCTCCACAGCAGGCCAACAAACATAAAGTTTAGATAGCCAAGCAAGGCCAGGGCAAGCACGCGATTTCCTTCCCACAGGTTTCTCATGCCAGTCCAAAGTAAACCTGAAATCGCTCCCGAGGCAAGGGCCACTCCAAGTACGATGTTGGTTGCAGCCACCGAAAATGGAAAACTCACTGCCGATGCACATAGCATCCATTGCGTGGCCGCTATAAGTTTATCTCGGAATTCCAGCCAGGGTTTATACATCGAACCTGCATCCTATTGTAAGCCTCGTTCCACTGCTATCGTCAAAGTCAAAACAGGATATTGGGATGAGTATATCCCATTGATCAATTTGTAATGCTATGCTGCAGGCATGACCCTGGATCGTTATATGCTTCGTTTGTGGTTGGGGCCGTTTCTAGCTGCCTTGGCTATTGCTACCAGCGTTCTTTTGCTGGGCCGTGCCCTGAAAGTGCTTGGCCTGGTAATGGATCGTGGCATTGAATGGTCGATTATGGGTTCCATGCTGATGGCAATATTACCATACTTTCTGGTTTTAACTTTGCCAATTGCATTTTTTTTCGCCATGCAAAGTTTGATTGTCCGCCTGTTTCAGAACAATGAGCTGGATGTCCTGCGTGCAGCCGGAATATCGTATAGCCGTATGTTTCGGGTTCTCTTTGGAACAGCCATTCTCTTTTGCCTGTTACTGGGTTATACAGCCATGGAGTGGATG
This sequence comes from Mariprofundaceae bacterium, assembly GCA_046753585.1. Lineage (GTDB taxonomy): Bacteria > Pseudomonadota > Zetaproteobacteria > Mariprofundales > Mariprofundaceae > CAYLYU01. The sequence continues at coordinate 3,524 of JBHHTX010000014.1, forward strand.
CCAAATGGCCAGAAGCAATTTCAGGTGTTGCTCTACGCTATTCAGGAGGCAAAGGCAGCTCCCGGTTTCGAACCCCAACGGTTTAATCGGGAGCTGGATAACTTTACAGTTTATATCCGGGGCGAAGACGATCAGGGACAAATGCACGGTTTCATGCTTGAAGATAGTCGCCACCGAAAACCGGTTGTCTATCTGGCTGAAATCGCAGATGTAGAACGCGCTGGCAGGCAAATATGGTTCACTTTGTACAACGGGAGCCGTATTGAGGGAAGCGGTAGCACGCTGAGAGCACTTTCCTTCGATCAATATAAGCTGGTAATGGATGTTGGCAGCCTCGGGCTTATCAAAAAAGCAGCCTGGCGCAGTCGCATTTTCGAGATGTCGATGGCCGAATTGTATGCAGCCAGAAAGAAGAAGGATTCACCTGAAGCTGCTGCTGAATGGAATCGCAGACTGATTATGCCGACAACTGTTTTATTACTATTCTTATTTGCCCTTCCTTTATCGCTTGAACCCAAACGTTCTGGCAAGGCGGGAGCTTACTTGCTCGGAGTACTGCTATTGCTCACCGTCTATAATGTACAAATCGCCCTGCATCAACAGGTTTCAAGTGGAAACCTCCCCTGGTGGAGTATGTGGGCCGGACAAATAATGTTTGCGCTGGCGGGACTGGAACTGATGCGACGTGCGTCTCAGGATCGGCTCCCTGCCCTTCTGGTCAATAGCGGGGAAATGTTCTTTCTCTTGCACCAGCGAATGTATCATTGGGTCGGAGATCGCTTCGGCAAAGACTGAACTTTATTTCAGGTTCTGATTCCTTTGGATTTGTTGATAACTGGAGGCGTAGGCTCGGGCCACTTCCGCCCAACTGCGAGAGTATTTCTCCAGAGGAATGTTTGAGTCTAGCATTTGTTTACAGGCTTCAATCCATATTTTGTTATCAGCCGCAAGATCAATCACTCGTCCCTGAGATGCGCCAACATCATCTGCAGCTCCGCTGCATGACGATACAACTACGGGCACAGCTGCGGCCATCGCTTCAGTTATTACCATGCCATAAGGTTCCTGCAGGGCGGGATGTAAGAGGAGATCGAACTTCGGATAGAGTTTTGCGGAGCTGACTTCTCCCAAAAGTTTGTAGCCTTCATCCTGTTCCTTGAATAAAGGCTGAATATCTCCAGGTGCGGGTCCGGCAATCCAGAATTCCAGATCAGGCTTTGTCTCCCGCAATTTTCGAACGATTTCAATCGCCCTCTCAAGGCCTTTGCGTTTCCATTCCTTGCCAATGAAGCCAATAACGCCACCTGATTCCGGAACGGAGTGGGATTCCCGGGCAGGGCCGGGCAGAACTCCGGGCGGAACGGGCGAACTTAAACGCGCACCAATGCACGGATAATAATACTCAAGAAGCACACCAGTTTGTCTGGAGTTGGGAACAACAGTATAAACCTGACCGGCACATACCTCCCTTTTTTCCAGCCACAAATTGATCAGCGCCCGTAGGGAAAGTCGTTTCCAGACGGGCATGTCCAGTACCCGGGCAAAGGGAGGGCCATGAAAGGTTGTGATATGGTGATTCCGGCTGCGCTCGTGGCTGTGAATAATAAGGTCTCTGTTCTGTTGTTGGTGGAGCCAGTTATGCAGGCGTCGGGAAAAAATGAGGTGTGAAAGCCAGCGAGGTTTTGGGATGGATTTTCCCAATACGTGAACGTTGACAAATTCCGGTGGCTTATCAACCACCATCTGTTCGCACACTACAGAAACGGAGCAGCCCAGCTTGACCAATTCACGCGTGAGCTCCCATACATAACGTTCCATTCCACCGGCCGGCCCATAACGTCTGACAACGTGCAGGACGGAAAGACCGCTCAAATCTGATCCGTTGGCGGCAGATTCCAGTCCCTCTGACTTTCAGTGAGCTTGGCGTAGCGGTAGAAGGTCCCCTCAAAATTCCCCAGTGAAATGACAAAGCCTGCCCAGCCATCGAGAAACCCCAGCTTCAGCACATAGATGCGTAAAAAAGCCCCCAGGGCATGCATCAGGGCCAGCATCATATTTCCCTTCTTGCCTGTGCGCGCCAGCTTTTTTGCGCCAAGTGTTGAATAGCGATTTCCCTTGGCAACGACTTCTGCCAGATTCTGAAAAGGTGTTTGCCAGATAGCATGTTTGAGATGACCGACCTTTCCCCTGATTTCAAAGCCCTCATGCACCTCATCTGCTTCTGAGTAGAGCACGGCCCCCTTTCTGAACAGTTGGGGCTGACGGTAATCCGGGTACCAGCCGCAATGTCTGATCCAGCGACCCATAAAATAATTGCGCCGGGGCATATAATAGGCGTCTGCCGCATCTTTGTCGCCAGCGGTCAGCTGAATCTCGTTATGCGCCTCGGCTGTGCAGCGCTCATCAGCATCGAGGCTAAAAATCCACTCATGTGAACAGGCCGCCACGGCAGCATTACGTAATTTGCCAAAGCCTTCAAATGGAATAGAAACAATACGTGCTCCAAGATTTTTGGCGATGTCAGTAGTTTTGTCCGTACTAAACGAATCAGCGACAACTATCTCATCTGCCCAGGATACGCTCCTGACTGCCTGCTCGATTTTATTTTCTTCATTGTATGTCAGGATATAGACGGAAACCTTAGGCATGGGAATCTCCACGAGTGCAGCTCAGGCCTTTTTGTGCCCGGATACGTCCATTTTTCAAACTTTCCTCCAGCAGAAGATCGTTACGGCTCAGTCCGTCACGTTGCTCTTCAGGATGCCAAAGATGCAGCAAGGGTTGACCACGCAAATCTCGCCGTTGAACCCCGGAGTGGAATAGTCGCATGACCAGGTCGGAATCTTCTCGGCCCCAACCCTCATAAATTTCATCAAAACCGTCTACCTGTAAAACATCCCTGTGCCAGCAGGAAAGGTGACAGCCACGGATGCCTTGAAGCCTCTGATGCGTCGCGCCCAAGTATACTGGGAGAAGCATTGGTACAATGCGGTTCACCTCCCCTCGAAGCCTGCGCCGAAGCCACACAGTAACATTGTTGCCGTCAGGAAAGCGTTTCTGCTTGCAAAGCTCCCTTGTCCATGCCTGTGATATCAGGATGCGCCGACCACTAATCAGGGTGTTTTTTTGCGCCAGCCTCCGGTGTGTTGCAATCATACCGGAAAGTGGAATGCAGTCGCCATCCGTAAACAGAATATAGGGTTCACGAATTCGCCGGATCACTGCATTGTGTATCGTTGCCTTGCGAAAACCCTTATCTTCATGCCATACATGTTCGATTGACACCGGAAAATCCTCGCTGAACCTTTCGATTAACTCGCGTGTCTCATTTTTTGAACCGTCATCCGCAATATAAATTTTGAAGTGGGTATCTGTTTGACGTTTGTATGCCTGCAAAACAAGCTGCAGAAAATCGGGGTTGTTGTAGGTTGAGATAACAACAGCTACCTGATCGGGCTCGCTCACTTCGTTTTTTCAAGTATGGCCAGCATATCATGCCCTTGACCAAGCCAGCGCGCAGGTAAAGCCAGGATCTCCCTAATAATTTTGGCTATTTCATAAACAATGGGGCCAACATCTCTGCGCTCGGCAAGGTTCACGCGTTTGGTCTGAACCGTTGCTAGCCGGAAACCACTTTCGCCGGCCAGCTTACGAATGCTTCCGGGATTGAAAAAGCTGATGTGCCCGCCGTGACTGGCAATATCAAAGTATTCCCACTTTGAACCCAAAAATCGTACAGTCCATGAATTTGCGTTGCCGGTTCCAATGATCAAAAGCCCTCCGGGCTTGAGAATGCGATGGATCTCACGTCCGACAGTTATTGGATTTATAAGGTGTTCAACCACCTCGAACATGGTAACAATGTCAAAGTTGCAAGCTGGATAGTTTGCCTCTTGCAATAGCCCCGGAAAAACATCAAATCCCCTGGATCTGGCTGTAGCGGCTGCCTGTTCAGCGGGTTCTACCCCGGAAACAGGAAACCCCAGTTTGCTGGCAACGGCAAGCAATGCACCACTTGAACAACCGACATCGAGCAAGTGTAGATCCCGGGGGGTACGTCTCGATAATCGGGCTATGCCTTTCAGGATATTCCCCATCCGTTTTTCGTAACGTCTGGCATTCTTGCCGGATGGCAATGTTCCTTCGGGGGCATTGAATTCCTGCATGGACTGTTGAAAACATGCGGTTGTGCAGGCACTCAGTAATTGATCACAGTCCGGACATCGGAGCAAATTCCCTTCCGGAAGTCTGATATCCGTTGGTTCCAGCTCACCGGTGCATGCCAGCGGACACTGATTAAATATTGGCTGTGATGGATCTAATTCTTCCAATGGCACTTATTTAACTGCCTCAAGCTCAAAGTAAATGCTGGCCGCCGGGAAAAGCCAGACAAAACGGCGTTCATATTGCCAGGAGAATCTGTTGGCCAGCCAGCCAATACCGAGCACATTGCTGAGATCATCGAAGAAAATTTTACTGTCCGTTAATTTGTAACGGCAGTTGTAGAATTCCCACTCATGTGAATCCTCACAAAAATAGTCAAATGAGCCCCTTGAGAAATAGTGACAGTGCTGCCAGTGACGATAGGCCTCAACACTGGAAAAATGAGGGGAATTGATAACAACTCGACCGCCGGCTTTTAACAACCTGTAAAACTCTTCCATCAACTTCGGTAAATCCTGGAAATGTTCAAGAAAGTGATAGCACCAAATCAGGTCAAAGGAATTATCTTCAAAGGGATAGGGGAATTTATTGAGATTATATTGAATATCCGCCTGATGCTCCTGCGGTTTGTAGGAGCGGATATTATAATCAAGGCCTGTTGCACCTTTGAACTTAACATCGCCACAGGCAACATCGAGCACTTTTTTGTCGGCAAAAGCCTGCTCGAAGCGTGATTTACGTTTCAGTGGATGATCAAATAATCGAGCCATCAGTGAACCCTCTTGTATTCATTCAATCTGGCTACAATGCGTCCGAATTTAAGTTTGGCCGTCATCCTCAGTGGAATACTATGTTTGTCGTTGGTAAGCCAGACCTTTATCTTGCCTTTGGAAGAAAAAATTCCTGCTGTCTTCAGTTTTGGCTCGATAACCAGGCACTCCACTTTTTCTCCCCACGGGGCCATTATTTTATCTTTTTTAAGTACTTTGACCACCACCTCATAACGTTTCCTTGCATCAAAAATAGGGATGTTCACTGTCTTGCCGATTTCAAGCGGTTGCAGGCGGGTAGCAAAAAAAGCATCAATAACATCAAGGTGGCCGGCCGGCACGTCAAATATTTCTGTATTCTCATTCAGACGGTAGACTACTTTGTTATCCTGCCAGAGAAAATCTGCATGCTTTTTTGAACGGTATTTGCTTTCATGTTGTTGCATGTCGAACAGGATGCTTTGCATTTTTCCATTGACACATATGCCCTCGGATACCATTCGATCACGTACCTTATGAAAAATATCAAGGAATTTATTGCTTTTGGCTGTGGATTGGATGCTGTAACCGTTTTTTCCTTTTGCCGTGACATTCAACTGGGCCGAGCCACCGTGAATAAACTCCCAACTCACCGAGAAATTCATTTGTTCACCGATAAATGGCATGCAGCTATTTGCTCCGGCAATACCTATTTGGATAAATGGCAGTGTAAATAGAAGAAGGGCTAGCCGTTTCACCAGCTTCCCCGCCACAGACCGATTGCCGCCATCAGTACCAGTAGCGCCAACAAGCCGAGAACGTTGTTCCATTCCCTGTGCTGGCGAACAAGTTTCCAGTCATGTCCTCCCCGCAAGGCCAGCTTACTCCAGCGTGGCCAGAACTGGGGGCTTTCGCGTCTGTAATCTTCGTAAGCCATGCCGAACTTTTCCACGAGTAATAGTTCTTCCTTTTGCATGGTCGGGTGAAAAATTATCCAGAAACCGGGAAGTACAAACAAAGATACCCAGATATTGTTACCGGCAACACAAAATCCGGCCGCAATCAGAAAGTGCCCCAGATATAGTGGATGTCGACACAGAGCGTACGGGCCGGTGTTTGTAACTTCCTTCATCTTTTGAATATGACCCGAGGCCCATAAGCGTAAGGCTTCTCCCAGGGCGATCAGCGGCAGGCTGGCAGAAATGCTCCAGCAACTGGGACGCACAAAGCCAATAACAAGCAGGACAAGTACAGCACTGACGATAATTCTGTGTTCAAGCACCAACCGCTGCCATGCTGGGACTTTCCTCTGTTTCTGTTGGTAATTACTCATTTTAACACCTGTAGTAGACTTCTTGATCTTATTTGATCCATGCAAATAAATTTATTACATTTCCGCTGGAAACACGGCCCGCATTCCGTTCCGGCTTCCACATGAATATGTATTTTCTCCAATGGCCCTGATCGCCAGCTGGCTGAGGGGCCCCAAAATGTGGCCGTATTGGTCCCCAGTGCAGCAGCCAGGTGCAAAACACCGGTATCAGCACCGATTACCGCCCGGGCCTCTGCCAGCAAACCACATAATTCCGGCGTGCCAACTCTCCTTGGCAGAATAATAAACTTTTTAATCTGTTTACCCAGCTTTCGGGCTGCCTCCTCTTCTTTCGCGTTTCCCCAGCAGAATAACGGAGTCAAACCGTTTTCAATGACCCCTTTCGCCACTTCCTGCCATGTTTGTTCAGGCAGGGTTTTTGTCTCCCAGCCTCCACCAAGATGCAGGACAACATATTGACCAGGCCGGATACAGATCTGACTGAGCAGGGACGATCCTGCCGAATACATCCTGTCAGTAAGCTGAACGTGCGGCGGTCGATAAGGAAGAAATTCGGAGGGTAAGGTTTTGACACCAGCCACAAAAGGGCCGGTAGCAACACGTCTGTATTGTTGCACTACATGGCGATCCTCGGGATGAAATCGAACCGGTCGGGTCAGCCAGCTGCTGATACGTTCACGGCAGTAACCAGAATCCATACCGTAGACACGGCTGGAGATAAACCGTGCCAGAACGCTACTTTTGATAAGGCCCTGCAACTCCAGAGTCGCATCAAAATGCATATTTCTGAGTTTTCTTAGCAAGGCCATAGATGAGGCAAACACTCCGGCATTTTTTATGTCAATAACATGGATCTGTACATTCCGGGGAAATATGCCGGTAACGAACGCATAACGCTGGTCTACAAGGAAATGAACTTCGTTTACTTCCGGGCGCTGCAGAAGGTCGTCGATTGCAGGCAGGGTATGTACGATATCTCCAAAGGCCCCCAGCTTGATCATTAGGATCTTCATATTATTTTGATATCACTACTACTAATACAGCTTACGGTAACCACTTCAAACATGCCTTCAGAACAGATTCTGATGTGATATTCACCATACATGTTTTTTCCTGCATAGAACATTCACGTCGCAAACATGGGCTGCATTCTGCCGGTTCATACAGCACGGAGACACGTTTTCCTGAAGGCGCAGTCCGTCCTGGATCAGTTGCTCCGAACATAGCTACAGTAGGATTGCCCAGAGCGGCGGACACATGCATCAGACCGGAATCGTTGCATAATAATACCCTGGAAGCGCCAAGCAATTGAATGGCTTGCCTTAGTGAGGTTTCACCGGACGCATTCCAGAAACGACCTTCAACACCGGCCAGACATTGCTCGGCAATGCCTCGTTCTGCTTTTGTACCCAGGATCAAAAGATCCCAACCAAGCTTATGCAGGGCCAGCAAGACTCTATTGTAGGAACATACCGGATAACGTTTGGCTTCGCCGAACTGGGCTCCGGGCGCAATGCAAACGGTTTTCTTTTCGTTCAGACCGTGTTCGCAAAGAAGTCTTGTGCCATCTTCTATTTCCTGTTCAGACATTTGCATCACAGCTTCCTGTTTCCGGGCAGTAAAACCGACTTGTTCGGCTAGGTTCAGGAAATAGGCACGATGATGCTCGCTTGCCATACTTATTTCCGCTTTCGGAGCATTTGTCAGCAGCATTCTCCTCCACTGACCCCGGAAACCAATCCGTTCCGGTACACCGGCACGCCATAATCGCCAGGCACTTCGAAAATTGTTGGTGAACAAGACCCCCATATCTGCATCAGCCGGCACATCCTTGCAATATCGCACACGCTTAAATGAAAGAAAGGGCAGCAATTCGGCCAGCCACGGTTGACCAATCATCGAAATACGTTCGGCTTTTATCCCCTGACTCAGGGCTTGCATGGCAGGTAAGGCCATAACCACATCTCCAAGCCAGTTCGGCGGATGCAGGACCAGATGACGTATCTCGAAGCTCATGCTTGGTTTCCGGCTTTACCATGTCGGCAAACAAATGCCCACTCCGATCTTGAGCCGGGGAAGGCCAGAGCCTTTCTGCCAACCCTTACCTCTTCGATAATTTCAAAGTGGCGCAGCAATGTCTTTCTTATGCCGGAAAGTGTATAGGAGTAGGGATGGTTTTCATCCCGAAATATAGTCAGAAAATGTTCTGACAGGTAACGAAAGCGGGCCATTATCTGGGAGTAAGTCTTTACACTGACGATGAAAATGCCATGGGGTTTGAGAAGACGTTCAAGCTCATTAATAACAAGCTCCGGATTCAACATGTAATCGAAGGCATTAAAGCAGAGGATCAGATCAAAAGAAGCATCCGGTTTATCTATTGATTCAGCCATATCTGAAATATATTCACCCTGGGGCAGGGCCCCTGGAAAAGCGCGCCTGAATTGGTCCAGAAGGGGATCTATGTAGGTTTTGCTGCCTTTTTCTATAAACTGAGCCGGGCAGGTTGGCCCGCATCCAATATCAAGAATGGATATATCATTTGGAAATGCAGCGGCATAGCACTCAATGATGGGGACATGTCTTTCTTTTACCCGCTCAAGGCCTTTCTCGAGAATGTCCTGCCCATGCCAGTACGTGACCTCAGCTTTCTGGGCAGTCAACCAGCGACTTTTATCAACCGGCTTATGGAGCGTCATGAGCCATCCCGTAGCTTACTGTTTCGTGTTCAAGCGTGCGCCATCGCCGATGGCTCCATAACCAGCACTCCGGCTGTTTTTGAATCGCATCTCCCAGAACCTGGTTCGCACGTGTGGTCAGTTTGAGTATTGTATTTTCCTTGCCGGCTTCCAGATCTTCCCGATCAGGCCGAATCATCGGATGTATCCGGATATCAAACTGGAAGCCTCGGCCTCTGCGGAATGCAGTTATTGGGACGATTGGAATGCCCCGTTTCATCGCCAATTGTGCAGGAAAGATAGTGGTCGAAGCCGGGTGACCCATAAAGGGTGCTGCTATGCCAAATTCTTCCGAGACGTGTTGATCAAGCATGAAGCCAACACATGAATTCAATTTCAGGGCACGTGAAATCCAGATGGAAGAATCAAGCCTGGCATGCATAATAGTGCCGAAACGTGAACGCCATTGCCGAAGGTGATCATCCGCTGCTTTCGGGCGGATACTTCGGTACATATTGTGAGAAGTGTAACCAAGAAGGGCGGGCACCATTGCACCCATCTCCCAGTTCGCCTGGTGGCAACCGATAACAATCACACCTTTGCCAAGGTTCGCCGCTTTCCTCAAATGATCGCTGCCACTTATATGCAAACAGGAACGGATAAAATCCTCCGAGCGCAGAAAGACATGAGGCATTTCAAATATGACACGGCCCAGTTCGGCAAAAGATTCTCGCGCAATCCGTTTTTGGGAAGACCGGTCTCTTTCGGGAAAAACCCTTTGCACATTGCGAAGCGCAATTTCCCGGTGTCGCTTATCAATCAAATAGCCCATGCGTCCCAATCCGGCACCAAGGCCGCCAGCGATACGCGCAGGCAGAAGGCGGATCAGCCAGAACAGAGTTTGAATTGCCATTGTCAGGAGATATTCCATCAATCGGAAAGTTTCTGGGCCTCGTCTATAAGCAAAACAGGAATGTCATCACGAATGGGATATTCCAGTTTGCAGGCATCACAGACCAGACCATCATTGCTGTTGTTATAGTGAACTTCCCCCTTACATTGCGGGCAGGCAAGGATGGAAAATAAGTCTTTATCCAGCATATTCAGGCTCCATGCGAAGATGATTCTTCAATTTGTGAAAGGATGGGCGCTAAAATCGCATCCAGCAAGCCTTTGTCGTCTTGTCCCTGCTGTTCCAGAACCCAGAGAGGCCGTTCCTTTGGCCACAGAGGAACAAGTTTTACCGCATCCTTGGTCGTTGTTATTAAGGGTAAGTTGCTATCCAGGCAAGGCTTGATATCTCTGGCTGCATAGCGGTGGTGATCAGGAAAGCGAAAATAATGTTTGACTTCAATCCCTTCCCTTTTTAGTGAATCAATAAAGCGTTGCGGACGGGCAATGGATGAAATAGCCAGGGCGTGTTCAGGTTTTGCCTGCTTCGGGCCCTTTAGCTGCTTAAGTATCGAGAGGCAGGGAAAGCAGCGCCATTCCTTAGCCAAATGCAGTGAGGCTGGTTGTTCTGAACCTGTACGTACGACAACATGAGCACGATTCAGGGCTTCCAGAGGTTCGCGAAGGGGGCCAGCCGGCAATTGCCAGCCATTGCCGATGCCCTCAGTCGGGATCAATACAATATCACTGAGACGCTTGAGTTGTCTGTATTGAAAACCGTCATCCAGAATCAAAATATCACCCAGTTTTCTGGCTAGCATTGCACCGGCGATCCTGTCTTTGCCGGCGATCACCGGGCAAGAGCAGGATTCAAACAACAGTCTGGCCTCGTCACCAACCAGTGTTGCCTGGTCCTGTTCACTCAAAACTCGGGCCTGCTCGAGCTTACCTCCATCACCACGACAGAGAATGACAGGTTTGAACCCTTTGGACTGCAATCGAACTGCAAGCCAGATAACAAAGGGGGTCTTGCCACTTCCTCCCACAGTGATATTACCTACCGATATCATTGGTAACGGCGGGGACACAGCCCTTTCAATACGGCGAAGCTGATCCCGGTTACGCAGCAGGGTATACAACCGACTCAGCCAGATAAGAGCCAGTGGCGGTGACCTCTGACTCCACCACAAGGATTCACACCATGCTTCTACCTTTCCCGCTATCTTTGTTCGCATGAGAAATCCAGCCATGCTCATTCCAGATATGGCTCAATAGCACGGATAATCGCAGGAAGCACTTTGCTCCTGTCGCGCATAAAGACCGCTGCCCTGGCATGCATGCTTTGCAAGTCTTCAGGGCTACCGAGAAGAGAGCAGAAAAATTGATCAACCTCTCTCGTATCCTTTGCTGTCAGAGCGGCGGACTGGCGTTTCATGTCTTCAATAATATCACGGAAGTTTTGCATGTGGGGGCCGGTTACTACACTACGGCCACAAATAGCTGCCTCAAGAGGGTTGTGTCCTCCGACAGGAACAAGGCTTCCGCCGATAAATACCAGATCAGCAATTGTGTACAACTCCCGAAGGGCACCCATGACATCCACCAATATCACATCAGCCTTTGCCAAACAGGCAATATCGGGCGACTCGGACCATCGACAGAGACGAAAACCAAACTGCTTAACCAGATCACCTACTTCATCGAAGCGCTCAGGGTGGCGCGGAACCAGAGCAAGAATTAAATCGGGACGTACCCTTTTCCAGGAAGGTAACATATTTAGCAGTCTTGCTTCTTCATCAGCATGGGTGCTGGCTGCCAGCAGGATTGGCCGGGTTTCACCGGGATCAAGTCGTTTTCGCAGGCTGCTTGCATCCACATCGGGAGCAGAAACAGCATACTTAAGGTTGCAGATGACCCGAATGCGTTTTTTGTCGACCCCGATGGCTTGCAGGCGATCGGCGTCCAGCTGGCTTTGCGAAAAGAATATTTCCACATGTTTTAACCAGCGGCGCCAAAGCCAGCGGCTGGCATGATAACGTGGAAAAGATCGGTCAGAGATACGGGTGTTAATGCCCAGCACAGGAACTCCGCCACGGTGACAGGCACTCAAAAGACCCGGCCAGAATTCGGTTTCAGTGAGCAGGAGGAGGCGTGGACGCAGATGGGTGACCAATCGATGCATAAGACCAGGTATATCCCAGGGTAGAAAAGAAGCGCTGACCTTGTCACCAAACAAGCGTTTAATATGATCCATCCCGGTAGCTGTTACGACTGTAATGTGTACGGGTATGTTTTTGTCAAGCAGGGAGTTCACCAGTGGTGCGGTGCTTGCAACCTCGCCCATCGAACAGGCATGCAACCATAGCGGATGCGGGGACGAAACTGGCAGCTCAATACCGAGATGTTGCTTTAGCTTGCGCCTGGCTTTTGATTGCATGCTGCATTGCAACATCATCCCGCCATGACTTCCAGCTCAAAGTAAAAGCCCCGGCTGATCAGCCGGGGCTTTACCTACCTGATGCCATTATCGATTAGGGAGGGGAGGAGGGAACGGCACCAGATGGGTGAAACTATAGAGGGTAATGATTATCGGGCCGTTAAATCCGAATGAAAAGGCTTTCACGTTGCAAGTATAACAACCCACATTTGCCGGAAATCAGGCGTCAGGCGCGTTCGATATAGGTTCCGTCTTCTGTATTTACCTTGATTCTGGTTCCCGCCTCCAGATATGGAGGCACCATAATATCAGCTCCGGTTTCGAGTTTGGCCGGTTTATAGGATCCCGTTGCTGTCTGTCCCTTGATGGCTGCATCTGTTTCAACCACTTCCAGAGTTACGGTTTTGGGAAGCTGCACATTCAGCGGACGTCCTTCATGCATTTCCACCATGACTTCAGTTTCCGGAAGAAGAAATGGTTTTGTCTCCTCCATAAGTGTTTCATCCAGCTCCATTTGCTCGTATGTTTCCATATCCATAAAGTGGTAGCTGCCGCCATCATGGTACAAGAACTGCATACTGTGCTGGGAAAGCCGGACTCTTTCCACGCGTTCGGTTGAATTGAATCGCTTATTGGTTTTTGTGCCGGTTTCTATATTGCGCATTTCCACCTGCATGCAGGCAACGCCTTTGCCCGGCGTGACATGGTGGGTTCGGCTCACCCGCCAGAGGTTTCCTCCAACATCCAGAATCATACCGGAACGTATACTGGTCGAATTAATTTGCACGGGAAGCCTCCTGCGGTGACTATTTGGGCTGAAATCCGAAAGCGGGGTTGCAAAACCGCTAAGCGACCGGGACAATAGCTCCCTGTTGCAAGGTGAGCAAGTGGGAGTGATTCTTGAGCGAAACAACTCTGCAGGAAGCGATTGATTGCTTCATTCGACACCAACAAACCCATGATTTCAGACAATCTGCCGTTGCCGACGCCTGTTTTGATGCCCTGGCCGAATATCTTCAGCATCATTCAGATCTTTTTCGCGATGAGGAAGAGGAAGGTCCGGATATGTTGCATTGGGAGCAGGATCTTCAGGATCATATGGAACACCTGCTTGAGGGTGATGTGGAACAAACCCCCGATCTGGGTACGCTGAAATGTACTGATTTTGCTGCCGGTCACCTTTCCGACTTTATCGGCTGGTTTATGTTGCGCATGCAGACCTCGGACGAAAGTATCATTGGTGATTACTGCGCCTGCCTGAGGGCATGGTTGAACTTTATGAATAAAAGGCACTGGTTGGCACCGGGTGCTCACACCGAATTTATGGGAACATTGGTAGAGCTTGAGCCGGAGAGTTTGCGTGCTGCCCGAGCGGCTCAGTTATTGTTGCATTATGTACGTATGGGCCGAGGAGTTTCTGCAAGTTTGCGGGAACATCGTTTTTCAAGTTTCCGGGAGGGGCATGCGCGCATCACCGAACTTCTGAAAAAGCAGATGTGGCTACAGTTTGATGGTCAGGATTCCTGCATTGGCCCTGTGCTTCTGGCCAAAGAAATTGTTTCGGTATTAAGGCCCGGAGATGTGCTTGATATCGAACTCGGCTTGCGTGGAGACACATGGCTGATTGTGGACATCGGGCCCGTTTATCCGCAAGCCGTATATGTAGAAGCCGAGGAGATAGAATTGGCGGAAAACATCTTGTACTAGAGGATGTTTCCGGTGTGATCAGACATCATGCAGAACTTTGGTTATCCAGCTTCCGATCACTTTAATTTCCTCAGCGCAAACAGAATGTTTCATGGGGTAGCTGTGCCACGTTACGGTGTAGCTGTGGTTCAGCAACTGTTGATGACCTGCATCTCCCAGCCTCAGGGGAACGATCGGGTCATTCACGCCGTGCGCCATAAAAATGGGAGTTTGCCGGTTAGACGGATGAGCTTCCTTCTTTAAAGTCTCTGGCAGGATCAGATAGGCGGACAGGACAATGATGCCGCCCAAACGTTCTGAAGCTCGCAAGCCTGTATGCAAGGCCATGGCCCCACCCTGAGAGAATCCGGCCAGAATGATGCGCCGGGATGCAATCCCCCGCATTCGCTCCCGCTCGATAAGCAGTTCAATGGATTTCGCGGACTGCCTTATACCGGCTTCATCCTGCTTTATACCGAGATCGTTTTGTTGAATATCATACCAGGCCGGCATGATGTAGCCGTTATTGATCCCTACCGGTATGGATGGAGCGTGTGGGAAGATAAAACGCAGGGCCAGATCATCCGGCAAATTCAATTCCGGGACAATCGGCTCAAAATCATGGCCGTCTGCCCCCAGTCCATGCAGCCAGATAACGGAGAAGTCCGGGTTTGGGCGGGTTTCGATTTCTTCCGAGGCAAGGCAGGGTTGGTGCATGTCCACACTCTGCCAAAAAAACAGAAAAAACACATGCTGAGAGAAGGGGGGCACATTCATATCTCTGGCATTTGTGGCACGGCTATGGCTGCTGTGGCTACGCTGGCCCGTGATATCGGCTACCGTATAAGCGGTAGCGACGCGGCAGTTTACCCTCCCATGTCCACTTATCTTGAGCAGCAACAAATACCCGTGTTTCAAGGCTACGCTGCGCACAATCTTGATCCAGAACCTGACCTCGTCATCATCGGTAATGCCCTTGGCCGGGGCAATCCAGAAGTGGAGCGTGTACTGGATCAGTCGCTGCCCTATAGCTCGGGTGCCCGATTCATCGGAGATCAGATCCTGCCCGGTCGCCATGCCATTGTAGCAACAGGTACGCATGGAAAAACATCGACGGCAAGTCTAATCGCCCATGTGCTTGAAGTAGCCGCTTTATCTCCCGGTTTCCTTATCGGTGGCATACCGGAGGACTTCGGTACCGGTGCCCGCCTTGGGGAGGGTAAGTATTTTGTGCTTGAAGGCGATGAATACGATACAGCCTTTTTTGATAAACGCTCAAAATTCCTGCACTACCGGGCCCGGACACTTATCCTGAATAATCTTGAATATGATCATGCCGACATCTTCCCAGATCTTGACGCCATCGAAACCCAGTTTCACCATCTGATCCGAACTGTTCCGGCAAACGGACATATCATTGTTAACACGGACGATATCAATCTTGCGCGAGTCCTTGAGAAAGGTTGCTGGACACCTCAAGTTCACTTTTCTGAAAGGGGTAACGGGCAGGCAAGCTGGGAATGGGAAGTCCTGAAGGACGATGGCAGTCGCTTTCGTCTGTGGCATGAAGCCAGACCGTTTCTGGAAACTGATTGGGGTATGTTGGGTCGCCATCAGGTGAGCAATGCCTGTGCTGCAGCTGCTGCCACGCACGCACTCGGTATTTCCGCCGGGGATATTCAAATAGCCTTTGAAACATTTACCGGTATTCGGCGGCGCATGAGCCTGGTGGGCGAGGCCGGTGGCGTGAAAATATTTGATGACTTTGCGCATCATCCGACTTCCATCGCCGGTGTTATCAAGGCCATGCACAGTCGTTTGAATAATCAGGGAAACTTATGGGTTATCGTTGAACCCCGTTCCAATACCATGCGAACGAAAGTACATGAAAAGACACTTCCCCGATGTTTCACAGGAGCAGATCAGGTCATTTTTGTACCACCCTCCAGCCGGAACCTTGAACCCGGGAGAGTGCTGGACATTGGAGATATTTGTAAGAAAATCGGTGATCATGCACGGGTGCTGCCGGATGTAAACGCTATTATTGAGCATCTCCTGGCGCAACTAAAAGACGGCGATCAAGTTCTTATCCTGTCCAACGGTGGCTTTGATAATATCCATCAGCGTCTGCTTCAGTCCCTGACCCACTGAACATCCCGCTCTACTGACGCGCGGCAGATTTCTCCTAAGTCTGACAGACCCCCAAGCTTACATCACCAGAATTCGGGTATCCGGATCATGGGCAAGAAGGATATTACACCGCATTCAGACAATATACTGCTCATGAAGCCACAGACGAAGATTCATCCCAGAACGGGGGTATGATTGGCCTCAGCGTAACTGTTCCGGCAGACTGAAGGTGACATTCTCCTCGATCACATTCAGCATCTCAACTGTCCCGGCACCATGATCTTGAAGAAAACTGATCACCTCCTGAACCAGAATTTCCGGGGCCGAGGCGCCGGCAGTAATACCGATTTTATCATTTGCATCCAACCAGTTTGTGTCAATATCTTCCGCCCTGTCAATAAGGCGGGCGCGGCATCCGGCCCGTTCAGCCACCTCGCGCAGGCGATTACTGTTCGATGAGTTTTTTGAGCCAATCACAAGAACAAGATCGCTGTGTTCCGCCAACTGCTTGACAACCATCTGACGATTGCTGGTGGCATAACAAATATCTTCACGCTTCGGCCCCCGGATATTTGGAAAACGTTGTTTCAATGCCGCAATCACATCACGTGTATCGTCCACACTCAATGTCGTCTGGGTAACAAAGGCGAGTTTATCCGGGTCTCTCACAGCAAGGTTTGCCACATCCTCCGGATCGGATATCAACACAACTGCACCGGCCTCTACCTGGCCCATCGTACCTTCAACCTCCGGATGGCCGGCATGACCGATCAGAATGACCTGATTACCGTTATTGTAGTGTCTGAGCAATTCCAGATGCACCTTGGTTACCAGCGGACAGGTCGCATCAATCACCTTTAAGCCACGTATCTCCGCGGCCCTGCGTACAGCATGGCTCACCCCATGGGCCGAGAAAATCAGCAGCGAATTATCGGGGGCATCATCCACTTCCTCAACAAACACAGCTCCCTTGGCCCTGAGATCTTCAACCACATAACGATTGTGAACGATCTCGTGACGCACATAAACAGGTGCGCCATAAACCTCCAGCGCCCGCTCAACAATTTCGATGGCACGGTCCACCCCGGCACAAAAGCCACGTGGCGCCGCCAGTATTAGCTGCATATAGACTCCTCGACTGACAGACTACAAACATTATCATTGGGTTCAGATGAAGTCAGGAGATGATCATGAATGAGATGAAAGCTGGAGATATGGCACCAGAAATAACCCTGCCCGCATGGCCGGAGGGTGAGGTGAAACTGTCCGAACTCAGGGGAAAGTATATTGTCCTCTATTTCTACCCCAGGGACAATACTCCCGGCTGCACAACAGAATCCTGTGACTTCCGCGATCATCATGACGATTTTGAGACTGCCGAAACCGTTGTCCTTGGCATCAGTCGGGATTCCATTAAAGCGCACCGGCGATTTTCTGAAAAGTTCGATTTTCCTTTCAGACTACTGTCGGATACGGACGAAGAGACCTGTACGGCTTATGATGTCATCAAGATGAAGAATATGTATGGCA
>JBHHTX010000015.1:0-19591 GCA_046753585.1 Mariprofundaceae bacterium
CCCAGGCCAGCAAATTGAGCCGCTTTGAAGCAAAGGTTTGCTGTGTACTATCCATCATGTCCAGCGCGATTCCATCAAGCAGACTAGCATCTGGCATTGCCATCTTTTTTACCCTGGCCAGACTCATAACGTCATGAAATACCATGGCTGCTGGCAGGATGACATCAGCCCGATCCGGACGCAGTCCGAGCTTACGAATGCGTTCTTCAAGGTTTAATTTGGCCAGCTGTTTAATCAGTTGCCGAAGAAGCTTACGACTAATTTGATGTGGAGATTTCGTTTGAAGGGTCTTGTAAGCCAGTTCACCGATGGCCGAGGCATTGCCACCGGTAGCAATGCAAAGGTTTATTTTTCGTTTGCCAATCATCTCCATAAGTTTTTTTCGGGTTCCGTCGAGATATTCGCGCAACAGAAGATTGAAGTTATCCCCCTCGCCAAGTATTTCCAGGAGCCTTACAGTTCCTATCTTGAAACTTTGCGCTGCGACAATTTTACCGTCATCACAAAGCGTGACTTCAACGCTGCCGCCACCCATTTCTACCAGAAGGGTTAGCTTATCCGTCAGGTCAGCCCGGCGGCAAATGGAATAGTGAACCAACTGTGCCTCTTCATCTCCGCTAATCAGTTCCAGTTCGATGTCTGTTTCTTCAAGGATGCGTCGGATCAGGATATAACCATTTTCAGAATCGCGCATGGCACTGGTTGCTATGGCTCGATATTTATCGATATGGTGCCGATCGAGAATCCCCCGGAAGCGTTGAAAGGCCTCGATGGCATTGTCCATGGTTTGTCTGCTGAGTATGCCCGTAGTGAAAGCATCATGGCCAAGACGTACAGGTTCACGAAAGCGCTGGATCAGATGCGGTGTGCCGTCAGGGGCTCTTGTAGCAATGCCCAGTCGCATGGCGTTGGAACCGACGTCTATGGCTCCGATAAAGGCCTCGTTTGCGCTTAGTTCACTGTCGATGCTTTGTTTGGCTGCTTTCATAGACAAAGCATGCACAGGAAAGACAAGATCGCCAACTACTGATGGAGGGCTAATCTTTTTCGTTCAATAATCTGGTTGCTTCCTTATGATCTACATGCCGAATATCATGGCCGCGGATGATGTAGACCACCATTTCCGCGATATTGGCAGCGTGATCAGCAATACGCTCAAGGTTTTTGGCAACATTGCTCATAATGATTGACGAACTAATCGAACGGGGGTCTTCCATCATATAGGTCAGCAACTCCCGATACATAGTTTTGTAGCGTTTATCAATCTTCCTGTCTTTATGTATGACTTCCATAGCCAGGTCGATGTCGCCACGGGAGTAGGCATCCAGTGAACGGTTAACCTGAAGTAGTACCTTTTCACCAATTATTTCAAGGTTAGAATACTCAGCTGAAGGAAACTTGAGAGTTCTGAGCGTGCCTTCCGCAATGCCAGCCGCAAGGTCACCCATACGTTCCAGGTCTGTTACCACCTTGATAGCAGCGACAATAAAGCGAAGGTCTCCCGCCGTAGGTTGATGGCGAACAAGGATATTTCTGGTTATTTCGTCGCTTTGAATCTCGAGCGCATTTATGGCCTTATCTCGCTCAATTGTTTTTTCTGCCAGATCCTTATTCTGTTCAAGAATGGAGCTGACCGCATTTTTGATGGCGCGCTCAACCATACCGCCCATTGAAAGAATATGTTTCTTTAGCTGATCCAGTTCGGTATCAAAACGCGTCAGGGTGTGTTGTGGCATCTTTATACTCCTTATCCGAATCGTCCGGTAATATAGTCTTCGGTTTGATTGTTTGCCGGTGAAGTAAAGAGCTGGTCCGTTTCGCCAAACTCAATCAAATCGCCCAGATAAAAATAGGCGGTGTAATCGGATACGCGCGCCGCCTGCTGCATATTATGGGTGACGATCACGATGGTGTATTCCTGCTTGAGTTCATCCATTAGTTCTTCGATTTTGGCCGTGGCAATCGGATCGAGCGCTGAACAGGGCTCATCCATCAGAATCACATCCGGTTGCACGGCAATCGTGCGCGCGATGCATAAACGCTGCTGCTGACCGCCGGAGAGCGCTGTGCCGGGCTGCTGCAGCTTATCTTTCACTTCATCCCAGATACTGGCTTTTTTAAGCGAGGTTTCGACCAGCTCATCCATCTCCGGCCCTGCGCTGACCAGACCGTGAATACGCGGCGCATAGGCAATGTTTTCATAAATACTTTTCGGAAACGGGTTGGGCTTCTGAAAAACCATGCCGACATGGGTGCGTAGTTGCACCACGTCAACTTCCGGCGCATAAATATCATGGCCTTCGAGCAAGACCTCGCCCTCCACCCGACACGATGGGATACGATCATTCATGCGATTCAGGGTACGTAAAAAGGTAGATTTACCGCAACCGGATGGGCCGATAAAAGCAGTAACCTTGCCCGCATATATGTCCAGATCAATGCCATGCAGGGCTTCGAAGTCGCCATACCACAGCTTCAGATCGCGAATGATGATTTTATTTTTCAATTCAGTATTCAAGTGTCCTCACCAGGTTCGTTGCATGCGGTTTCTCAGATTCACCGCCAGTGCATTCAGGCTTAATAATACCGTCAACAGGACAAGAATGCCCGCCGCCGTACGCTCGCCATAACCGCGCAGCGATTCGGTCGACCATGTATAGACCTGCGCGGGTAATACAGTAGTCGCATCCAGAATCGATGTGGGCGGATCGGGAATATAGGCCATCATGCCGACAATAATCAAAGGCGCTGTTTCACCCATGGCCTGCGCCAGGCCGATAATCGAACCGGTTAATATGCCCGGCATGGCCAGGGGCAGCACGTGATGCCACACCGTTTGCAGGCTGGATGCGCCAAGCCCGTAGGCTGCTTCACGAATCGATTCGGGCACCGCCCTGAGCGCCGCACGGGTTGCTATGATGATCACAGGCAGTGTCATCAGCGCCAGCGTCAGACCGCCAGCCAGTGCCGAGGAGCGCGGTACCCCCATGAAATTGATAAAGATCGCCAGACCGAGCAGGCCATAGAGGATCGACGGGATAGCGGCCAGATTATTGATATTGACTTCAATCAGACGGGTCAGATGATTATCTGCGGCAAACTCCTCCAGATAAATCGCCGTCATCACGCCAATGGGCACCGCCACCAGCATGGTCAGCAGCAAGGTGAATACCGAACCCACGGCAGCAGCCAGAATGCCGGCCTGCTCGGGCAATTTCGAATCGCCGGATGAGAAAAATCCACTGTTAAAGACCTTGCGTACATGCCCGTCTTTCTGCATCGCATCGACTATTTTCTTATATTTCGGTTTCAGGCCATTGCCATCGTGCCCCTTGATATACTGATCGACACGGCTATCGGCAGGAATCCACAGCTCTTTACTGCTACCAATCACGTCAGGATGGGCTTCCATATAGCGCGGCAGCCCGCGCAACCAGCCGCGACTGACAATGCGCCGCAGTTTGTGATCAATGGCTTTATTGTAGTTCGTTTTGACAGCTTCATCATAGTGCACCGTCGCCTTCACCTGAGTCACATGAAACGCCGGAATCGCCTGACTGATGATATCAATAAAAAAGAAGACCAGAAATATCATGGCCAGTCCGAGCGCGCTCAAACCATAGAGTCGAAAGCGGGTATCGGCCCGTTCACGTTGCTTCTGACGCGGATTCTTTTCTCCGCTCAATAAATCATTCATATTGCTGTCTGAACTTCCGAACCACGACGGTCGAAATAATATTTAGAATCAGGGTGGCAGTTAGCAGCACCAGACCAAGCGCAAAAGCTGACAGGGTAAAGGCTGAATCAAACTCCTGATCGCCGGTCAGGGCTTCAACGATTTTCACCGTCACTGTAGTCATGCCTTCAAGCGGGTTGGCGGTCAGATTCGGGCGCAGGCCTGCCGCCATCACCACAATCATGGTTTCGCCAATAGCACGCGATACGGCCAGCAAACAGGCCGCGACGATGCCCGGAAAAGCAGCCGGCAAGACAATATGGCGAATGCTTTCCGCCTTGGTGCTGCCCAGGGCCAGAGAGCTGTCACGCAACGACTCGGGCACGGCGCGAATCACATCATCGGACAGGGATGAAATAAACGGGATAATCATCACTCCCATAATCAGGCCCGGCGCCAACGCATTAGTATAATCCGCTTCCAGCCCCATGCTATGGGCGATATCCACCACCAGCGGACTGATGGTAATAGCAGCGAAGAAGCCATAAACCACCGTCGGGATACCGGCCAGAATCTCCAGCATCGGTTTCAAGCGACCACGCGCGGTGTGACTGGCATATTCCGACATATAGATGGCCGCGAATAAACCAATCGGCACAGCTACCAGCATGGCGATCAGGGTGATCATAAATGTGCCGGCAAAGATCGGCAGTGATCCGAACAGGGGAGGAGCTACGTTTTCACCGGCCCGGCCTGCACCAATCAGAAAGGCGGTATCGGGTTGCCACTTCGTACCGGTAATAAAATCCCAGACGGGAATGACTTTGAAAAACTGAATCGATTCAAAAATCACTGACAGCACAATGCCAACCGTGGTCAGAATCGAGATTGTGGCTGCCGTCAGCAGCAGGCTGCGCATGACCTTTTCAACCGCCTGACGGGCTCGAAAATCAACCTTGACCCGACTTAAGGCAAACCACAGGCCACCTCCGCCGAGACCAAAGGCCGTAGCCAGCATCATGGTTGGCGGAACATCAAACAGGTGAAACAGATGGGCGATACTGAACAGTAGTGATGCCGCCAGGGCCGGCAGAGCCATCCAGATGGCGCCGTACAAGCCATAAAAACCGGGCCGGGAATGCAATCGGGTGGTAGCAGATTCAGCCGATAAGGCCTTGCCGCGTGCCAGCCAGAAGGCCATGGCAGAGAGCGGAATCAGTCCGCCAAAGAACCACAAAAAGAGATCGGCTGTGCTCATGCTAAAATTAAAACCCCATGTTAACGCGCATCGATTTTTTTCGCCCCATGATTTGAAACGCTATCGTGAGGTGGAAAATCATCCATGCACTCTGTGTGCTCATGTTAATCAGCTTTCACTGCGGAGGAGGCAATGGCGACAAAATCACCCGGAAAAACGATTTCGTCTCGCCTCTGCGTCCTTCGTGTCCTCTGCGGTAAAGGCTTTTGACTGTTTTTGTAGCAAAAAGAACCGGCCGGATGCTTCTCCGGCCGGTTCAGTTGTCAATGGCCAGATCTTAGTGCTTCTTCAGATCGTCTGCCTTCAGACGAGTCAATGCCTTCAGGTTTGCACGATAGTGATCGCGCATCTCTTTCGGCAGCGGGATCAGGCCGATGTCTGCACATTCGCCGTCATCGCCAATCATCTGCTCGCTCATGAACAGGTTGGCATACTCAACCATGCCCGGAATTTTTTTGATGTGCGACTGCTTGATGTAGAAATACAACGAACGCGACAGCTTGTAGGAACCGTCCTGCACTGTCTCCGGAGCCGGAGCTACACCCTCGATGGTAGCAGCACCGATTTTGTCGGTGTTTTCAGCCAGGTAGCTGTAACCAAAGATGCCAAGCGCAGCAGCGTCCTTGGTCAGTTTCTGCACGATCAGGTTATCGTTCTCACCGGATGGAACATAAACGCCGTCCTGACGGATTTCATGGAACTTCTTGTACTTCTTATTGGCTTTCTTGTCAGCTTTGTACAAGTTGGTGTAGACGTCCATATGCTTGGTGATGTGCTTGAGAATCATGTCTTCAAATGCATCACGGGTGCCGGATGAGGTTGGCGGGCCATAGATGGTGATTTTGCGGTGAGGCAGCTTGGCATCAATCTCGTCCCAGTAATGATACGGGTTGGCGACAAGATGAGAACCATCCTTGCTCGGCACCTCTGCAGCCACAGCCAGCATCATCTGTTTGCGGGTCAGATTCAGTGCAGCAGCATTTTTGGACTGGGCAATGGCGATACCGTCATAACCGACAACCATTTCAGTAAAGTGTTTAACACCATTTTTCTGGCACTTCTTGTACTCTTTGGCCTTCATGCGACGGGATGCATTGGTGATATCCGGTGTGTCCATGCCGTTGCCTGCGCAGAACAGTTTCATGCCGCCACCTGAACCAGTGGACTCGACAACCGGGGTCTTGAATTTTGTTGTTGAGCCCAGGGCTTCAGCCGTATAGCTGGAGAACGGGTAAACGGTTGATGAGCCGACGATCTTGATTTGATCGCGGGCCTGAGCTGAGCCAGCTGCAATGAGCAGTGCAACAGCTGTAAGGATGATTTTATTTCTCATGCTATTCCTCCTGTTTGTAGTTAAATAAGGCCGGGGATTCCCCGGCCTTGAATGATTTAGAACTTGATTTGGCTGTACAGGCCATAGGTTGTATTGTTGCTGTAATCGCCAATCACAAACTTGGCATCTTTGGTTTTGCTGTAATCATAAGCCAGTGAAAAAGAAATATGTTTAACCGGAGTATATTCCAGGCCCAGTACATAGCGCTTGGTCGTCGGGTTAACTCCAGTTCCGGAACGCTTGAGCTTGTCCGACTCATAGCGACCAAAAGCTCCAAATGCTGTTCCGGGCACATTTGCCCATGCCCATAGGTCAAAGCCATTGGTCTTGTCTTCACGTGCAGTAACTGCATTAAGAACGTCAGCTCTGCGACTGCTTCTTTCAGTAAGATAATTGGAGCCTAAACGCCAGTCATGTGTTCCGTAGCTTACCATTCCCTGATACAAAGTATGTCTGGTTCCGGGAGTAGTCTGGCCGTTGGCCTTGTCAAAATATTTCGTGCCCTTGAAACCATCACGTAGCTGGAAGTCCAGAGTCAGGCCCTTAATCGGGTAAATACCAATACGACCGTCAAAATCAAAGGCCTTGACGCCTTTTGCCCAGCTTCCGGTAACTACATCTTTATGCATTCCCGGATGGCTGTACCCGGCACCTGCCGTTTCAGTAATCCAGTATTTGAACATGCCATCAGCAAGTTCTCCTTTCAAGCCAATGCCAAGGTCTGAAGATGAATCAAAACCCTTGGAATCAACAAAAACCTTGGAAACATAACGGTGTTTCCAAAGCCCCTGCTCATAGTCAATCCACGGGGTATGGGACTGGCCGAGGCGAAGAACTGCTGCTTTGCCAAACAGTTTTCCTTCGACGTAGGCATATTTGAGAAAAATGTTGTTGTTCTTCTTGCCCAGAGCAGTATCCAGATGTGTATCCGTAGTGATGCGCATCATCCAGTCATCATTAAAATAATACTTGGCGCCGAAATAAGCGCGATCTACCGCAAGCGAAGAAGTTTGATCAGTGATGCCCGCCTGATCGGTTTTTTTAATGAACTTGGTGTTCAGGAAGAACTTTGCTTCCAGTTTCAGTTTACTTTCACCGTCATCAAAAACATTCACACCGCCTGCAAAGGCCGGAGCTGAAAATGCAATCATGCCAGTGATAGCGATACATTTAATTATTGCTTTCACTTTTTTCTCCTTTTTTGTTTTTCCTTTTTTGTTTTCTAAATACTCGGTTTGAAACTGGGCGGCACTTTAGTTGTCGCTTATGACAAGAATGTGACATGTGATCTGTGTCATTAACTTGTCACAATCGGTAGTCATCTTTCAAATCGACAAATATAAGTTGGAGAATGATATGAGGAAGAAAGACAATATGGCTGTCGCCTTCGAGGCCGTTGCTGCAGCCAGTCCGAACTTTGTTCGGTTCCGTGGGTTGCCAGTAGCTCGGGAACTTGCTGCAAAGGAAAGCCTGCCACTTTTTCTGTGTTTTAAGGAAAAGAAGATAGATAAAGGCACTGTAATGTATATGGCTCAAGACAATTCAGAAGGTATTATGTATTTGATACTTGAGGGGAGCGTTTCGGTCTCCGATAGTCCCCGGCATATATATTCTATCCTGGGCGCCGGTGATGTGTTCGGTTTGTTCTCTTTTCTGGATCAGGAGAGGCTGCATTCAGCCTCGATCCAGGCGAGATCAAATTTGACAGTATTATCCTTGAAGAGGGAGTATTTTGATGCCATTACCATTGAGGATCCCATGCTGGGAAATCAGTTGCTTCGCTTTATGTTCCGTCTGCTTTCACGAATGACTCTCAAGCTTGAAGTAGAATATTCTGCTTTGCGGGAAACTCATTCGGAGGACTGTTCCTGACAGTGGACAGACATACTTGTTTCGAGACAGGGCTTCACCCATCATCGGATGCTATGAGAGAAGAGCTCCGGGTTCTTGTTGTTGAGGACGACATTGCCATAGCGCGTCTGATCGAAATTCATCTAAAGGCAGAGGGTTATTTCGTAGCCTGCTGCCATAATGGAACTGAGGCCATGCATCAATTACAGGAACAGCCTTGGCAACTGGTGATTCTTGACCGAATGTTACCTGGTCGAAGTGGTATGCATATCCTAAGGTGGTTACGTCATTCCGATCCGGAAAGGTATGTTCCGGTTCTGATGGTGACGGCCCTTGATCAGACCAGTGAACGGGTACATGGTCTCAAGCAAGGCGCTGATGACTATCTTGCCAAGCCATTTGAGCCGGAGGAGTTGGTTGCTCGCGTGGAGGCATTGCTGCGGCGGACAACCCGGATGGAAACAAAGATCAAATTTAAAAACATTCAACTGGATCCGGACATTCCAGAGCTTCGAATTTTCGGCAAATGCGTGGACCTTCGACGCCTTGAATTTCAATTATTGCATGCCTTAATGAAAAGAGAGGGCAAGGTATGTCGGCGTGAATATCTTCTCAATCATGTCTGGGGTCGGGATGCCTTTGTTGAGCCTCGAACCGTCGATGTGGCAGTGAAGCGTTTGCGTAACTCGCTGGCTGGCCATAACTTTTCCGATTGCATTGAGACCGTACGGGGAGTTGGTTACAGGTTTGTTCAGCCCGTCCCGGGACAGTGAATCCAATGTCTTTGCTGCTCAGTATTACCCTTTTTGTGCTTATGTTGATTGGCACTATATACATACGCAAACTGAAACGGGAACTTCAGGAAAATCGGCGTCAGGTTAAGCGGTTAAATCGTGCCAGGAAGAACCTTAAGGCAGTTCTTAAACGCCGCCGCCAAAGACAGGATGTCTTATTTTCTGAGGTTGATGAGGCGATCCTGCGTGTAGACCGGGCGGGCAATATATTGACTGCTAACAGACGAGCCACACAGCTGTTTAAGTTGGATGAGATGCTTAAGTTGCCACAGACTATGCTGATATTTTACCGGGATCCTGATTGGAGAAAAGCGTTGAGCAAGGCTTTACAGATTTTGCCAGAGGGCAGCGCCTTACCTGATATGTATGTGGGGGATCGGGTATTGGTAGCGCGTCTGGCTTCAGCAGGAAACAAACAGGCTTTTCTGCTCTGTGTTGACGTGACCAGGCAGGCCAGGCTTGAGCAGCAGCGTCAGACATTCCTTACAAATCTTATGCATGATCTGAAGACTCCTCTGACTTCGATGCTTGGCTATGCACGCAGCATCCAGTCTTTTACGGACAGGCCTGATTTGCAAAGAGAGGCTGCCGATACGATTGCTTCTGAGGCCAAGCATGTGAATGACTTGCTTGAGAACCTTTTGACTCTGGACAGTCTTGAACACAGAAACAGATCGTCAGAGTCCAGAGCTCTGTTGACGGATGCCTGTGAACAGTTAACTGATCTTCTCTCCTTTCAATGTGAGGAAAAACAGCTTGTATTGGGGGTGAATATAAAGGATGCAGCAGAGATTCTGGCTATAGATTTTGATGATCTGATGCGCGTCATGATGAATGTTGTCGTGAACGCTATAGAACATTCGCCCGAAGGAGGGAGGATCGATATTGAATCGGAGAAGGCAGGGGATTCATGTTTTGTGCATATCAGGGATGAGGGGCCGGGTATTCCTGATGCTCACCTGAAGCATGTATTGGAACGTTTTTATCAGGTTGACAAGGCACGCAGACGAGGTGGCCATGGTTTGGGGCTGGCCATTGTTAGTGAATTGCTGGATATCTGGAAGGGAAGCGTCCATCTGAAAAACCGTGAGACACATGGCCTGGAAGTAACAATCGTTCTCAAACTTTTTGAAGAGTAGGGCGTTCCGGGATAGCTTGTGGTTCCATTTGTCACGGCTATACTTCCGATGAATCGGCATTTTGGCCGATTTATTTTACCCGGGAGGAATAACTAATGAAACGTATTCTGATTTCAATCGCAATCAGTGCTCTTCTGGTTGCACCGGCTTTTGCCGGAGATCACGGTGGTGGTCATGCAGCAGCTCATGCAGAAAGTGTCGGCGCTGCCTGTACGGGTTTTGGGCCACAAACACCAAGAGATATTGATAACGTCAAGGGCAAAAACGGTGTCCACTTCAATATTGCGCCCGCTGCATCAAACATGAACCTGTGCAACATCCATTTTCATGAAAATGCCGAGCATAAGTCAAAAGGGTTTTCGATCTATGCCGGTGATGGCCATGCAGGCTACGGTAGCGGCTATAAATGCGACATTAGCACGAAGCTAAGCAAAGCAGAGCTGGCACCAACCAAGCACAAAATTTGTGATAGCAAACACGGTGATCTGGTGCCGGGCGATACTATCGAGGTTCACTGGGTACACAGCACTTGTGACGTTCAGCCCGGCCCGACTCTCGGTTCTTGCCTGTCCAAGGCCTGTGCTAACCCTGAACTGCGCGTTGAGACTCAGGTCTTCACGCTGGTTAACGACTCACATGCGTTAAATTTCAATAAGCTGAAGCTGGCTAAGGACTTGCCAACAAATACCGGCAAGCCGGTTGAGTTCATTGGTTCCACGACCGGTCCTTCGTTCTCCGAGCAAACCTGCTCTCCTTACCAGGTGACCTGGAATGTTCGTCCAAACTGTGCAAAACTCGATATCAACAGTGTTGGTGAATGGTGTAAAGGTAATGTATTCAATGAAGATCACGCCCATGGCGTGAGAAAACTTGTTACAAATCCTGATTTGTTATCAGAGATTAAATAGACCGTCCTCAATAACACCTAACTCATTGGTATATTGAGAAAATAGTATTTCTCTGATAGCGCAATATGCAAGAAACCGTGGTATTTCCACCCATAAGGCTTGCTCATGATCCGGAAGGAAGGTGATTCTTCGAAGCCGGCACCGACTGGTGATTGGTACAATGATCATCAAGAACAAGCTAAACCTTGCCGATGAAGAGAAGCATTGCAGATTCAGGAGAATTCGTATCTGCAGTGCTTCTGTTACTATGAAACAATTTCAAATATATTGAACTGGTGATGAACCTAGCAGTCTGATGGACTTATGAGAAATCTCCTGCCCGGTAGCGAAATAGCCAAAAACACCCCGATTTATCGTTGTATGGTTACCACTATGCACCTCAAAATCATGTAATTTTTGACTCATCACCCACCTGCTCGCTTCGGTAACCCTAAGTCCAACAGACTCCTGGTGACACTACTCAGGATTTGGTTGCTTCCTCGATAAACGGCAGGAGTTTATGCCATGATAGCGTATGCCGAAGGCATCTCAGAATGACTCTGTGGCATTTGAATACTATTCCCTTGCTTGATTGCTGTGGGATGGTGAAAATGAATGGGGCTTTTTGAGGAATTCCTATCAAAAGGAGGGAAAGCATGAGAAAAGAAAGAGGGGTAATTGCTTTTATTCAGCAGTCCATTTCGCAGTGATCTCTGATCCGGAGGGTGTGGGCTATTACCATTGTGATTCGTGTCGACACTGGTCAGCTAGCTCGGTCCGGTCAAAGCCTTCACCTTATGAAAACTCGTGGTTGTGCAGATTACCAATGGCGCGGATAACATCTGTACATTTAACGAGACCCCGCCAAGCAATCGCAAGTGCTGTAAGGCCTGCCGTGGTTATATCTTCACTGAGCATCCGACCTTGGCTCTCACGAATGTGTACGCCGCTGCAACCCCGGGTTTCCCCTTCAAGCCCGGAGTGTATGTGCACCATCAGGAAACAGTACTGCATATGAAGGATGGACTGTCAAAGATGAAAGATTTGTTTGCGGAAGCTAGTGGGTCAGGCGATGAATTATCCGAATAGCGAATCGGATGCCGCTCAACTCCGGGCTTGTTGGATATTTTTATAAATATAAAAGAGGAATGGAAAATGACTAAGTTGGCAATTGTTCAAAAGGCAGCTGTATTCCTGAACAAGGGAGAAACAATAGCAAGTGCAGTTAATTTTGTTAAAGAAGCAGCAGCTGACGATGCTGAACTTGTAATATTTACTGAGGCTTTTATTCCAGGCTACCCCGCCTGGATATGGCGCTTAAGGCCTGGGGGTGATTATGGACTGACAGGAGAAATTCACTCCCGACTATTGCAAAATGCCGTTAATCTTGAAAGCGATGATTTAAAGCCTCTTTATGACGCAGCTAAAAAATACAAAGTCACCATTGTCTGTGGTATGAATGAAAGGGATAGCAAGCTAAGTCAGGCAACTTTATACAACACCGTAATAGTCATTGGTCCCGATGGAAAGTTGTTAAACCGGCATAGAAAACTGATGCCGACCAATCCGGAAAGAATGGTTTGGGGGTTTGGAGATGCATCTGGGTTGAAGGTTGTAGATACACCAAGTGGTCGAATTGGAACGCTTATATGCTGGGAAAATTATATGCCTTTGGCAAGATATGCATTATATGCACAGGGTGTGGAGATCTATATTGCACCAACATATGACAGCGGTGCTAACTGGATAGCAAGCTTACAGCATATTGCTCGTGAAGGCTGCTGCTGGGCTGTGGGAAGCGGGAACATATTGAGGGTAGATGATATTCCTGATGATTTTCCTGAGAAAACAAATCTATACCCGGACAATGATGACTGGGTAAACCCGGGAGATTCTGTTGTTATCGCGCCCGGTGGAGAAATAGTCGTTGGCCCAATGAGAAAAGAAGAAGGGATTCTGTATTGTGATATTGATTGTGTGCGTGTGGCTGAGTCCAAACGAGCGCTTGATGTTGTTGGCCATTACTCGCGCCCTGACATCTTTAAACTTCACATAAATACAAAACCACAGTCCCCAGTGGAATTTGAATAGTAAAGTGATTATAAGCAAAGCCTGATATCCTCGCAAGAAGTCAAGCTAACAGTGTCAAGTAAACTTCTTTTGAGCAGGAAGGAGTCAATCGGGTCAGTGGACAGCTAACCTTCTGGATCAAGTCCCAAACGTGTTGTAAATCTACTTTCAGTCAGATTCTGGTTTTTTAAAATCAGCGGTGATTATTCTGTGTGAAGGGTGCATGATTGTCCCGTTTGCAGAGCGTTGTACTGCGATCTGGCCTGGCTGAAAGCGATCAAGGATATTTATTTGTGAAGAACACATTACAAAAAATACTGCTGCCGTCCATTTTATTAATTCTGGCCTATGGTTTCTGGATCAGCCCTGATTTCAAGGAAATTGCAGCAGGTGTGGCTATCTTTTTGTTCGGTATGTTAGTGCTTGAACAGGGATTCAAGGCCTTTACTGGCGGAGTGCTTGAAAAAATCCTCAAGTGGACCACCAATCGAATGTGGAAGAGTCTTAGCTTTGGCGTCCTGACTACAAGCATCATGCAGTCGAGTTCGCTGGTCTCAGTTATTACAATCTCATTCCTGGGAGCAGGGCTTATTGGTCTTGCCCAGGGTATCGGTATTATCTTTGGTGCGAATTTCGGTACCACAACCGGTGCCTGGCTGGTGGCCGGTTTTGGTCTGAAGGTGAAGATTTCAGCTTATGCGATGCCGATGCTGGTCTTTGGAGTAATTCTGATATTCCAGAAATCTCGTCACCTTAAGGGTATGGGTTATATCCTGGCAGGACTCGGATTCCTTTTTCTGGGCATTCACCACATGAAAGAAGGTTTTGAAACCTTCAGGGATGTCATTGATCTGGCCGAATACTCAGTGACGGGTTACCCGGGTCTCTTTTTATTTACGCTTATCGGTATTTTTGCCACTGTAGTGATGCAGTCCAGCCATGCCACACTGGTACTAATCATTACGGCGCTGGCGGCGCAACAGATTTCCTATGAAAATGGCCTGGCGCTGGCGATTGGTGCCAATGTTGGCACAACGATTACAGCGATACTGGGAGCATTGAGCTCCAATGAGTTGGGCAAAAGGTTGGCCGGGGCGCATCTGATATTCAATGTGACCACCGGCCTGATTGCGATTGTTTTTATTCAACAGTTGTTGTCAGCTGTAGATGTGATTAGTGCTGCCGTGGGTATTGCTGAAACCGACTACACGCTGAAGCTGGCCGTATTCCATACCCTGTTCAATCTGATTGGAATCATGGTGATGCTTCCCTTTACCAACCATTTGGTGCGATTTCTGGAGGGGCTGATTGAGTCTGAGCCGGATCGCTATGCACGCCCGAAATATCTCAACGAATCAGCGCTAGATTTCGGTGATGCCGCACTTGAAGCGCTGCGCATGGAGACATCCCGTGTTTATGCGAAAGCAACAGGTGTTATTGCCAAGGGCTTATCTCTGGAAAAGGAAGGTATTTTCTCTGATACTAAGCTCAAAAAGGTGATCAAAGCGTATGGTAAAGCCATTGAATACGATATCGACGATGTTTACGAGCACGAAATCAAGAGCCTCTGCAGTGCCATCCTTGATTTTACCAACAAGCTATCCCCTTCCGAACCCGAGATAGCAAGGAAAGTGAGCCGAATTCGCGTGGCCAATCAGACAATCCTGAGTGCTTTGAAGGATGTGAAACATCTGCAAAAGAATATCCTGCAATATATTGAATCGGATAATCCGCACATCAGCTCTGAATACAATCGCCTTCGCCAGCGTATTGCCAAGGTGATGCGCAGGCTCGAGAAGATAAGGAGCAAGGGGCCGGGGGGCACGCAGATTCTTTCTCTTGATGCTTTGAAGTTGACGCTGGAGAAGAATATGGGCTTGTTACATGAGCGTATGAATGAGTTGATTCATGATGGCAAGATTTCAGCGGAGATGGCAATCTCGTTGATGAACGACAGTAACTATACCTATAATATCATCAACAATCTGATTCAGATTAACCGCAACTATCTAAAGGCGGAAGAGGGGGCTGAGACAGAGGCCGAACACATGATCGCCCTGAACAAGGATGAGATTCATTCTGTGCTGTCAGTCAGTCAGGTTACAGAGAATAGACGGCAGGCGGGAGGCGAAGATGGAATTTAAAAAATTAATGAAACGTCTTAAATCGTATTTGGATACCGATGCCAAACAGATCCGGCAGGAAGATGAAGGTCTTTCCAAGGTGCTCAAAAAACTTAAGCAGGAGGAGAATCAGCTCAAGGAACAGATATCTGCTGTGACAGATCACGAGGAGCGTGAGTTATTGGAGCAGGAACTGAAGGTAGCGCATTCGCAGAGAAAGAAGGGCATAGCGCTTCTTGCCAGGGTGAGAAAGAGAGAAGGGGGATGAGTTCAGAAATGATAAGAAATCGCGCAGTATTCCAGGCGTTTTTTTATAATGTTCAGGGCAAAGCAGAGGATTGAGAGAAAATAGTGAGATCTTTATAATAACGACTCTTTAAACACCGCAAATGACATAAGAGGAGCGCCTGTTTTATCGGAACTGGCCTCACAGGCCAGCATCAGGGAGGGAGTATGGTTAGAAGAAGTCCTATTACTAAAATGTTTGCCGGTTCACCGGTTAAACCGTTGCAGGAACATATCGGAAAGGTTCACGAGTGCGTGAAAAAACTTGGTCCCTTTTTCAAGGCTGTAATCGAGAAAGATTATGATCAGGTTGCTGTTCTGCAGCAGGATATCCACAAGCTGGAAGTCAAGGCCGATGACTTAAAGCATAAGCTTCGTTTGCACCTTCCCAACTCCCTGTTTATGCCAATGCCACGCGAACGCATTCTGGATATCGTAACAAATCAGGATCGGATGGCCAACAAGGTCAAGGAAATTACCGGTATAATCAATGTTCGCAAGACGGAAATCCCGGATGAGATTGCCGAGTTAATGACGTTATACGTCAACCGTTCTATTGCGGCTTCCCGCCAGGCTAAACGTGTGATCAATGAACTCGACGAGCTGGTTGAGGTCGGCTTCCGCGGACGTGAAGTCAATAGTGTGGAAGAGATGGTCAACGATCTGGATAAGATTGAATACGAAACTGACAAGCTGGAGTACCAGGTCAATAGCGCCCTGTTTGTGATAGAAAAGGATATCGATCCGATTGATGCAATTTTTCTCTATCGCGTCATCAGAGGGATTGGTGAAGTGGCCGATATCGCGCAGCGTGTAGGCGCCCGTCTCGAGCTGTTACTGTCAAGATAGGAATGGGGGATTAGCAGAAAACCGTGGATATTCTTGTTGCAAATTCAACTATATTAATTGGCATGGCTCTGGTCTTTGGTCTTTTTATGGCCTGGGGTATAGGTGCGAATGATGTTGCCAATGCTATGGGCACATCGGTTGGCTCGAAAGCGCTGACCTTTAAGCAGGCTGTGATCATTGCTGCCATTTTTGAACTCGCCGGTGCGATTCTCGCCGGTGGTGAAGTAACCAAAACTATCCGCAAAGGTATTGTCGATGTTTCATCACTTGGCGATACACCGGAATACCTGGTCTACGGTATGCTGGCCTCCCTGCTTGCTGCCGGCATCTGGCTCCTTGTTGCCAGCCGAAAGGGTTGGCCTGTTTCCACAACCCATTCCATTGTTGGTGCTATCGTTGGTTTTGGTGCAGTCGGTATAGGTTTAGAAGCGGTGCAGTGGGGTAAAGTCGGGACGATTGCCATGAGTTGGGTGACCTCGCCCCTGATGGCTGGTGCGATCGGTTTTGCTTTGTTCAGGAGTATTCAGAGGCTGATCATCGATACCGATGATCCGATTGCCAAGGCGAAGAAGTATGTGCCTTATTATATCTTCATGGTTGGTTTCATCATGGCCATGGTGACCATGCTTAAGGGGCTGAAACATGTGGGTATGAAATTGCCGTTTGAGCAGGATATTCTATATGCAGCGGTCGTCGGTCTTATCATGGCCTTTATTGGCACCATTATGATCAAGAGGCTTAAGTTTACCAAGAAAGAGGATAAGAAGTTCCACTACACCAATATGGAGAAGATCTTTGGTGTATTGATGATCTTCACAGCGATTGCCATGGCCTTCGCACACGGTTCCAATGATGTGGCCAATGCCATCGGTCCCGTTGCTGCCGTTGTTGGTATCGTGGGCAGTGCCGGTGAGATTGTTTCCAAGTCGGCAACTCCGATCTGGATTTTAATTCTTGGTGGTGGTGGTATCGTCTTTGGTCTGATTACCTACGGACACAAGGTGATTGCTACAGTTGGCTCAGGTATTACCGAGCTAACACCCAGCCGTGGTTTTGCGGCCACACTTGGTGCTGCTTCTACGGTAGTTGTTGCGTCCGGCACGGGCTTGCCGATCTCTACCACCCACACCCTGGTGGGTGCGGTTCTTGGTGTTGGTCTTGCCCGTGGTATCGGCGCACTGAATATCGGTGTAATCCAGACGATCTTCCTGTCATGGATCGTGACATTGCCGGCAGGTGCGATGCTGTCGATTTTATTCTTCTTCCTTTTTAAAGGTATGTTCAGTTAAACTGGACTATTTATGAATAGCAGTGATCATAGTGGCTACCAGTGCGTGAATGAGACAGCCTGGCCATCGAGTCGAGAAGGACCGGAATTAAAAAGCGGGGGAGAAGAAGGATGACAGAAGAGAATAGTGAACGCCGGGCTTTCCCGCGCTATCCAATGGATTTCGTGCTGGAGGTGTTGACCGAGAATAAGGATGGCGCTTCGAATGTTGAAAAGACCACATTGATAGATCTCTCCAGTAGTGGCGCAAAATTTGTGACTGTTCACCCGGACTGGTATTTCGTGAATCAGAAGCTTTATATTACCACTTTTCTTCCCGGTGGTGATGATCTGAAGGCTTATATGAAGGGAACAGCCATAGTACAATGGATCACGACATCCAAGGATGACGGCGGGCAATCACTCTGGGAGGTGGGGATTTCAATAGATTCTCCGCTTGGTTTTGAGCGAAGCGAAAGTAAAGAGCCTGCTACGTGAATCTCATACCTTCCTCCGGGACAAGCTTTACACGAAAGACCAAAGCGATATTTGCTCTCCTTGTCGTGATCCCGGGCCTCTTGCTTACCTACATGAGTGTACAGCAGTTTAGTGACCGGAATATATTCTTTTTTGCCATTGTCTGTGCGTTCGTTTCAATCGCTATCGGATTTTTACTGATTAGAAAATCAGCCTACGGGCTTAATGACTTGTCAGAAGAAACCCGTTCCTTGGCCAGTGGCAGCAGACGGGAACCCATCTGTTTTAATGGTGATCAGGAATTGAATGATATTGCTGATAATTTTAATCATTTGTACAGAGAGCTTGAAAAGTCCCGCCGTGATTTCAAGGGTCTGACAACCCAGCTAATGGTGTATGCCAGAGATCTGGATTCGCACCAGCAGACAATTGTTGAAGAGGCAGAACTGAGGACAAAATTGGGCTGTTATGTTGGCAAGAATGTTGTAGACCAGTTAAGCAGCAACAGAGAAGGGTTGTTGAAGAATGAAAAAAGAGAACTGACTATCCTTTTTTCTGATATCCGATCTTTTACAACCATGGCTGAGCATATGGATGCTGAAGCTGTTCTGACCATGTTAAATGAATACTTTGATGTGATGGTGGAAATTATTTTTCGGCACAACGGTGTTCTCGATAAGTTTGTTGGTGATGAGCTAATGGCCCTGTTTGGTTTGCTTCAATCCCCGAATACCGCTGCAGTGGATGCCACCCGGGCTGCTCTGGAGATGCAGGCTGCAGTTTCGGATATGATGCAAGAACGGAATGAGCAGGGTAAGCAGGTTTTTGAAATCGGTATTGGTATCAATACGGGTGAGGTTATCGTTGGAAATGTTGGTGCTAAGAATCGTATGGACTACACTGTGATCGGCGATACCGTAAATGTAGCGGCTCGCTTTGAGCAGTTGGCCCAGGGTCACGAGATTGTTATCGGCGAACAGTCATGGCAGGCCTGTCAGGGTGCCTTCAAGGTGCGGAAAAAAGGGGAAATAACAGTCAAGAACAGGGTGAGGCCGATTAACTGCTATGAGGTGTTAAGGTAGCATATTAGCTGCTCGATTACTTCAATGGATGAAATCGAATTCGATTGTTTCTGAATACTTCAAATTGTCGGCGTGGAAGCACGAAGGGTTGAGCCGCCTCAATGGCACGAATCAATGAGTGATCCAGGGCGGGGATGCCTGAAGAAACAATAATCTTCACCTTGCGCACACTTCCATCCCGATTCAGATCCATCTGAACCTCGGGATCCTGTTCAATATCGCTCGAGTTTGCCGGCACTTTCCAGTGTTGTAATACGGCTTCCTGAATTTTCTGAATATAGCGATCCAGTTCTCGTTGCGAGAGTTGTTCCCGTTGAGCCGAGGCAAGGTCTTTTCTTGGCCTGGGTGAGTGAGCCTTCCGGGTTCCAACCAGCGGTTGGAAAGGGTCGAAATCATCCTGGGGTTTTGGCTTGACTTCGACCTTTGGTTTGGGCTTTATCTTCGGCTTCGGCTTCGGCTTCGGCTTCGGCTTCGGCTTCGGCTTCGGCTTCGGCTTCGGC
>JBHHTX010000016.1:0-19117 GCA_046753585.1 Mariprofundaceae bacterium
ATTCTTATCCAGCCGGAGAGCTTTCTCTGCCTCGCTGATTGCTGTTTCCGCATCACCCTTATCCAGATATTCTCTGGCCAGCTCGGCTTGCAGATAAGCCAGATGCAATGTTGATTTGCTCCCCCTGATTTTATCCAGACGTAGCAAAAGCTTCTCGGCCAGGGCCCATTCATGGCTTTGCTCCCTGATACGCAAACTTGCTTCCAGGGCCTGGGTGTTATCTGCTTGCATCCCCACTACCTTGTCAAATTGTCTGAGGGAACGGTCAAAAAAACCTCCTGCCTGATAATCAAGACCCAAAGCCAGGCAAGCCTGGATATGCAGATTTTTGGGCAAGTCCGGCCGGGCAAGAAGGTTTTGATGAATGCGTACGGCCCTGCCAATTTCTCCTTTGGCGCGGAACAGACCACCAAGAGCGAGATAAACCTCGGCAGTCTCAGTATGAATTTTTGCAACAGAGACTAGCTCCTGAAGGGCTTGATCATGATCATCCGATAAAAGATAATTGATACCACGTAGCAGCAATGACACACGTTTGTCTTCAGACCGGGGTTTTTCTTCTTCCTCCTGCTTCTGACTCCACCAGAACCAGGCCAGCAGAACCCATGAGGCAATCGTTAGCAGGAATAAGAAGCTTGTCATACTTCGTCTTGCAGAGGTAAATTTCTCAGGTTGTTCACCTCCTGCTGAAGAATACTATTATGCTCTTTAAGCTTACGTATTTCGTGTTTGTGCTTACGACGTGAAAAATACAGGGAAAGCATCCCCCCCAGAAAACCAAACAGGAATGTTACAAAGATCGGAATAAACAGCGGTACATTGCCTGAGGCAAGATCCATGAAGTAAAGCCGGACCGGCGTGGTATTGGATATGGCAAACAGCGTCGCCAGTGAAGTAAACAGCAAAACCACAAGAACATTAATCCAGTTCATAGCAAACTCCTCTTTTAGCCCGGGTCAGCACAGTCCGGAACCGATTATTGTCAGGATCTCAGCTATCGACACGCTCTCGCAATTCTTTGCCTGGTTTAAAGTGTGGAACCATCTTGGCCGGCACATAGACAGATTCACCGGTTTTTGGATTCCTGCCCAGCCGACTTTGCCTTTTCTTGGTACTAAAACTTCCAAAGCCACGAAGTTCTACGCGACCACCGGCACTTAAGGCATTAGCAATCGCCTGAAAAACCGAGTTCACTACAACTTCCGATTCCTTTCGAGTGATTTGATCCTGCTGGTTACTTATAATTTCAATGAGTTCCGATTTTGTCATTTTTCCCCCTGATTTTATTTTCTCCCTTTCCTGATAC
This sequence comes from Mariprofundaceae bacterium, assembly GCA_046753585.1. Taxonomy (GTDB): domain Bacteria; phylum Pseudomonadota; class Zetaproteobacteria; order Mariprofundales; family Mariprofundaceae; genus CAYLYU01. The sequence continues at coordinate 1,307 of JBHHTX010000016.1, forward strand.
AGATCTATTCACTTTATTTTTGATTTTGCGCCTGCTTCGGCTTGGCTTTGGCCTTTGCTTCTGATTTTACCTTGGGGCTTGCCTTGGCTGTGGCCTTGGTCGCTGCTTTGGGCTTGGCCTTTGCCTTCACTTTTGGTTTTGGTTTTGGTTTTGGCTTGGAAGCCAGTTTGACCTTCAAATCCATTAAGCCCAGAGCAAGAGCCGAAAGTGAAGACCCCTCCTCCTTTACAACCTGGGAATAACTGCGAATAGCCTCCTGCTCCTCATCCCGTTGCATTTGCTTGATCGACAATGTCACCTGACGGCGGGTGCGATTTACCTCGATAATCTTCGCCTCCAGTTTAGCTCCCGGCTTGATCTCTTCATGATCCCTCGGCACCTCTCGCAGAGGAAGAACTGCCCGGATTCCTTTTGCAAGCTCAAGTGTGGCTTCATTGCTCTTCAGTTCAACAACTGTACCGTGGACACGAGCGCCACGACCAGCCTCTTTGAGAAAAAGATCAAATGGATCCGTAGTCAACTGCTTGATGCCCAGGGAAATACGCTGCCTCTCAATATCCCCGCCCAGAACCACACACGTTACTACCTGTCCTTTTTGGAACTCGGCCAACACTTCATTACCCAACCGATCCCAGGACAAATTACCAATATGCACCAGGCCATCCAGCTCATCACTAAGGCTGACAAACAATCCAAACTCGGTGATATTGCGAACAGTGCCATCAATCCTGGTGCCTGCCGGATGTTTGCTCAGCCACGATTTCCATGGATTGTCTTTAACGGCCTTCAAACTCAGGCCAATACGACGTTTCTCCGGCAGAATTTCCAGGACGGCAACATCAACGACATCACCTTCCGAAAGTGCTTCTATCGGCTTGATCTCTTTATTGGTCCAGCTTATCTCCGAACGATGAATCATGCCTTCTACGCCGGGCTCCAGCTCCACCATTGCGCCGAAATCAAGCAGCCGCCGAACGGTGCCAGTCAGACGCATGCCAACTTCGTATTTGCCAATCACTCCTTTCCACGGATCTGGTTGCAGGACGCGCATGCTCAATGAAAACTTACCCTTTTCCGGATCAAGTTTAACGATCTCCGCTGTTATCTTCTGGCCAACAGTCAAGACCTCATCCGGGTGGCGCAACCGCCGCCAGGTGATATCTGACACGTGTAGCAGTGCATCTACGCCATCTACTTCAACAAAGGCCCCAAAGTCAGCAAGCCTTTTGACCACGCCGTCCACCCTCTCACCGACTGAAGCCCTGGCAAAGAAAGCCTTCCGCTTCTCGTCGAGCAGAAGCTGTTGAGGCTGTCGCCGGGAGACTACAATATTATCCTTCTGAAAATCAGCAGACAGAATAAGCATTTCAGACTTGCTTCCCAGTAACTCCGAAGAAAGATGACGTGAGTCAAGATCAGCCTCTGACCGTGGCAGAAAGGCAATAGTACCGCCCAGGTTAACCCTGTATCCGCCCTTTATCTCAGCGAGAATCTCTCCCTCAAGAGTCGAGCCGGATTGCTGCGCCTGCTGCACCGCAGCCCTTGCTTCCTTTTTCAACGCCTCACGTGCGGACAGTTTAATGCCCCCGCGACCACTGGCACTGATCAATACGCCAAGCTCATCACCAACTTCAGGAACAGCTGGCATCCCCGCCTCTGAAAATTCAGCTAAAGGAACAAGACCTTCGGCCTTGGCCCCAACATCAACGATTAGAGACTCTCCATCCCGTCCAACAACAATGCCGCGAACAATGTTTCCAGGACTGACGGCAGGCTCGTCGTCCAGGCTTGCCTCAAACAAATCCCGAAAGGAATCCTCCCCGAAATCTGTATCCATCCCGGTGGAGGCCTGTACCTTCTCCTCTACCCCGGTTTCTTCGGATGCTTTTACCTGTTGTTGCTTTTCCATCACTCAATACACTCCGTATTTTCAAATGGGTCACCATCTTCGATAGTTATCAAGCCCATATTTCCTTGACGTTTATTCTAATATAAATTTACGGCGCCGCAGGATTGTAAGCATACGATCCACTACTTCATCACTGCGAAGTGTAGTGGTATCAATGTATACTGCATCAGCAGCTATCTGCAGCGGAGCATGGCGGCGTTGCTCATCCTGCTGATCCCGTTTTTTCAAGTTTGTAACAACATCATCAAGGCTAACCTCGGGGCTTATGGCCCGCAACTCTAACCAGCGTCGTCTTGCCCTCTCCCTCAACGCAGCAGTCAGAAAAAATTTTGCCTGAGCCTCGGGTAAAACAACAGTACCGATATCTCTCCCGTCCATTACGCAGCCATCAGAAGCAATGCTCCTTTGTAACTGCAACAACTTCTTCCGAACTTCAGGGAGCTTTGCCACTCGGGACGCCTGAGCGCCAACCTCTTCGCTTCTCAATCTTGCGCTCCAGTTTTCACCTTGCACATACAAACCGCTCGAATGCCATGTAACCCTGTTTATGGTCTGATCCATCATCTCAATGAGTGCTGATTCATTGTCAAGTTCAACACCCTGTTCAACTGCTATATATGCTACAAACCTGTACAGCAAACCGGAATCAAATACGGGTAAATTTATTGCTGCTGCCAATCCGGTTGCTGCTGTCCCCTTACCTGAACCTGAGAGCCCATCTAGAGCAACCTGCAAACCCTTAACCGTTCTGATTTCCCCCAATTTTACTGCCAACACACATTCATGCCCAAACCTTGAGCCATGGGCACAAAGTCAGGAAAGGAGGTTGCTATTGCCTCGGCGTTGATGATTTCTATATCGGCATCCGCTCGCTGAGCGGCAACACTCATAGCCATAGCGATTCGATGATCATGGCAGGCATCAATCCTGACGCCACCCTTAAGTTCAGCCCGACCCTGAATGCGGAGACCGTCTTCCAGTTGGTCAACAACAACGCCCATTTTATTCAGTGCTGTGGCCATCGTACCGATACGATCACTCTCTTTGGCGCGTAATTCCTCAGCTCCGGTAAGTGTAAATTCACCATCGGCAAGGGCAGCGGCAACAAACAAGGCCGGGAATTCGTCAATGGCATCAACAATATCTGTTTTTTCCACCGTAATACTCCCCAGGTTTCCAGCCTGCACCACAATATCCGCAACCTGCTCGCTACCAAGCAGTGCCTTCTCCTCAAGATTGATTTTAGCACCCATGGAACCAAGAATACGCCGCCACCCATCGCGTCTCGGATTCACACCAACCTGACGCAGACGTACACTGGACCTGGCAATCAGGGTGGATGCCACAGCAAAAAAACAAGCGGAAGAAGGATCGGCCGGAATAGCAAGGCAACCGTCAGGTGCCCGTAATATATCGCCTGGAAACAGACTGACTGTTCGACCATGCACGGACACATCCTGGCCAAATACCGGCAACAAATTTTCAGTGTGATCCCTGCTCAATGCCGGTTCAGTTACACTGGTTTCACCTTCAGCAAACAGGGCCGCAAAAAGAACACAGGATTTAACCTGAGCGCTGGCGACTGCGGACTGGAAATGAATCCCTTGTAAGGCACCGCCACGAATAGTGAAGGGCAGCTTTTTTGCACTATCCCGTCCATCAATAGCAGCTCCCATTTTCCGAAGCGGCGAAATCACCCGTTCCATGGGTCGACTACGCAGTGAAGCATCTCCGTTTACTACACTGAAGAAACTCTGGCCAGCCAGAATACCGGCCATAAGGCGGACACAGGTTCCACTATTCCCTGCCTCCAATACATTTTCCGGTTCATCCAAACCATGCAAGCCTGCACCGTGGATTAACAAACGGGTTTTATCGTGATTCAACCATTCGGTGCGGATACCCATTTGGCGAAACATATGTAAAGTTGCCAGATTATCCTCGCCGGGCAAAAATCCACTGACCTCCGTCACTCCCTCTGCCAGCGAACCCAGCATAGTCACCCGATGCGATATAGATTTATCTCCGGGAAGAACAAGGTCACCCTGAAGGCTGCTTCTGGCCGGGCCTGCAATCAATACACGGGCACTCACTGTCCACTCCCCTGTTTTGCCAGCCAAGTGTCTCGTGCCCGTTTGGCACTGGTAAACTCCTCCAGAAGCCATGGCCCGTCCTCTTCCTGTAATGCCCGACGAAGCAACTTGAGTTCGCTATCCAGAGCATCAATTTTTCTCAGCAGTGCTTCCCGGTTACCGAGGCAAATATCGCGCCACATGTCAGGGGATGAGGAGGCAATGCGGGTGAAATCCCTGAATCCACCGGCCGCAAACTTGAAAGGCTCATGTTGCCCGTCACCCAGGTTGTGTACAGCATTGACAAGGGCATAGGCTACAAGGTGCGGCAAATGACTTACCGCTGCCAGAAAATCATCGTGTTCTCCTGCGCTCATGCATTCCACTTTGCAGCCACAAGCCTCCCACATGATCTGAATCTCTTTTACTGCATCAGAATCTGTTTCATCCATCGGCGTCAGCACACAGACGTGATTCTGGAACAATTCTGCGAATGAAGCTTCAACACCGGATTGTTCGGTACCGGCCAAAGGATGCGCAGGTACAAAACGGTCAACATTTTTCAGATACTGCCTGGCATCCAGAACGACACCTGACTTGATACTGCCAACATCGGTAAGCAAGGCATGTTCGGGCAAATGATCAGCAATCGCGGAAAAAACGGTTTGGTATGCATGCATATGCGTAGCAATCACAACAATATCCGCATCCTGGACTGCCCTGGCAATATTTGTACTGATGTGATCAACCACGCCAAGTTCCAGGGCACGCTCAAGGCGCTGCAAATTCCGCCCGGCACCCGTAATACGATCCGCATATCCGGCTTTTTTTATAGCCCTGGCCACAGACCCCCCGATAAGACCTACGCCGATAACAACCACATGTTCAGGCACAGGAAAAAGCACCATTGCAGAACGAGAAGATAGCAGTGAAAGTTATATCCATGTTCATGCTTCAAACTCCGTCAGTATAGGCTCAAGTTCGGCCATCAAACGATCATTTTCCGATGGTTTACCTACCGAGATACGCAAGATGTCAGCTAATCCATACGGTTCAAGGGAGCGGGAGATAATGCCGCAATCTTCCAGACGCAGCAAAATCTCCTTGGCCCGGTTGTGTCTGAGCAACACAAAATTTCCGTGGCTTTCCCTGCTCAGACAATCCCTGTGTCGAAAAAACTGTTCGAGCCGCTGGCGCTCGCACAAACATTCGTTCACATGATCCAGAACCCACCTCTCATCCTGTAATGCAGCCTCTGCAGCAATCAGGGCAATGCTGTTTACATTAAACGGTTCACGAAAGCGGTTGGCCAGCTCAATAATTTCGCTATCTCCTACGGCATAGCCTACCCGGCAACCAGCCAGACCATAGGCCTTGGAAAAGGTGCGGCAAATGAGAAGTCCCGGATGCTCGAGATATTTCATGCTATCGCCGATGGTTTCCTGCACATATTCAAAATAAGCCTCATCAAGCAGAACTACCATTTGCCGTGGTAATCGATCAAGAAAACCCTGAATGGAATCCAAAGAGAGTAATGTGCCTGTCGGGTTGTTGGGATTGGCCATACAAATGAGCCTGGTTCTGGGGCCAACAGCCTTGTACAAGGCATCAAGGTCATGACTAAACCCATCATTTTCTGGAGCCGGAGTGCCGCAGGCTCCTGCTGCGATTGAGGACAGGGCATAAACGATGAAAGCATGTTGTGAGTAAACAACCTCATCCCCCGCCCCTGCAAAACAACGGATAAGAAGCTCCAGCACTTCATTTGAACCGTTACCAAGCAATATCTGCTCACGAGTTACACCAAGCTTTTCAGCCAGAGCCGATTTCAGGGATGAGCCGCTTCCATCAGGATACAAATGTACTTTATCCGCTACGCGGCGAATCGCTTCAATAGATGCAGGTGGTGGCCCGTAAGGATTCTCATTTGAAGCCAGTTTTAAAGCCGAAGTTAACCCTTTCTCCAGAAGTAACTGCTCAACCGGTTTGCCGGGCACGTAAGGATGAAGTACACGGCTTTGTGGCACTGCATAAGCCTGCCAGTTCATGTCACGCATAAGCCCTTACAGCTGTTTGGAGATGGGATACGAGCCCAGCATCTTGAGGTAGGCACCTGGCATCGCCCTTATTTCCGCCAGAGCCTCGGCAATAACTTCGTCCGTTTGATGTCCGATGATGTCCACAAAGAAAAAGTACTGCCAAAGCTCTCTCTTCGAGGGCCGTGATTCAATCTGGCTCAGACTTATATCCCGGCTGGCAAAAGGGGTAAGCAAGGCATGAAGCGCACCGGGTTGATTGGATGCAGACAGAATAACAGCGGTTTTATCATCGCCCGACGGAGGTGAATCATGACGGCCGATAACCAGAAACCTTGTTGTGTTTTCGTGATGATCTTCGATGTTACGGTGGAGTACCGGCAGTTCCAGGCGTTCAGCAACCGACAGGGAACCCACCGCTGCTATAGTTTTATCTTCGGCGATACGCTCAACGGCCTCGGCTGTTGAACTGGTCTCCAGAATCTCAACCCAGGGAAGATTCGCATGTAGCCACTGCCTGCACTGGGCAAGGGCCTGAGGGTGTGAAACCAGCTTCTTAATTTCCTTCAAAGACCCGGCTGTAGCGATCAAGTGGTGGTGAATCTGCAAGACAACTTCCGCACAAATTGATACCCGGCTATCCACAAACAAATCCAGGGTATGCGTTACCGCTCCTTCAAAAGCATTCTCCACAGGTACAACACCATAGGTGGCACGCTTTCCTTCCACCTCATCAAAGACTTCATCCAGACCCTTACAGGCCATAAATGTTGCAGAGGAACCGAACTGTCGACAGGCAGCCAGGTGGGTAAAGGTTCCTTGCGGTCCCAGGTAGGCTATAGTCATAGGGGATTCAAGTGCCAGACAGGCTCCGATAACCTCTCTGAAAATGCCATGCACTGCCACATCCGGAACTACACCTTTATTATTGGCCAGCAGACGTCGAATGATTTCCGCCTCACGGCTTGGCACATAATAAGGAGTATCACCCCGGCTGCTTTTGTAGCGCGCAACTTCAGCCGCCAGGCCTGCCCGACCGTTAATCAGGGAAAGAAGCTGATCGTCGATTGCATCGATTCTCTGGCGAAGTTCGTCCAGTTTCAGCTTTTGTGAATCTGATGTCATAGGAAGCGGAAACTACCAGCACAGCCTGAGAACTCCAACCAAGAGAAAACAGACTATCTATAATACTGCAACAACCCTTTAAGCACCATATCTGTGTAACTGACGGTGCCTATAATCGTTCTACCCTGCACCACAGGGGCACGGGCAAAGCCCATACGAGAAAGGAGTCGGCTGGCGTAGCGAATATCCATTTCCGGAGGAACACACACAGCCGGTTTGGTCATAATTTCATACACGCTGACTCGATCCGGTGAACGGTTTTTGGCAAGAACTTCACGTGCAATATCGGCCACAATAATCATGCCGTATTCGTCGTCATCGTGACGTTTGTTGACAATCAGCGCCTTCACATTCTTCTTTTGCATGATTTCAAGTGCCTGTTTGATGGTTGCCAGACCTTCAATTGTTTCAAATTCTGTCTTCATAACCTCACGGATGCGAATAATGTTTTTCCGGTTCATATTTCATCCTCCACTTCTGCAATAATAGTCTTGATTTGACTTTTCAGGCCGATGGTATCCTCGATATCCAGTTGCATGGCAACCCCGCAACCAGGCCTGGAATCAAAACCGCCAACTTCCGCAACTTTCTCCAGTATCTGTCTGCTCAAATGCTCCTCAACAATAAATAGTATCATATCCCTTTGTGTCTCCAGGGTGAGGCCAAAGAAGGTTTTCGGTTGTTTCAAACCCTCACCCCGGGCACTGCCAATCACCGTGGAACCGGTTGCTCCAGCCTCCCTGGCGGCATTGACGATTTCATCGGTCTTTATATCCTCAACAAGCGCAATAATAAGTTTAAAGTGCATTAGCTACCTCCTTCCCTTGAAGTTTCACGTTGTTCTATCCAATAACTGATCTGGGCATAGGCCATCACTGAAATGATCGGAAATAAACTGGCAAAGGCAATCAGTCCAAAGCCATCGATCAGTGTACTACGGCCGGGGATACTGTGTGCCAGGCCCAGTCCAAGTGCAGCTACCAGCGGCACAGTAACTGTGGAGGTTGTCACACCTCCGGAATCGTAGGCCAGCGGGATAATGTTTTTTGGCGTGAATATCGTTTGTACAATCACGACAATATATCCAATAAAAATATAGGCCCACAGTGATGTACCGGTAACAATTCGAAAACACCCCAGTGAAACACCAAAGGCCACACCGATAGCAACGGCGATGCGAAGGTTCCATGATTGAATCGCCCCGCCGGAAACTTCCTCCGCCTTTATAGCGACAGCTATCAGGGCCGGCTCGGCAATGGTGGTGGAAAAACCGATGGCGGCAGCAAAAATATAGACCCAATGATAATCCTGCCAGTGAACAGCGGCCTGCTGTTCGATCCCGGCAAAAATAAATTCGGGCTCAGTTAGCTGTCTGGCCATTACCTCACCAAGAGGAAATATTGCTTCCTCCAGGCCCAAAAGGAAGAAAATCATACCAATAAGTAAGTAGAAAAAGCCGAGCAACACCCTCCCCGGATTAGGAACTGGCCGACGCAAGACGAATATCTGAAATCCGAGCAGCACGACAATGATTGGCAGGATATCAACTATGGTTGATATGAGTGTTTCCCTGAACATATATGCAAATTCGATCATTCAGCCCGCCAGAATACCGAAGCCCATAACAAACAGCATCGGCAAAAGGGAGGCAAAAGCAATCAGGCCAAAACCTTCAATAACAGGGTTGCGTCTACGCACTGCCGAAGCCAGACCAACACCAAGGGCTGCAACGAGAGGAACAGTAATGGTGGAGGTGGTCACACCTCCGGCATCATAGGCAATACCTATGATCTCTTCCGGGGAAAAATAGGTCATGCTGATTACCAGCATATAACCGGCAACCATGCACCAGTGAAGTGGCCAGCCCAACAGGATTCGCAAAACACCCAGTGTGATGGCCAGGCCAACCGAGAGAGCAACGGTCAAGCGCAATTCCAGAGCATAGGTTTCCATTGCCTGAACCGAGTCGATGATTGCACCGTTCGCTGCCGCCACCTGAGCTGCCTTGCCAGCTATAGCGATAAGCGCCGGCTCGGCTATTGTTGTTGAAACCCCGAGCGCAAAGGCGAAGGCTAATAACCAGAAGATATTCCCCTTTTTGGCGAAGGCAAAGGCCATGCTTTCCCCGATAGGAAACAAGCCGAGTTCCAGGCCTTTCACAAATAAAGCCAGTCCAATCAACACCATAAAAATACCGATGATGGTCTTCTCTATGTCTGGAAAGGCTTGTTGCAATACAACAAGTTGGAAAAAAACAATCGTAATGACAATGGGCGCCAGGTCTTTGGCGCTGTTAATGAATGGTTTGAGCAGGGCCTTCAATAGTTATTCCAAATACCTCTAATAGAATTAACTGGTTATATGGTCGATTGCACCTTTTATGGTCAACTGTTGTTGTTTGCCGTTAAGCATGGATTTGATGCTTACCATCTTTGATCGCATTTCTTCGTCTCCAACAACCGCAACAAAGTAAACGCCTTCCCGATGTGCTCGTTTAAATAGCGTCTTGGCCGAGCCCGAGCCGCAATGCACTACCTTGATGCCGCTTTCACGGAATTTCCGGGCAATTTTCAGAGAATATGTCAGTGCCTCATCGCCGATGGCCACCACAGCAAGCTGTGCTGACCCGGGGGTGATTCCATCTATCAACATAGACAGGCGTTCGAGTCCAAGGGCAAAGCCCACAGCAGGTATTGCTGGCCCGCCGAGTTCCTCAATCAGGCCATCATAACGACCACCGGCAATAACCGTTCCCTGAGAACCCAAACGATCAGTTGTGATCTCAAATGCAGACCGTGTGTAATAATCAAGCCCGCGCACCATATAAGGGTTGATCACATAGGGTACTTCCAGGGCCTCCAGGCCGGACTTAAATCCGGAAAAATGTTGTTCGCAGGCCTCGCAAAGATAGCCAGTCATCACCGGCGCGCCCGCAAGTATCTGGCCACAGGAAGGTACCTTGCAGTCCAATACCCGAATGGGATTGCTAACGGTCCGCTCCTGACAGGTTTCGCAAAGTTTGTCTTTGTGTGCCTGTAAAAAATCAAGCAGGGCCTTGCGATAACCGGGCCGGCAAATGTTGCAACCGAGACTGTTGACCTCGTAACGAACATGTTCAATAGATAGTTGTTTGAGCATATCTCTGGCCATGGCCAGTATTTCAGCATCTTCGACCGGACCTGCAGGCCCGATCAACTCAACACCGATTTGCTGAAACTGTCTGAGACGCCCTTTTTGCGGCCGTTCCCGTCTAAACATCGGACCCATGTAATACCAGCGCTGGGTGCCGGACCGTGTCAGGCTTGCCTGCAAATAGGCACGCACAACTCCAGCTGTGCCTTCAGGTCTCAGGCTCAAGGCATCACCCCCCTTATCCAGGAAGCTGTACATCTCCTTATTAACGATATCAGTGGCCTTGCCTATTGAGCGTACAAACAGTTCGGTAGGTTCCATGATGGGAAGTCTTATTTCAGAAAAGCCGTAGCGCCCGAATGTATCCCTTGCTACCTGCTCCACCCTCTGCCAAGCGCTGGTTTCATCCGGGAACGCATCATGAACACCGCGAATACTGCGCACCATACTCAGACCTCTGCTGCCTTCGACTTGTCCGATTCCGCTGCTTTCTTTTCAAGCTCCAGAACAAGTTGATCCACAAGATCCTCCTCAGAAATCTTGTCGACAGGTTTGCCATCTTTGTACATCAGACTCATGGGCTGACCTCCGGTAATGCCGATATCAGCCTCGCGTGCTTCACCTGGCCCATTCACCACACAACCAATGACAGCAACGTCCAGAGGAACCTGGATATGTGCCACACGTTCTTCCAGAAGTTGGACGGTTTTGATAACATCAAACCTCTGTCTCGCACAGGAAGGACAGGCGATAATATTCACGCCGTGATGCCTCTGGCCAAGCGCCTTCAGGATTTCAAAGCCGGCCTTGACCTCCTCAACCGGATTGGCAGCAAGTGATACACGAATGGTATCGCCAATACCCTCAAGCAACATAATCCCCAATCCGATTGATGACTTGATGGTACCGCTAAACAAGCTGCCCGATTCGGTGATACCAAGATGGAAGGGGTAATCAACCCTTGCTGCCAGCTTCCTGTAAGCAGCCACAGTCATGGGAATATTACTGGCCTTGAGTGAAACCTTGATATCATGAAAACCGAGATCTTCAAGGATTGTGATATGCCTCAGGGCAGATTCCACCATTGCATCTGCACAGGGCTCTCCGTATTTCTCCAGCAAGTCTTTTTCCAGTGAACCTGCATTGACACCGATTCGAATAGGTATATTGCGTTCTGCAGCTGCCACGCAAACCGCTTCAACACGTTCACGTTTACCGATGTTTCCCGGATTCAGACGCAAACCGTGTACGCCGGCTTCTATCGCTGACAAAGCTAAACGGTAATCGAAATGTATATCTGCAATGATTGGCAGGGGCGCATTGTTGACAATATTTACCATTGCCCTGGCCGAGTCCTTGTCAGGCACGGAAACCCGCACAATATCTGCGCCGGCCCGGGCAAGCCTGCCAATTTGGGAGAGAGTAGCTTCCACATCTGTAGTTAAAGTATTGGTCATGGACTGCACAGCAACGGGTGCATCTCCGCCAATCATTACAGAGCCTACTTTGATCTGTCTTGTTTTACGACGTGGCCGCATAATGTTGTCCATCATTTATTGTGTTGCCTCCTGGCGGAGAATATATAATCGCTCCTTCAATTGACTTGCTCGTTGCAGGTTCTCTGTATATTCAGCATTATCAGGATCCAGATCAACAGCTCGCTTCAAATACCTTACAGCTTTATCCATTTTTTCCTGCTGGAATGCAAGTTTTCCTCTTTCAAATGACTTTAGAGCTGACTTTTTCCTGCCCACCTCAACTCGCTTGAGATAAGCGTCGGCATCCTTTCCTCCACTTCTTCGATAGGCGATCGCATACTTGTGAGCCGTAAGCCAGCTACCTTTACGCATCAACGCATCTATATCAGCAGCCTTAACACGCAATGGAATCTTCCTGCTCTTCTTGAACGTTACCGAGGCAGGAAGCCTCAGACCTCGGGGCAGAGTTTTCCTGATATTTTTGAGAAGTTTTTTGCCCATTTTTGATTCGGGCCGAAAACGGAGGTGGGACTCAATATCAACATAGGCCACTTCTGGATAACCACGGCTCAAATAGCGCCTGGCTTCAATATAGGCCGTTTGTGCCCGCGCATCCAGTTCATTCTGAAAATGCCTGGATCTTCGTTCAAAAGGTTCATCATCAGGGTCAAGCCCCAATGGAATTTCATAGGCATCAAGCCATTTCATAAAGGTTGCATCTTCCTTGCGTCGTTGGCTAATAAGCTTATCCAGACGAAGCTGTTGCATATGCAATTCCATTCTGCCGACTTTTTTCTCAAGTGCTGAATTACCCAGAGAGAATAACGCTGCCTGCTGATAGAGCCTTTTCGCATCCGCCCATGCTTTTCCGGATTCTGCCGCTCTCGCCTTGCGCTTATAGTGCCTAAGCAGCCGCAGCCTTGCTGGTTCAATCTGTTTGCGAAGTAAAGTTCTGGCCTTGTCATAACTTTCATTCTCGGAATCTATTTTCAGTACAATTTCCCGTGCCTCCAGCACCTTGCCTTGCTGGTAATCCCTGAGTGCGCTCTCATAGGTATTAAACATATTCAACGGATTGATATTTTTCTTATTCACGGAGGCACAACCCGAAAAACCAACCAGGCACAAGCCAATAAACAAACGGAACCAGAACTGGCTACAGTCGCAAATCATTGATGACATTCCCCGCCGGAGACACCTAACTCTAACGCAAGTTCCACGGCCTGCCTGATTATCTTGCGCTCGCGCCTTCCGGTGCATTTTATTTTTCCGCATTCAATGGCGTGACGTATTCCCCTTATCTCCTGTTTACCAAGGCTACTGAATTCAAAACCATTTCCAAGCTTGATAAAAGTGGTTCTTGAAACCACAACCTCGCCGCCTTTACCAACACCGGCCATACGAGAGGCTACATTCACTGCATCACCAATCACTGTGTACTGGAGACGCTCGGCCGCTCCCATATTGCCAACGATAACATCACCGCTATTGATACCGATGCGAAACTCAACGGGCTCACCGGTATCTCGGGTAAGTCCCAGCCTGGCGGAGACCATGGACATGGCCAGGCCAGCCATGGTGGCGTGCCTGATATGCTCATAATCCTTGTTGGGGTGATTAAACACAGCCATGAGAGCATCCCCGATATATTTATCCACATGTCCGTCAAAGTAGTCGATAATTCGGTGAAAAACCTCGAAATGCTGATTTAGGATATCGATTACGCCTTCCGTGGGAGTAACCTCTGCAAATTCGGTGAAATGCACCATGTCAGCAAAGAGAACAGTGACTGTGTGTCTTTTGCTTTCCGCCTCAAATTCCCCCTCCTGAAACACGCCTTCAACCAGCTCGGGGTTAAGATAGCGCCCGAACACTTCCCTGATTTCCTTCTTGTGCGCCAACTCCTTTACCATATCATTAAACTGGCTCACGGCATCGGTAATTTCATCATTGCCTTTGACGGGAAGTTGGATACTGAAGTCCCCGTGTGCCACACGCTGGGCTGCCCGGGCCAATGATTCCAGAGGTCGGCTCATGCGACCTGCAATCCAATAGACAACAATGCTAAACAGGATAATGACGAACAGTGCTGCCAGGATCATGCGTTGAAGGAGGCTGGTTGCCAGATCCGTCCAGGCGTCCTCTGAAAAACGTACTGCCACCGTTCCAACATGCGTGTGAGAAAAAACAACCTTCTTTGCAAACCATAACTGGCTGGATTGAAGCCGACTTACCTCCAATGAGTTCAGCTGTTGATCTGCAATTCTTTGTTCCTTAGCCAGCCCGGTAGTGCCATAGTTTTTTTTCTTACCACTGGCGTATAGAAATTGCACGCCCAGCACTGACGGAACTTTGTCCAGGAAGCCAATGATGATTTTGTCAACTTCAGCGGTGCCGAGAGCCAAGGCCGGTATCTTGATCTCATCGGCCAGGCGATCTACCAGAGTTTTTGCCTGAGCGGACTGGTTCTCAAGCCAGGCATCACGTTCGAAATCCAGAACAATCAATGCCAACAACAATACGGCAAGACTAACGGCCAGTCCTACCAGCAGCATCCAGCGCAGGCGGATGGGTATATGCGGAGATGTTCTGCCTTTAGGAAACTCCTTTTGTGTATCCCCGTTTATAGCAGGCTGGTTATCGGAAACGTTTGGCATGGTTCCACCCTATAGCATTAGGTTTGCTGCACAAAGACTGAAAGCAGGAAATAATCAAGTGCTTTGAATGATCGTGCGAGATCAAGCTTGCTGTTACCATTCCCGAAAAAAGGAGGCTGCATTGTCCCTGGACAACAAACAAAAAAAACAGCTTAAGGCTAGAGCTCATCACTTGAAGCCGGTGGTGCGTATCGGTCAACATGGCCTCACTCCAAATGTTATCAAGGAAACAGATAGCAGCCTGGAAAGACATGAATTGATTAAGGTGCACATCCATGAAGGCAAGCGGGAGGATCGTCACACCATGGCCATCGAACTTGCCAAAGCCAGCAGGGCCGAATTTGTTCACCGGATCGGCAAGGTTTTTATCCTTTACCGGGAGAGGCAAAACAAGACATGAGTGATCGAGCAACAAGGATACGTCAATTACTTGAAGATCAGTTGAAGGTGAGCTCTATTCAGGTCGAAGATGAATCGTGGAAACACGCTGGCCATGCCGGAGCAAAAGAATCCGGCGGTGGTCATTTTACCGTGCATATCGTTGCCGATTGTTTTGCAGGCTTAAGTCAAGTCCAGCGCCACAGGCTTGTCTACAAAGCTTTGGGTAATGAATTTGGTCCGACCATTCATGCCGTATCTATCAAGGCAATGGCCCCCGGAGAGCCCTGAGCCGATCAACTTTTTTCTGATATGTCAAAATGATCACTCAGCTTGGATTCAGGACATCCTGCATATCGTACCAGCCCACATTCTGATCCATTAGCCACTTTGTGCCGCGAATGGCACCGTGCGCAAAGGTCATCCGATCAGTGGCCACATGCTTGATTTCCAGACGTTCACCGGCTCCGGCAAACATCACTGTATGTTCACCCACAATATCGCCGGCCCGAATCACCGAAAAACCAATGGCTCCCGCCTCTCTGGCCCCCGTAATACCCTGCCGTGCGTAGACAGCCTTATCTTCCAAGGAAACACCCCGACCTTCGGCCACTGATTCTCCCAGAGAAAGGGCTGTTCCGGACGGAGCGTCTACCTTATGCCGGTGATGCGCATCGACAATTTCAGCATCATAATCCGGACCAAGAACAGATGCGGTACGGCGCGCCAGTTCTATAGTCAGGTTAACGCCAACGGAATAATTCGAGGCCATGAGTACAGGCACGGATGTCAATATTGATTTGAGTCCGTCAAGCTGCTGTGAGGAAAAACCGGTTGTGCCAACCACCATTCGCATACCTTGCTCAGCAGCAAACCGGGCATGCGCCAAAGTAGACTCAGGGGCTGTAAAATCCACCAGGACATCGGCCCGGGAACAGGCACGCAAATCACTCTCGATTGCTATGCCGAGAGCGCCGACATCAGTCAGTTCACCTGCATCCCTTCCCAACATGGGCGAACCCTGCCGTTCCGTAGCGCCAACAAGTCGCATGCCTTCCTGTTCAGTAACTGCTCGGATAAGGCTCTGGCCCATGCGCCCGGCAGCACCGACCACAATGACACGCGTAATCATTTTGACTCCCCTGCCAGATCATCCCAGAAGCGCTTGGCTATGTTCAGAAAGGAAGAGCGTTCCGGATAAACGTCATCACCTGTAGCCGTAGCAAAGGCCCGCAGCAGCTCCTCCTGATCTTTTGACAGCTTCTTGGGAACCGAGATGTGTATATGGACATACAACTCTCCTGTGCCATTGGTTCGGATATCCGATACTCCGTGTCCACGCAGGCGCAACACCCGCCCATCTTCCGTACCCGGGGGTATTTTTACTTTTACCTTACCAGTAAGGGTCGGAACTTGCATCTCTGAACCCAGAGTCGCCTGTGGAAAGGTGACCGGCACGGTACAATGCAAGTCTTTTCCATCACGCTCAAAGATGGGATGTTTGTCCAGTGTGACAACGATATACAGATCGCCTGGTGCTGTGCCATGAGGGCCGGCCTCCCCCTCACCACTAACGCGAACCTGCGCCCCTTCATAAACACCGGCGGGAATACGCACCTTGAGTTTCTTGACTGTACGCTCTCTTCCAGCACCTGCGCAGTTCGGACAAGGCGACTCAATGCGTTTACCCGATCCATTACATGTCGGACAGGTCCGTCTGATTGAGAAAAAACCCTGGCTCATCTGAACCTGGCCATGCCCACCGCAAGTACGGCAGGGAACAGGGTTTGTTCCGGCTCTGGCACCACTGCCACCACAACTACCACATTGCACATGCTTGGGGATCTCTAACTCAACTTCCTTGCCTTTGGCTGCTTCTTCCAAACCAAGATTAAGCTGGTATCTGAGGTCAGAGCCTCTGGCCGCCTGTCGCCCACCTCCAAAACCAAAAACATCACCAAAAACATCACCAAAAACATCACCAAAATCGCGAAATGCATGTGAGTCCTGGAAACCACCACGAGACCAGAAATCCTGCATCTGATCATCTACCCCGGCATGTCCGTACTGATCATAACGGGAACGTTTCTGTGAATCGGAAAGAACTTCGTAAGCCTCAGTAACCTCACGAAACTTCTCGGCCGCAACGGCATCATCCGGATTCCGGTCCGGGTGATATTGCATAGCAAGCTTGCGGTAGGCTCTTTTTATATGATTCAAATCGGCATCACTGTCTACGCCGATCACTTCGTAATAATCTCTCTTGGCCACCGCCACTCCCTGATTTTAGTATGAGGGGCAAGGCACAAGACGTTCAGTATATAAACGCCTTGCGCCTTACACTTTACTTCTTGTCGTCTACAACCTCGGCATCAACAACATCGTCACCCTTCTTTTGCTCGGCAGATGAAGTTGCACCCTCTGCTTGCTTGCCAGCATCCCCTTCCGGGGAGCTTTCTTCCTGCATTTTCTTATAGATAATCTCACCCAGCTTCTGTGACTTCTGGGCAACCTCTTCTTCTGCTTTTTTGATCGCTTCCATGTCAGAGCCTTCCAGCGCCTTTTTCAACGCAGCAACGGCATCCTCAATCTCTTTACGGGAGGAATCGTCAATAGCATCACCATGCTCTTTCAATGCCTTTTCAGTAGAATAGACCAAAGTGTCCGCGCGGTTTCGATCCTCAATAGTCTCACGCCGCTTCTTGTCTTCATCTGCATGCTCCTCGGCCTCTTTCTGCATACGGTCGATTTCATCCTTGGAAAGGCCGGAGCCGGATTCAATACGAATGGAAGTCTCCTTATTCGTACCCTTATCCTTGGCATGTACATGCATGATGCCATTGGCATCAATATCAAAAGTAACTTCAACCTGTGGCATTCCCCTGGGCGCAGGTGCAATGCCCTCAAGGTTAAACAAGCCAAGAAGTTTATTATCACCGGCAATTTCACGTTCGCCCTGACAAACCTTGATGGTCACTGCTGTCTGATTATCCGCGGCAGTGGTATAGGTCTGGCTCTTCTTGG
>JBHHTX010000017.1:0-18497 GCA_046753585.1 Mariprofundaceae bacterium
AGATTTCGCTGACCTGTAGCGATGTTTTACCCAGTTGACGATATTGCATGGTGACAAGTATAGCGGGATTTTCCGGGGACAGTTTGTCTATT
This sequence comes from Mariprofundaceae bacterium, assembly GCA_046753585.1. Lineage (GTDB taxonomy): Bacteria > Pseudomonadota > Zetaproteobacteria > Mariprofundales > Mariprofundaceae > CAYLYU01. Next base: position 93 of record JBHHTX010000017.1, read on the forward strand.
TGTAAGTAGCATCGACCATTCGGGGATTTGACAGGTAAACTGTCCCTGAATTTGTCGATGCGCGCGATGGCTACCGGGCATGTTGCCAATGCAGCAAGTAATTAGATTAGTCCTGGCATGGGATCAGGGTAGGCTTGACATTTGGATCTTACGTTAAAAAAGGATGCTACCCTTTATATGAGATAAAGCCAGCTATACCGGTCTTATATCCTGATTATCCAGAGCAATATTTGAATATTTACCTCATCATATCACCCGGCAGGGCGATTTGTTTTCACTGATGAGAAGTTGAAAAAAGGGTAGCGCCATTCGATAGCGTCCGCTTTTTACTGCTCAGGCAATGGAGCTTGCCGTAGGCGGCTATGTGCTTACAATGGGCCACCTTCCGGAGGTGACATGCAGCTTATTGGCGAGGCTTTGACGTTTGATGATGTGATGCTGATGCCTGCTGCAAGCGCTATTCTGCCCCGACAGGTTGATGTTTCCAGTCAGCTCACGCGCGGAATCAGGCTGAACATTCCACTTTTGTCATCTGCCATGGATACGGTCACAGAATCACGTACCGCCATTTGTATGGCCCAGGAAGGTGGTATCGGCGTCATCCACAAGAATATGTCCCCCGAGGCCCAGGCCGAGGAGGTGAGAAGGGTCAAGCGTTTTGAGGCTGGCATTGTCAAGGAGCCCCTGACTGTTTCACCCGAGACCACTTTAGATCAATTACGTGAACTCAAGGCCATACATGGCTATTCCGGTTTCCCGGTACTGAACAAGGCTGGAATCCTGTGCGGTATTGTGACCAACCGGGATGTGCGATTCGCCCAAAGCCCTGATACTCCGGTTGCACAGCTTATGACGCCTGAAGAGAAACTGGTAACTGTGGAAGAGGGTGCGGATCATGAAACTTGCAAGAGGCTGTTTCATGAACACCGTATTGAAAAGCTTCCTGTCATCAATGCAAAAGGCTGTTTGCAAGGCATGATAACGGTACGGGATATGGAGAAGGCTACCGACTTCCCCAATGCCGTCCGGGATGATCTGGGTAGCCTGCTGGTAGCAGCTGCCATCGGTGTAGGCGAGGCCGAGCTGGCCCGATTTGAGTCTCTTCAGGCTGCGGGTGTTGATGTAGTGGTTGTGGATACGGCCCACGGTCATTCTCGGGGTGTAATTGAGCAGGTTCGGGATATCAGGAGACAATACGGTGACGCTGTGCAGTTGGTTGCCGGTAATATTGCCACGGGCAAGGCAGTAAAAGACCTGGCTGATGCCGGGGCTGATGCTGTCAAGGTAGGTGTTGGCCCGGGTTCTATCTGCACCACCAGAATGATTTCAGGGGTTGGTGTGCCGCAGATTACAGCCATTGTAAATTGTATTGATGCTGCCGATGAAGCGGCTATTCCGTTGATTGCCGATGGCGGCATCAAATTTTCCGGAGATATGGCCAAGGCCATTGCCGCCGGCGGTCATACCGTGATGATCGGTTCCATGTTTGCCGGTACGGATGAGTCACCGGGAGAGACCATCCTGTATCAGGGCAGAAGTTACAAGGCCTATCGTGGCATGGGCTCACTCGGAGCCATGAAGAAGGGGAGTAAGGATCGCTATTTCCAGGCCGATGTGGATGAAACCATGAAGCTGGTACCGGAGGGCATTGAGGGGCGTGTGGCCTACAAGGGGCCGCTGGCTTCCATTCTGCATCAGCTTATCGGCGGATTAAGGGCGGCCATGGGATATACGGGATGCGCCAGTATTTCCGAACTACATGAAAAGGCCGAATTTGTGAAAATATCCCAGGCAGGCTTACGCGAAAGTCATGTGCATGATGTGAGTATTACCGAAGAAGCTCCCAACTATCGTCGTGAATGACATTTTGAACATCGGAAACAGAGAAAGACGGAGTAGAATCTTCGTTTTGTTTCCCCGGCCTCTCTGGTAAGGCTATAATGGAAAAGATACTGATTCTGGATTTTGGATCCCAGTACACACAACTGATCGCCCGGCGTATCCGTGAGGCACATGTCTATTGCGAGATACACCCCTGTATCGTATCGGAAGATTTTATTCGTGATTTCGGAGCAAAAGGTATTGTGCTTTCCGGTGGCCCGGCCTCGGTACTGGCCGAAGGTGCGCCTGACATCCATGAATCTGTCTTTGAACTTGGTGTGCCGGTGCTTGGCATTTGTTATGGCATGCAGTTGATGACCCAAAAGCTGGGTGGTTCGGTCGGCAGGGCTACGCATCGCGAATATGGTCGTGCCCATCTCAACGTGGATGACAGCCGGGGTCTGTTCGCGTCCGTTACCTCGGCATCCGGCATGGAAGTGTGGATGAGTCACGGTGATCGTATCGAATCTCTCCCTGATGGTTTTTTTACGGTGGGGCATACGTCAAACGCGCCACATGCAGCCATTGCCGACTATCATCGCCATTTTTATGGCATTCAGTTTCATCCCGAGGTGGTGCATACGCCTCAGGGTTCCGCGCTTCTGGCCACTTTCGCGCGGGCAATTTGTGCCTGTTCCGGGTCATGGACCATGAGTTCCTATATCGAAGTCGCCAAGCGGGAAATACGTCAGCAGGTGGGTGATGGCAAGGTGATTTGTGGGCTTTCCGGCGGGGTGGACTCCTCGGTGGCAGCAGTGCTGATTCACGAAGCGATTGGTGATCAGTTGACCTGCATCTTTGTCAACAACGGGGTCTTGCGTTTGGGTGAGGCGGAGACTGTGCAGCAGACCTTCACCGATCAATTTCATGTCAAGCTGGACTATGTTGATGCCGAGGCCAGGTTTCTGGAAAAGCTTGCCGGTGTCAGCGATCCCGAGACAAAGCGCAAGATAATCGGAAATGAGTTTATTGCCGTCTTTGAGGAGGAGGCAAATTCTATCGGCAAGGTGGATTTTCTGGCTCAGGGCACGCTATACCCGGATGTGATTGAATCTGTATCCTTCAAAGGGCCAAGTGCGGTGATCAAGAGTCATCATAACGTCGGTGGGTTGCCGGAGCGCATGCAATTAAAACTGATCGAGCCGCTCAGGGAACTGTTCAAAGATGAAGTACGTGAACTTGGCAGAGAGCTCGGGATGCCGGAAGAGGTCATCGCGCGGCAGCCATTTCCCGGACCGGGGCTGGCTGTACGTTGTCTGGGCGATATCACGTCTGAAAAACTTGAGCTTGTCAGGAAGGCTGATGCCATTGTTCTTGAAGAGATCAAGGCGGCAGGTCTTTACCATCAGATATGGCAGAGTTTTGCCGTTTTGCTGCCTGTACAGTCGGTGGGAGTCATGGGAGATGAACGTACCTACGAAAACTGCATCGCCATTCGGGCTGTGCATTCTCTGGATGGAATGACTGCCGATTTTGTCCAGCTGGATCATGATCTGCTCGGAAAGATGTCCAATCGCATCATCAACGAGGTCAGTGGCATCAATCGTGTCGTTTACGACATCACCTCCAAACCGCCGGGAACCATTGAGTGGGAATAGGGGCTCTTTAGCTCACTGATATTCCCGGTAACTGCCTGTTTGCGTACATTGCACAGGCAGGTGCAATCATCACCGTGATTCCTGAACAGTTCTGTTTAACAAAGATGTTTCAGAATCAAATCAGTATTCTCTTCATTCCAGGGGCAGACGGGGGGAATAGTTGTAAGTAGGTAATGGCGCAGGCTTTCAGGGTGAATTCCGAGTTTGATCAATTGTTTCAGGGGGATGGCGCGATTTCGTTTTGTCAACCTCCTTCCCTGACTGTCAGCCAGAAGCGGATGGTGAATGTAGACTGGATCGGGCAGGCCCAGTAGTGCCTGCAGAAGACGGTGGAGCGGGGTGACATGGATCAGATCCTCTCCCCGAATGACATGCGTAATTTCCTGCTCTGCATCATCAACAACAACAGCAAGGTGATAACTGAAGGCGATGTCCTTGCGTCCAATAATAATATCACCGATTGATGCCGCAGTGACCGGATGACTTCTGCCCGAGCCGTCACGCCATGCAATCGGGTTGGAAAGCAGGCGGAAGGCTTTTCCGACATTGATTCGCCAGGAATGGTTTTCGTTTATGATGCGCTGCTTACTTCGGGGTGGATCGATTGATCTGCAGGTACCGGGGTAAGTATCTGCATATTCATCTAGGTGGGGGGCAATGCCGATGCTGGCAATCTCCATTTGAATTGAGCGCCGTGTACAGAAACATGGATATACAATGCCCATATCCTTTAACTGCTCCAGAGCTTGCCGATATTTTTCAATTCTTTCGCTCTGCCTGGTTACCTCTCCGTGCCAGTGGATGCCGAGCCATTGCAGGTCTTCCGGGATTGCCTGCCTGTATTCAGGTCGGCAACGGGTATGGTCAATATCCTCGATTCTGAGCAACAACGCGGCATGGTTTTTTTCCGCCCACTGCTGGCATTTCAGGGCAGAGTAGGCGTTGCCGATATGCAGTAGTCCGGTTGGACTCGGGGCGAAACGTGTACGTAACATGAATTCGAATATTGCATGAATACGGATGTTCATTGAATATGTCTGTTATGGCTATCCAATCAATACTAAAAATGGGTGATTCTCGTCTGTTTGAACGGGCCCTGCCGGTAGAGCGCTTTGATGCACAGTTGCATGAGCTGGTGAAAGATATGCGGGAGACAATGACTTTCCTGAACGGTGCCGGCCTGGCTGCGCCCCAGATTGGCGTATCCTTGCGGGTCGTGATCTTTGGTCTACAGGAAAACCCTCGTTATGCAGATGCAGAAGAGATTCCTGACACCGTTTTAATCAACCCTTCCCTATCTGCACTTGGCGAGGAAATGGCACATGGCTGGGAAGGGTGTCTGAGTCTTCCCGGCTTGCGTGGTATGGTTCCGAGATTCAACAGGGTTCACTACCGGGGTGTTGATGAACATGGCCGTTCAATTAATCGTCAGGTAGATGGTTTTCATGCCAGAGTTGTTCAGCATGAGTGCGACCACCTTGACGGTATTCTTTACCCGATGCGTATGGATGATTTGTCCAGGCTTGGCTTTGAAGATGTTTTGTTTGGAGATCAGAAAGTATGAATACATCAGAAATGGATTTTGAAGGGGGGATGGATAAGAATTTTATGCGCCGGGCACTGGTGCTGGCTAGGCGCGGAATCGGTACAAGCCACCCCAATCCGCGTGTGGGTGCTGTCGTTGTTCTCGGCAATAGAATCATTGCCGAGGGCTGGCATGTCGGGCCCGGTTGCGCCCATGCAGAGGTGATTGCACTTGGCCAGGCCGGTGCTGACTCAAAAGATGCAACACTTTACGTCACACTTGAGCCCTGTTCCTCCCATGGCAGGACGCCTCCATGCACTGAAGCTATTCTGCAGGCCGGTATCAAACGGCTTGTCTATGCCTCCAGCGATTCCAATCCACTCATGTCCGGTGGAGGTTGTTATCTGGAGGACAGGGGAGTCGAAGTTCAGGGTGGGGTACTAAGGAAGCAGGCAGACAAGCTAAACCGACCATTTTTCCATTTTATTGAGACTGGCATGCCGTACGTTATTGCCAAGGCAGCAATCTCACTGGATGGAAAGATAGCAACGCATTTGAAGAATTCGCAATGGATCAGCAGCGAGCAGTCACGTCGTCATGCCCACCGTTTACGCGCCACCAGTGATGCAGTTCTGATTGGCTCGGGAACACTCCGGCACGACAACCCATCTTTGGCCATTCGGCATGCAAAGCCCAGAGGGAAGTCCCCGTTAAGGGTTGTGCTCTGCCGCGATACCCCTGTCTGCAGGGTGGATTACCATTTACTTGATAAAAGTGCACCGGCACGTCTTTATGTGCGCCGCCTGAACGCTCATGCCGCCGACTGGAAAAAGGCTGGAGTTGAGATCATTGAAGTGAGGAGTTTGCAAGAAGCCCTGAAACATCTTGCCGCTGATGGCAGATTGTCCTTGTTACTGGAAGGGGGAGGACAGCTTCACGCTGCTTTTCTTGAGAACAGGCTGAGTCATGAACTGTTTCTCTATCAGGCCCCAATTCTCATTGGTGGTCGAGAAGCTCCGGGGCTTTGGCATGGAACCGGGGTTCCTCATCTGGCCCAAGTTCTGCGGCTGGAATGCGCAGAACGCAGGCGGTTGGGTGAAGATCAGCTGATCCGTAGCAAGATTGTCTACCCTGATTAAGGAAGCTCTGAACAAACAATGATTCGCGATACTGCGATTAAAACAAACGATTTCTGTGTTAAAGATTTGGGCAATAGCGGTGCTATCGTTTGCAATCTTTGCCTTGAACTCGTCCATTTTGCTTTGCAGCCTCCTCAAGCCAGGTATATTCAGCACTTCACTAAGAGTGTCCTCTCGCTGATATTACAAAAATGCTTGCCTCGAGTCTGAAAAGACTTCCTCTATTTCTGCCAGCCATGGGCTGGGTTCTTGGTTTAAGTAGTTTACGCTCTGATTATCTTCCGCTGTCTGAACTTGCCTGGATTGCGGCAACCTTGCTGTTTGCTTCGTATTTCAGGAGCTTACGGACAGTTTTTCTTAGCTGTCTTGCAGGTCTTATCTGGGGTGGAATGGCATTGCTTATGGATGCCGGGACGGTTGCGGTTGATCCATCCTGGCTGGATGAAAAAATCATGATTACGGCGGATATTGTTGAGGTGGAGACCCAGCCGAACCGGGTTCGGCTGACTTTGGATGATGTTCAGCGTCAGGACGGAGCTACCCTGGCTGGCCGGGTCTTTCTCTATGGGTATGGCAATCGCAACAGGGTCAGCCAATGGGCAACATTGAAGGCTGGCGATCGCATTGAAAGCAATGCCAGCTTGCACCTGCCGGAAAACTCTGCCAACCCCGGCTCCTTCGATTATCAGGCCTATTGTTTCGACCATCATATTGCCCTGATTGGTAGCGTTTCCGGAAATATACGGGTTATTTATTCCAGTCAGAGCTGGCTGGATAGCTTGCGCCAGCAGACCAGGAAGATAATTGCACCTCTGGACCGGAATCAGGCTGGTATTTTGCTGGCGTTATTGCTGGCGGATCGTTCCTTAATTCCAAACCACATCCAGGAGGCCTTTTCGGCGAGCGGTGCAGCGCATATTCTGGCAATTTCGGGCTTGCATATTGGCATGGTGGCTATGTGGTCCTTTGTTTTGTGTTGGTGGCTGCTTACCCGTCGGGAGGTCTGGATCATCCGTTTACCGGTGAGAAAGTGCTGCCTCGCTATCGGTTTGCTGCTTGCCTGTGGGTATGCACTTCTGGCCGGTTGGCCTCTTCCAACACAAAGGGCTGTCTTTCTGCTCGGTGGCACTGCTCTGGCGTGGTGGCTGCGTACCAGAACAGAACCCGTCAATACGTTGCTGGCTGCGTTGATGCTGATCCTGTTTCTTGATCCTCAGGCGGTTATATCGACATCACTTTGGCTGTCATTCACTGCATCGTTTGCTTTGCTTGTCTGGGCAGGGAACCTGCCTAAGAACAAGACATTTCATTTAGGGAAATGGATGTTGGGCCTGGTCTCGGTCAGCTGTATTGCCTCTCTGGCTACGCTTCCCATTATCGTTAGTCAGTTTGAAATCATCCCTGTTTACAGCCTGTTGGCCAATGCCCTGATGGTTCCTCTCTATACCTTGGCAATCCTTCCCCTGGCTCTGCTTGCCGAAATTTCAATGGTATTTGGTCTGGATGCTGTCGCTGTCGGTTTATTTCACGCCGCCGGATTTTGCATCAGCCTGGGTAACGATTTCCTGCTTATGCTGCATCGGTGGCCAGCAGGAAAGCTCTGGATCCCTTCTCCGCCGTGGTGGTCAGCTTTAATCTATGCAGCAGGCATGCTGGCAGTCTGTATTCTCCTTTTCAGAGGAAGGAAGCGCATGGCATTTGCCGGAAGTCTGCTTGTGCTTGTTATCTATCTAATGACCGTGCTGCCAGAGCACATGCCTAATACGACTACGCTGGTCGTCTGGGATGCAGGGCAGGGGGCCTCATCCAATTTTATCTTTCCCAACGGGAAGGTGATGGTAATTGATTCACCGGGGAGACCATCAGCCAGATACAATGCCGGTACGAAGGTGGCAAGGGGGCTCAGACAGTTTGGCCAGAGCCATATTGATGTGCTTATCCTCAGTCACGCTCAGCAAGATCATATAGGAGGAGCTCATCGTTTACTGGATCAGGTTCGATTTGTTCGAGAAGTCTGGCTTGCTGATGTACCAGACAATCATCGCCATGCCGGCATGCAAAGGCTGGTGCAGAGACTCAAACAGGGTGGCACACGCGTTCTTTGGCTCAGGCAGGGAGATAGGATAAGTCGCAAAGGTTATCGCATACAGGTTCTTTGGCCACCTCAGGGGTATGATCCGGCCAATAATAACAACGGATCAATGGTTTTTTCACTGCGTCTGGATGGAAATAGCAGCGTTCTTTTTCCCGGAGATATTGAAAAAGAAGCTGAAAAGGACATCATTGCGAACGGATTAGGCAGGCATGACCTTCTACTCATTCCGCATCATGGCAGTAACACTTCCAGTTCAGCTGACTGGGTTGCTTCGTTGAAACCTGTGCATGCTATTGCTCAAACGGGACGGCACAATCGTTACCATTTCCCCAAGTCTGAAGTTGTTGCTCGCTACCGGCAGCATGGATGTAAAATATGGAATACAGCGGATGGGGCAATAATAGCTAAATGGCTTGGTGGGGAGCAATCCGGCTGGGAAGTGTATAGCTGGAAGCGACCCCAATCTCGGAATCGTCAGAATGCATTGAAGTGGTGGACACTCCACCTATAATCCGGACACCGGAGGCAATATGTTAGAGTTTTTTCATCAGGGCGGCACGGTCATCTATGTTCTGCTTGGTTGTTCCATCCTGGCCTTAACGATTATTTTCGAGCGAAGCTGGAGCCTTCGACGTTCTGCCGTGATCCCGGGACAGGATGTTGAGGCCATTGAACGAACGATCCGCGCCGGGAAAGTTGCTGAAGCTGTCCAGATTTGCCAGAACCGAAACACTGCCATGAGTAGAATATTGTGGGTTGCCTTACAAAACAGGGGAGTAAGCCGGCCGGTCATGAAAGAGATACTTGAGGAAACAGGAAGGCAGGAAGTTGCACACCTGGAACGTTATATTGGTGTGCTAGGGGTTATCTCAGCCATTGCGCCGTTGCTGGGATTGCTCGGGACGGTGATTGGTATGATTGAGGTCTTTCAGGTTGTCAGTGTGGAAGGGGTAGGCAAGGCTGATGTTTTGGCCGGAGGCATTTCAAAGGCACTGAATACTACGGCAGTCGGCCTGACAATTGCCATACCGGCTTTGGTTGCCTATCGCATGTTTGAATCCCGGGTTGACCATTTGGTCCTTGAAATCGAACAGTATGCCTTACGCTTTGTCGAACTCCTGAAGGGCGAGCGTTAATGAAGCTCCGGCAGAAAAAGAGAGAGGGCTATACGGTGGACATCACGCCGCTGGTGGATGTCGTATTTCTTATGCTGATTTTCTTTCTGGTTTCAACCACTTTCAAGGTGGGTAGCAGTTTGAAACTTGATCTTCCGTCCAGCAAGATGCAGGAGGAAACACAGGATACAAAAGAGGTGGTGATCAGTATCAGTGCCGCCGGCCAGCTTTATGTATCTGATGAAGCCGTTGATGATGAAGGTCTTCGACGTCGTGTCCTGAATGCGAGCAAGGGAGATCCCGGCATTCGCATTGTTTTGCGTGCCGACGCCGAGGCTCAACACAAGCGGGTTGTTTTCGCGCTGGATACCTTGCGCCAGCTTGGTTTGAACAAGGTCGCCATAGCTACACTATTTGAGGAAAATAACCCCTGATGCGAGTCGTCCAGAAGTTCGGCGGCACATCTGTAGGTGGAGTGGAACGCCTGCGAAAAACTGCGGCTCTGATTGAAGAAGGTTGGCGTCAGGGTATTGAGACGGCCGTTGTGGTATCGGCAATGAGTGGTGAAACGGACCGTTTGCTTGGTCTGGCGGATGCTCTTGCCAAACATCCAGATCCCCGGGAGATGGATTCCCTGCTGGCTACAGGAGAGCAGGTAAGTGCGGCACTGCTGGCGATTGAATTAAAGAGGCGGGGAGTGCCGGCATATTCCTATACAGGTGCTCAAGCCGGGTTTAGAACCGATAGTCTACATTCCCGGGCCCGTATACAGGAAATCGAAAGCGGGCGTCTGATGTTGCACCTGAAACAGGGCGAAGTACCTGTATTGACAGGTTTTCAGGGTGTTGATGAAGCAGGAAATATTACCACACTCGGGCGGGGAGGCTCGGACACATCGGCTGTTGCTTTGGCCGTGGCATTAAAGGCGGATGTTTGTGATATCTACACGGATGTAGACGGTGTTTATACCGCAGATCCGCGTCTTGTTCCTGAGGCGCAAAAGATTGACAGGATCGCTTACGAGGAAATGCTGGAACTGGCCAGTCTGGGTGCCAAGGTCTTGCAGACAAGATCCGTGGAAATGGCTATGCGTTACCAGATGCCGCTGCATTTGCGATCCAGTTTTGAGAATATTACCGGAACCATGGTAACGAAAGAGGATGGAAATATGGAACGTGCAGCTATAACTGGCATAACCTACAACCGTGATGAGGCCAAAATCACTATATTGGGTATTCCGGATCAGCCCGGGATTGCCTCATCGGTGTTTAGGCCTGTTGCCGAGGCCGGCTTCAATGTGGATGTGATCGTGCAGAATGTCAGTGAACAGGGATTAACCGATATTACCTTCACGGTTCATCGTGGTGACTACCAAGGAGCCATGCGAACCATGCAACAGATATGTAAGCAGCTGAAGGGTCGAGACGTCAAAGGTGATGATACTGTGGCAAAGGTTTCAATTGTGGGTGTAGGTATGCGTTCGCATACAGGTGTGGCCCGAAAGATGTTTGATACCCTGGCCAGTGAGAGCATCAATATCCAGATGATTACCACCAGCGAGATCAAGATCACGGTGGTGCTGGAGGAAAGATATCTTGAATTGGCGGTTCGGGGTCTGCACGACTCATTCAGCCTTGAAAAGGACGCAATAGAAACGGGTTGCCTCCCTTCATAGGGACCTTTCCTTGTCTGACAGAAAAATATTGACCTTTGTGTGATAGTAATTATCATATTTGCCTATGAGAAAGCTAACGGTTCAACGTAAAGCAATTCTTGACCTGATCAATAATTCCAATCGTCACTGGGACGCAGAAGAGGTATCGCATGCTCTGGCTGAAGCAGGGATTAATGTCGGAATTGCAACCGTCTATCGTGGTCTGGCCGCTCTGGATCATGGCGGCATGATTAACAGTGTTCAGGTGCAGAATAAAAGACATTATGAACATGCCAACAAGGAGCATCATGATCACCTTGTATGTTCAGATTGTGGAAGTATCGATGAATTTACCAATGATGATATTGAGAAGCAGCAGGAAAACGTAGCAAATGAACAGGGTTTCTGCATGAGCGGGCACCAGCTCATTATTTTTGGCCTCTGCAAAACGTGCGCAGGCAAACAGTAGAACTCTCCGTTTTCAATTATTCTAATGCATATTTATAAAAAGAAGGGGTATCAACCTTGACATCATCCCTCATTATTGTTTTCCGGGAAGTTCTGGAAATGACGCTTGTTATCAGCATTATGCTGGCTGCAACAGCGGGGCTTGAAGGGGCTCGTCGCTGGATCGGTGCTGGTGTGCTGGCAGGCCTTGCCGGAGCGATTGTCGTGGCCTTGCTGGCCGGTTGGATTGGGAAAGCGGCCTCCGGAGCAGGTGAAGAGCTATTCAATGCTGGCGTTCTTATTGCAGCGTCAATCATGATTGCCTGGACGGTTATCTGGATGAGTCAGCATAGCAGGGAACTGGTCAAGAAAATAAAACAGGTTGGGCATTCGGTAGCTGAGGGAGATACGCCGTATATGGCTCTGGCCATCGTTGTAGCTATTGCGGTTCTTCGTGAAGGATCTGAAGTGGTTCTGTTCCTCTATGGCACTGCTGCTGCTCAGGGTGATACTTCCTCTTTGCTGACGGGCGGTCTTATAGGTCTGTGTATGGGTGTACTGACCGGTGCTGCTATTTATTTTGGTCTGCTTCGCATACCAACCGGTCGTATCTTTCTGGTCACAGGCTGTTTGCTTGCGGTGCTGGCTGCTGGTATGGCATCCCATGCCTCGGCTTATCTGGTAGCTGCCAATATTATTCCAGCTCTGGGCCAACCCTTGTGGGATAGTTCCAGTCTGATTCCGGAGGCGGGTTGGCTGGGTCAGTTTTTACATGTGATGATGGGATATGATGATCGTCCGAGCGGTGTGCAGGTGGTCGTTTTCCTGGCCTTTCTCAGCGTTATTGCAGTTATGATGCGGCACTTTTCCGGAGCTTCCACAAACATTCGGAAACAGGTTCCAGCCTGACTGAAACCCTGGTTCTTGCCTCAATATATTGGATTGTGAGAACTGATAACCATCTGCCTGATTACCCAAAAACCTCGGCTAATCTTCGCAACCTTACTTAATATTGAATGCTGAAGGATAAAGTTCGAATATTTTCGGAGCAATTAATAGCCATTCACCGCACCGTTTTGGTGAAATTTCCTGACGTATTGATTACTCTCCGCTTATGCCGGAGTCAATGAACGAAAGAGCCACTACCTCTCGCTCCCAACTGCGAGCCCATCGGGAAGTGTTCTGGGATGCCTGGCAAAAACATCTCGCCGGCCTGCCGCTCAATGCCCTGGAAGTAAGAATAAGCAGGGTCGTGGTCTTGCATCCCGAATATCATCAGTTGTTTGATGACAGGGAGGACTTCCTTGAACGGGACTTTGGTGTTGATGACGGTTCCAATCCCTATTTGCACCTTTCCCTGCATCTTGCTCTGGAGGAGCAGATTGCGACGCGCCAACCGCCGGAGGCGGCACTGCTCCTTGAGTCACTTATCCAGAGAAAGGGTTTGGGTCGGCATGATGCCTTGCATGTGCTTCTGGAGAAGCTTGCTGAAACCGTTTATCTGGCTCAACGTGAAGGCCGAGAGCCTGATGTTAAAGCTTACAGCTTGAGTTTGAAGAAACTGGTGATCTTATGATTCGAAACATTTTTCTTTCTTTTTTGTTTTTCTTCGGGCCGGCAATGCTCATGTTTCTGTTGCGCTACCTGGGCCTTTTTCTCCGCTTATGGTTTATGGCCAGAAAGATGCGGGGGCAGCAGGAGCCGGAAGTGATCGACATTACGCCAAAGAAACCGCACCCGCCTTCCACTGCATTTATTATTTTTACATTTGTCATAAGCCTGATCATAGCCGTGCTTGTCTGGCAACGTCTGGGCGGGGATGCTGAGGTTGGCAAGAACTATGTGCCGGCCCGAGTGAGCGAACAGGGGAGGGTGGTGCCGGGTCACTACGAATGATCCGGGCTATTGAGGAAATATCTGAGGCAGAAGCCGTAGCTGCCCTGGCAGCAGGAGCTACACTGCTGACATGTACACATCAACTGGCCATAGACTGGAAACGCCGTTTTATCGAATCAACTTCAGCAGCAGTTTGTGAAACTCCGAATATCTATAGCTGGCAAGCCTGGTTGACAGAGCTGGCGGCAGGGCAAGCTACGATCCCTGTGGCTTTGAATAGTGTGCAGGAAACCAGGCTGTGGGAGCAGGTGATTGAGAGTGACCTTCCGAAGCAGACTGCCTCGCTGCTGCGTGGGCTGGCAGCACATGCAAGTGATGCCTATGCGCTGATGCAGGAATACCGGATTGATACCACTGATCTGGTTTGTAATGGAGAGGAAGCAGAGGCGCTGGCCCGTTGGATCAATGCAATCAGATGCAAACTCAACAGCAATATGTTTGCAGGACGCATGCTCTCAGCAGATCTTGGACAGCATCTTCTGCCGCGAATGCAGAAGATTATCAATGCTGAATCCATCATGCTCGACGGATTTGAATCGTTTACCCCGATGCAGCAGCAATTGCTTGGGGTGGTACAGACATATGCTACCGAACTGATGCGGGTGAAAACCATCACCTCGCCTGCCTCGCCTGCCCTTTATGTATGCGCTGATGCGCTGGCCGAATATCGTCATGTCGCTTCACGAGTCAGGGCTGTGCTGGAAACCACTCCACCTGCTCGCATCGCTATTGCTACCAGTGATTCGATTTCAGACTTGTCATTGCTCAAGCGGGTGCTGGGTGAGGTGTTAATGCCTGGAGAGCGACTGGATTCGTTCTTTGCCAGGCAGGCCGTTGCCATGCCCGGTGACAGTTTGATCGATTTTCCCATGATCAGGCAATTGCTGCACCTGTTTGCCATGGCTGGTGAACGCATGGTCTCGTTTGACGATATTTCCGCACTGCTGTTTTGTCCGTGGTTGAAAGGCTATAAGGCCGAACGTGTGGGTAGAGCCCGGCTGGATGTGGTCTTCCGCAAACAGAACCGTCATCGGATGGCGTATAAAAGCCTGCTAAACTCCTCACGGGTTCGGGATCTGCCTGAGTTTCAGTCAATCATCAGGATGCTGGCTACATGGAATAGAAACAGCAGGTCTGTCAATGACTGGTTGAAGGCAGTGCATGAGTTGCTAAACACCACAGGCTTTGTGCCGGCAGGGCAGGGGACTCATGATATTGCTCGTAGCAATCATGAAATTAGGCAAATAAATGCTTTTCACGATGCTCTGGTTTCGCTCGTAGCAGTAGATGCCGTTGATCAAAGACTTTCATGGGGGCGGTTTTTGTCCCTGCTGCGCACGGCCTGTTCGGAGGTGAGAATAGCGCTGACTGCAAAATATAGTCATGTTGTCGTGATGCCTCTGGCCCGGCTGTCCGGCCTTGCATTTGATCACTTGTTTGTTATGGGGCTTGATGAAGAGGCTTTTCCACCATCGGCACGGCCACACCCCCTGTTGCCGTCCAGTTTGCAGAAGATGCATGCAATTCCAATGAGTAGTGGTGAACTGGTCTATAAGGCATCACAGGATTTGTGGACTCAGTTATTGCAAGTGGCTCCAAATATTGAAATCAGTTATGCGAAACACCGGGATGAAAGGGAAATGCTGCCCTCATCATTCCTAGCGCAGATAGAGCCGCAAAGCTATGACGTGCCGGATATGGAAAAGATTCAATTGCCCCTTGAAAATTTTGATGATGCGCCAAATGTGCCGCTGGGAGTGAACGAAAAAGTTTGTGGTGGCACTTCAATAATCAAGAATCAGTCAGATTGCCCGTTTCGGGCTTTTGCGACTCATCGGCTCGGTATTTCCGGTCTGGAAGAGACTTCTCCGGGGATTGAGCCAAAGAAAAAAGGTTCCCTGATTCACCTGGCGCTGGAGTACATCTGGAAACAGCTTGAGAGCAGGCAGACCCTTGCAGCTCTTGGTGTTGATTCGAGGGAAAAGTTGATTGATACAGCCATAGGCTATGCATGGGATAAATACCATATGTTTTCTGATCGAAGGACTCAGGAATATGAGCGAAAGCGTATGCGGAGCGTCTTGTCAGAATGGTTGCAGCTGGAAATGAAACGCCCGGACTTCAGAGTCATTGGCACTGAACAGATGTATCAGATGCATTTGCCTTCGGGATCAGGCCAGCAGTTTTCTGTCAAATTCAAGGCGGACCGCATGGATGAGGATGAATCGGGTCGACGCATCCTGATTGATTATAAAACCGGAGCGAAGCAGTCCAGATCCAGGTGGTTGAAGGAACGCATCGAGGAACCTCAGTTGCCACAATATGCCCTGGCTGCCGGACTTGGTGTTGATGATGCTGTAGCTTTTGCACGCTTACGTAGCGGCGATATGGCCTACGAAGGGCTGTGTGGGGAGGATATTGGTATTAGCGGGATTGTCGCTTGCGACGGTAAGCGTGGTGCGCCACAAGACTGGCAACAGGTGCTGGATGAGTGGAAAAAGAATATTGATATACTGGCCACCGAGTTTGTGAACGGACGCTGCGATGTTGCTCCACGTGATACCAATAGCTGCAGATACTGTGGTTTTGAGTCGATATGCAGAATCAAGGAGATTGGCTTCAATGCAGGCACGGGTGATTCTCATGAGGAACCGATGTGAGTGCCAAAGCCAGATTAAAGGCACGTCATCCGGCCCACTCCTTTCTGGTGCAGGCTCCGGCGGGTTCCGGAAAAACCGAATTATTAACACAACGCATTCTGGCACTGCTGGCGACTGTCGATGAGCCGGAAGAGATACTGGCGCTTACCTTTACTCGTAAGGCTGCAGCCGAGATGCGAAATCGTGTGATAGAGGCCCTTGGAAGTCGTAAGCCTGATGGCAAACCTGATCAGGGCGATTCGCACAAAATGATGACCTGGAAACTGGCCCGTAAGGCTATACAACGTTCCGATGAAAAAGGCTGGAATCTGATGCGCCATCCGGCGCGTCTGCGCATTATGACGCTGGATAGCCTTGCATATACGCTGGCCCGGCAGCTGCCGCTGCTTTCAGGGCTGGGAGAGGTGCCTGGCCCCTCGGAATATGTTGAGCTTATCTACCGTGAGGCAGCTGAAGCAGCAATCGATGAAGCAATGCGGGATTTCCCCGATGAGGCGGAGCATGTGTTGTTGCATCAGGATCATAATGCTGTGTCAGTCATCGGCATGCTGGCGGATATGTTGGGAAAAAGGGAACAGTGGTTGAAAGAAATTGCCACGCATGGGCGTGATATGGATGCCTTGTATCTGATGCTGGAAAACAATCTTGATGTCATCATGACACAGAAGCTGGCCCGGTGTGATGCACTTGTGCCGATGCGGTTAAGGAACGAATTACCTGCATTGATGAACTTTGCCGGCATAAACAGGGGTGATGAAGTGCTGTCCAGCATATCGGGTTGGCCGGATGTGTCATTGGACGGACTGGGCACGTGGAAGCTTATTGCCGACTTTCTTTTGACGGCCAGGGCCCCTTTATTTCGCAAGCCGGGCGGCGTGAATATGAAGCTTGGTTTCCCAACCGGGAAAGAGAATGCGCCAGCCAAAGAGCGTATCATGGGGTTGCTTGATATGCTGTCAGATCAGCCGGAGCTGGCCGGATCATTGCATGAATTACGCATGCTGCCGGATGATACAGCCATGGATGATGGCCAGTGGCAGGTACTTGAATCACTGTTTTTGTTACTGGTTTTGGCCAATAAGCAGCTGCGATTATTGTTTGGCCAGCGGGGTGAGAGCGATTTTACCGAGATTGCGCTCAGAGCAATGGATGCCCTGGGTAACAGTGATGTCGCACCAGGCGAGTTGCTGATGAAGCTGGACTACCAAATCAACCATATACTGGTTGATGAGTTTCAGGATACATCGCTTTTGCAGATGCACCTGCTGCAACGCCTGACTACAGGTTGGCAATGCGGAGATGGTCGACACCGCAGCTTGTTCATGGTTGGCGATCCAATGCAATCGATTTATCGTTTCAGAAAGGCCGAAGTTGGTTTCTTTCTCAACGCAGCTCAAAATGAAGCGGATCTTCCTGTTGTTGAGGCATTGCAACTGAAACGTAATTTTCGGTCGGCACCAGCCATTGTGGATTGGGCGAACATGGCCTTCCAGTCGATTTTCCCCGACCGGCAGGATGTGATCTCCGGGACGGTAGCCTATACGCCGGCAACTGCCGCTTTATCGCATGAAGGGGCTGTCAACCTGCATCTTCAGCACGGTATGAATCCGGAGTCAGAGGCGGAGACGGTTGTGGGACTGGTGAAAAGAGAGCTGGAGTCAGCTTCTTACAACGGTGCAAAGCAACGCATCGGTATTTTGGCCCGTTCACGCAAGCATTTACATTCCATTATGTCCTCCCTGGCAGTAGCAGACATTCCATTTCGCGCCATCAATATATTACCGCTCGACAGTCAGCCCGAAGTGCGTCTGCTGCACGCCCTGCTCAGTGCTTTATTGCATCCGATTGATCGCAAATCATGGGCAGCTATTTTGCGGGCTCCGTGCTGTGGCCTGACCAGCCGTGATATGTATACGCTGATGGCAGTTGATGAGCGGCCGCTATGGCAGATCATTCGTGATGAGAAGGCTGTCCGGAGGCTGAGTCCTGATGCGCGGGAGCGCGTTATTTTTGTCCGCAAGGCACTGGAACCGTGTATGGCTATAAGTGGCGCGGTCTCTGTCAGAGATTTGTTGGAAACAGCATGGCAACGGCTGCTTATGCCTTCGCTGACTGATGCAACTTCCAGTTTGAATGTGAGTACCACACTGGAGCTGATTGGCTTGCTCGAAGAGGGAGGGCGTATTGATTTTGCTCTGCTGGATGGGCGGTTGAAAAAACTGTATGCGGCACCGGATGCATCCGACGCTGCGGCACGGGTAGAACTGTTAACCATGCACGGAGCCAAGGGGTTACAGTGGGATGTTGTGATCCTCCCCGGGCTGGGATATGGAAGTGCGAAATCCGATACGCCATTGCTTGCATTCAGTGAAGTCCCGGTTGAAGGTGGTGCCAG
>JBHHTX010000018.1:0-18381 GCA_046753585.1 Mariprofundaceae bacterium
AAAGGCAACCGGACAATCAGACTGTAACAGCTTTTTCAACAGGGCCTGCGTACGTTTCAAACACCCTTCAGGTGGTTTTCTGGCTGTATTGGGCAACAGCGTACCATCCATATCTGCAGCAAAAAGGAATGGGTTGGACGAGTTCAAGAAACCAGCCGTTGCAGCCGCTGATGCGCCTCCTCTTCAAGTTGGCCGAGGGCGGCTAACATGCCGGCTTCCACTGTAACGCGCATTTCCGGGTGATCAGCACTGGGAAGAACAAAAACTGAACCGGTATCAAAGGTTAATCGGACCCCCTCCGGAACCGCGCTCAGATCAGACTCGGGAAGCTTTGCTATTTCACGCATGACTCTGCCCATCTGATCCCAGGGGCAGGCGAGCACAAAACCGGAACGACTGCTGGTTGGTACGGACGCATCAAATTCATGCAGGCTACATCCCTGTTTGCCAAGAAACTCCAGCAGTCTCAAGGCCCCGGCAAGGGCATCAAAATTAAGATAAAAATGTGTGAACTCCTGCCATTCTGACTTCGAATTCGCCAAGGCATTCACTTCGGCGAGTCGTGCAGCCGGCTCCATGCGGGTTACATGCACCTTATGTCCTAGTTCTATCGCCATTTCCCAGAGAAAGGCGGAATGGTCAGCGGGTAGAAATACCTTTCCTCCTTTCGGTATGGAACGCATGTAAGCAACAGTGAGCAGCTCCTGCGTCCGCTCCGGCGGGATAACTCGGCCGGTTTCATCTACCAGTAGCAGGGCTTCCGCATTCCGGAAGATAAACATACCAAGACGCCGGTTCATTTTCGCCATCTCTGCCAGTCTCGACTGTTGTTCCTCAAGATCATCCGCCAGCACACCAAGCTGTAAGGCACTGGCACCGCAATGCTCCAGCAAACTGGACAAAACTCGATTGCTGATTTCATCACCGGCATGGTAGATAAGGCTGTCTGCCGCCCGCTTGAGAGACGGCAGCTCAATCTGATCAGTCAGGTGATCCACATAACGGTCATAGACACGGCCCGGATAACGGAGTACGCCGACAGCATCAATAGAAATCTTTGGAAAATCAGCTCGGTAAAACGTCGCTTCAACCTTGCGCCTGGCATCTCGCGACAGAGGAATTCCAGCCGCATCATACATTTCAATACGTGTTACTTCAGCATGGCCGGAAGACATGCAGACGTGCATCCCTCCACTCAGATCCCGGACATAACCGGTGACATAACGGGTAACAGGTATCGGGCCATCTTCCAGATCGTCCACATCCACGCCAACGGCTAGTAGCCCTGAAATCACGGCTCGCTTGATAAGCCGGGAAAACGGATGCCCGTCACGACTGACAGCCACGCGCCGGCCCTTTTTTGCCCAGGTACCAAAGGCCTTGCCGATGACAGCAACATACTCCGGTGTAATATGAAGATTGGCCAGGCCGGAAATGCCACGTGAACCAAAGATAGATGGCCGGTTCAGGGATTCCCAAACAAGGTTTTCGGTAATGGTGGAGCCGCTGTCAATTTCCTTGTCCGGCCAGACCAGCACAGAAGATTTGACGATAACGTGCCGGCCCAGATGGCAAGCCGAACCAAGTACGGATGCATCTTCCAGTTCACATTCTGCCTCGATCAGATTTTTCGGAGCTACAATAACATTTCTGAGCGCACTGCGTTCACCGATAAAGCTGTTACGCATAACGATGCTTCGATTCACGCTGGCAAAGCGATCTACCTCCACATTCTGATCAAGCACACTGTAAGGCCCTATTCTCGCACCTTTCCGCAGCTGAACATTGTCACCGATCCAGCAAGGCGCTGTAATATCTTCGGCTGAAGCGATTTTTACATCCTTACCTACCCAAACCTGTTCCTTAATCCGTGTTCCACCAAGGGGCAGGCTCACTTTGCCATCAAGGAAATCCCAGTGCGCCTGCCGCAACTGATCGAGCGAACCGATGTCGCTCCAATAACCTTCGGCGACATAGCCATATATCGGTATATCCTTCTCCATCAAAGCCGGAAACAGATCATTGGCGAAATCAAACGAACGACGAACCGGCACATGATTCAGCACATCCGGTTCAATCAGGTAGATACCTGTATTGATAGTATCACTGAAAACCTCGGCCGGACCGGGCTTTTCAAGAAAACGCTGAACCCTCCCTTCTTCATCAGCAATCACGATACCAAACTCTCCGGGTTCAAGTACACGGGTCAGGCAAAGGCTGACTTTTGCTTTCTTGCGGCGATGAAAATCCAGAAAGGCATTGAAATCAAAATCCACCAAGGCATCACCGGCGATAACCAAAAATGTCTCATCAAGATATTTTTTTCCCAGACGAACGGAGCCGGCCGTCCCCAACGGTTGCTTCTCCAGCGTGTAGCGCATACGCACATCAAATTCAGCACCATCGACAAAGTGATCTTGAATGGTTCGTGGCCGGTAATGCAACGTTGAAATGATCTCCTGAACGCCGGATGCGACCAGATGATGAACAATGTGCTCCATAATCGGAATACCGAGCAAGCGCACCATTGGCTTGGGAATCTTTTCCGTCAAAGGACGCAGGCGGGAACCTTGTCCTCCTGCAAGAATAACTGCTTTCATAAAGTAATGTTCAATCTAGCAAACTACCGGACTTAAGCAAGTTCTAACCAGATCCCGGCATCTGACATTGATATATGGTGCCTGCCGCACACCTTTAATCGATACCCAGCTCCTTCCAGATGGCATCCACCCGGGCAATGGTATTCTGATCCATGACAATGGGCCGACCCCATTCTCGGGAGGTCTCACCATCCTGTTTGCCGGTCGCATCAATACCGACTTTTGAGCCTAGACCGGACACTGGCGAGGCGAAATCGAGGTAATCAATCGGCGTATTCCCGACAAGAGTGAAATCCCGAACCGGGTCACACCTTGTAGCAACAGCCCATATCACCTCCTGCCAGGAGCGACAGTCAATGTCTTCATCCACCACAATAATAAACTTCGTATACATAAATTGGCGCAGATAACTCCAGATACCGAACATCACCCGTTTGGCATGCCCGGCATACGCCTTTCTGATGGATGCTACGGCTACCCGGTAGGAGCATCCTTCCATGGGCAGATAGAAATCAACAATTTCAGGAAACTGCTTTCTCAGGATGGGTACAAAAATTTCATTGAAGGCCATGCCAAGCACAGCCGGCTCATCCGGAGGCTTTCCGGTATAGGTGGAATGGTAGATGGCATCCTGCCTCATACTCATGCGTTCCACAGTAAAAACAGGAAATTGTTCCACCTCGTTGTAATAACCGGTGTGATCCCCAAACGGGCCTTCCTCGGCATATTCATCAAGTGAAACATACCCTTCCAGCACAACCTCACTGGAAGCGGGAACCTGGAGCGGCACATCAATACAATCGCAAAGAACGCCTTTTGCATCCCTGAGCAGACCGGAGAACTGATATTCGGAAAGCGTGTCCGGAACAGGGGTAACGGCAGCAAGAATAGTTGCCGGATCAGCACCTATCACCACGGCTACCGGAAAGCTAGTGGCCCCGGCAGCTCTCGCCTCCCGGTGATCCTGGGCGCCACCACGATGTTTCAACCAGCGCATGATCAGCTTGTTCCTGCCAATGCATTGTTGACGGTAGATGCCCAGATTATGCCGTGCTTTATTTGGCCCCTTGCTTACCACCAGACCCCAGGTAATTAGAGGAGCAGCATCATCAGGCCAGCAGGTCTGAATAGGCAAACGAGCCAGATCCACATCGTCGCCACTCCAGCTTTGTTGCATCCAGGGTGCCTTTTTCACCGTCTTTGGTGCCATCAGCATGGCCTTTTTTAGAATGGGGCGCTTCTCCCAAACGTCACGAAGTCCCTTGGGAGGATCGGGCTCCTTCAGATAGGCCAGCAGTTCGCCGATGTCACGTAATTCATCAACTGATGATCGGCCCATGGCCATCGCAATCCGCTCCTGGGTTCCAAAAAGATTGGTCAGAACCGGCAGGTCATTCCCCTTGATATTCTCAAACAACAGGGCCGGCCCACCCTTAGCCAGTACGCGCCGGGATATTTCTGTTAATTCAAGCCTGGGATCCACCTCGGTTTGAATACGTTTCAGCAGATGAGCAGATTCCAGTTGCCGGATAAAACCCCGCAAATCAGTACAGCTCATTTGCCCATCCGGACTTTTGAAAGTGGCTCATGTATTCAATTATTCCCTGTATGGTCCATGGCCTTTTTACTCTGAGGAAAACGAAAAGTGCAAAATGTCAGGAACTTTCGATTTCAAAAACCGTATCCAGCTTGGCCAGTTCAAACACATCCTGTACGTTCTGTGACAAGCCGGAAAGAATGAAATGTCCGCCATGCTCCCGACTCCACTGGAGCCCCTCAACAAGGGTGGCAATTCCGGATGAATCCATGAAACTGACCTGTTTCAGGTCAATAGAGATACGCTTTCTTTTTGCTGTCAATAAAGGTTTCAGCGTCTGCCTCAATTGTGGCGATGAATGAATATCCACTTTACCACAAACTGTTACTGTGGCGTTTTCCTTATCTGATTGAAGTTGAATATCAAGCAAGATCGTGCTCCTTTACTGAAAGATAACGGGTCAAAACCCAGCGGTTACCATCGTTTAAAGCCTCGTGAAAAGTCTCATCCATCACCGAACTGATCAGATGCAAGCCCAATCCACCGGGTCGTATATCATCCAGATCTCTGCCCTGCAGGCAGTTCTTATCCCGAATGGGAGATGCGAAGTCCCGAAACTCAAAACATAATTTTGTTTGCTCCATCGCCGCACTCATCTCGATAATACCCGGCTTATCGCCGTATCCATGCTCACTTATATTGGCAAACAGTTCATCAACGGCCAAAACCATGCGGTTGACTTCAATAGGATCAAGCTTCGCCCTGGACGCAACAACCTCGACTATTGATCTCAAAACATTGATACAATCGCACTGACTGTTCAGCGTACAGCTCAAGGCGGATGTCTTGTTTTTTTGCATGCTTGTATTCCACGCTGTAAAGAGTCATATGGCAAGTTTTATGACGGTGCTGTGTAAAGAAGCCCAGGAAGTGGCTGCTTTCGCTTGCACGCTTTTTTTTGCTTCGGTAGCGTCCCGACTCTTTATTCAAATCACGCATGTACAAACCCTATTGTAAGCAGAGGATACTATGCTCGAATCAATGCGTAACCACGCCCAGTCCTGGATCTCCAAAATTATTTTGGGAGGCATTGCACTTTCTTTTGTTCTGTGGGGTGTAGGTGACTACTTCCTTGGGCCGCAAATGCAGGCGGTAGCAGAGGTAGATGGGAACCCCATCCCTGAGACTGAATTTTATCAATCCTACGAGCGCCAGCTCAACAATCTGCGTGCTTCTGTTGGCAAGGACTTTTCAAAAGACATGGCGCGCCAGCTTGGCCTGAAAGATCAGACGCTACAGACAATGATTAACCGCAGAGTCATCCTCAGCGAAGCCAGCCGCATGGGTCTTGCTGCACCAAATCCGGCCCTGATTCAGCGGGTTCATTCTAACCCGTCCTTCCAGACTGCCGGTACTTTTGACCCCTCCCGTTACCGGATTCTGACACGCAACCTTGGTTATCGCAGCCCTGCGGATTTCGAGAGGGAGTTAAGCCTGGACATGATGGCCGATGCATTGCAACAGGCCATAGTCGGCAGCGCATCGGTTAATGATGATGAAGTTCGTCAACGTTTTCGTACAGAGTACGAAAAGAGGGTGCTGGCCAGCCTGATCGTTGAGCCGGGAAGCCTTGAGGGGAAAGTTAAGCTAAGCGATGAGCAGGCAAGGGAATACTATGCGTCTCATAAAGACAGCTTCCGTTCGCCGCTGCGTTTGAAACTGGCGATTGTTGAAATCAGCCCTGCAAAGTTGGGGAAGGATATTGCCCTGGAAGAGGCAGATATACTAAAGGCCTATGAGGCGGAAAAAGGTAAATTTACCGAGCCGGAACGGCGCCATGCCCGACATATTCTTGTACGAGTATCGGACAAGGATAGTGATGATGAACGGCAACTGGCCAGAGCCAGGATTGAACAGCTTCTGAAACGTATTCAATCGGGAGAGGATTTTGCCAAGGTCGCCATCTCAGACTCGGAGGATGTAACCGCTAAAGATGGAGGGGATTTGGGGTTTTTCGCCCGTGGTGCCATGGTGCCATCGTTTGAGAAGGTCGCATTCTCCCTGCAAGCTGGTGAAGTCAGTGGGATAGTAGAGTCCCCGTTTGGCTTTCACATTATCCAGCTGGTCGAAATTCAACAGGAAAGTTCCCAGTCTCTGGACAAGGTGCGCGTACAACTGGAAGATCAGTTGCGTCAGGAAAAGGCCAGTGATGAAGCTTATAACCTTTCGCAGGACCTTGATGATGCACTTGGCAAGGAAGAAAGTCTGTCTGCGGCGGCGGACACACTTGACCTTCCTGTCCGGGAACTCGGCCCCCTGAGCCTGGATGAAGCCATTGCCGACCCTCTTTTTGCTAACAATATTGAATTTCGCGGAAAAATATTCAGAGCTAGCCAGGATGACCCGATCGAAGTCCATGAACTGGACGATGGCAGTTATATAGCTATCGAAATCAAATCACGGCAAGAGCCTGATACCCTTCCTTTTGAGAAGGTAGCTGCCAGAGTTTACGCCAATGCCAAAGCGGAGGAGGCCAGACGTCTGGCCAGAGATAAAGCCGAAGACATTTTGGAAAGGGCTACAAGCACCTCTACTTCTTTGGACATGCTCGCCGCCGAGTACAGCCAAGGCATGTTCCTCTCCAAACCTGTACGAAAAAACGGCATAGGTGACGAAGCTGGATGGCTGACCACAACCCTGCTCGAACAGGCCTTCCTCACCCCTATGGGCGGAATGCTGACCAGGGTGATTGAGATACCAAAAGGCTTTGCTGTAGTGCAGGTGCGCGATGTAATCCCGGCAACAGATGATGAGTTTACCACGCAGGCTGACGGTATCCGCCAGGAAATCATGAAAGCGAACGGAGCTTCCCGCTTTGCCCGCTGGATTGCATCGGTACGCGATCGCCATGAGATAAACATTAACGAAGCGACTTTGGATCGTTACTAAACTTATGACTGGTGGAGCCGGACGGAATCGAACCGACGACCTCTACAATGCCATTGTAGCGCTCTCCCAACTGAGCTACGGCCCCTTTAAAGACCGCGCATTTAGCCATGCTCCCGTGGTACTGTCAACCGTATCCGAATGAGAAGCACCGCTCCACCTTTGCGTCTTTTCCGACGCGAGCTTTCAGCCGATTGTGAAACGCCATTATCTGTCTTTGCCCGGCTCCGTGGTGCGGGAAACTGTTTTTTACTTGAAAGTGCTGAAGGTGGAGAAAGCTGGGGCAGGTATAGCATCATCGGCTTTGAGCCAGCCTGTATCGCCGTAGAAAAAAATCGGCAGCTTCACCTGAGCTGGCGAGATGGAAAAGATACGATTCTCCCTGACAAAGATATCCTTGGCTGGCTTAAGCATGAAGTTGAGCTGGCCGAACCGCTAAGTTCTGATGACTTACCCTTTAGTGGCGGTGCTGTCGGATTCTTCTCCTATGACATCGTACACCGGTTTGAATCTCTGCAAAACAGGCACCAGTTATCTGATCAACCGCTGGCCGCCTTTTTGCTCGTCGACCGCTTTGTTGTATTCGATAATCTGCGCGGCTCCCTGTTTTTATGTATCCGGGCGGAAGAGGGTAGCAATGTTGATGGGCTTCTGGACGACATAGAATCCCGACTGACAGGGCCCGGACTTGCACCAATGCATCTGGATGCAAACATAGATGCGTATCCCGGGCCACAAGCTGAGATGACGCCACAGGAATTTGAGGCGAATGTCGAGCACGCCAAGGAATACATTCTGGCCGGAGATATCTTCCAGGTAGTGCTGTCGCAACGTTTTAGTGCCCCGCTTTCATGTGACCCTATCCAGATTTACCGCGCTGTCCGTCATATCAACCCCTCTCCCTATCTTTTCTATCTGCATGTGGATAACACATTGCTGATCGGCTCTTCGCCGGAAATTCTGGTACGCAAGGATGGCTGCAAGGCCGTGGTCAGGCCCATTGCAGGAACTCGCCCCCGCGGCTGCTCACAGGAAGAAGATGAGGCCTTTGAAAAAGATTTACTGTCTGACGACAAAGAACTGGCTGAACATGTCATGCTGGTTGACCTTGGCCGTAATGACCTTGGCCGTGTTTGCCAGTACGGCAGCGTCCAACTTACTGAATCAACACAGATCGAACGCTACTCACATGTGATGCACATCGTCTCCAACGTGGAAGGCGTTTTAGCAGATGGAGTGGGCTGCCTTGACCTGCTGGCCGCTACTTTTCCAGCCGGCACGGTATCCGGGGCACCCAAAATCCGCGCCATGCAAATCATCAATGAGCTTGAACCCATGGCTCGAGGCCCCTACGCCGGAGCCGTGGGCTATATCTCCTTTGGCGGTGAACGCATGGATACCGCGATTTCAATCCGCACGGCAGTTATTCAGGCGGGAAGAGTACAGGTTCAGGCCGGGGCTGGCATTGTGGCTGATTCGCTTCCCTCCAGAGAACATCAGGAGTGCGTCAACAAAGCTACGGCTATGTTCCGTGCTGTAGCCCTGGCTGAAGCCCAGCAGGAAAAAATATGATTCTGGTCATCGACAACTACGATTCATTCACGTTTAATCTGGTTCAATACCTGGGCGAACTCGGTAAAGAAGTTTTGGTACATCGAAATGATCAAATCAGCATTGACTCCATCCTGGACCTTCATCCAAGCCATATCGTTATCTCACCCGGCCCCTGCACACCGAATGAGGCGGGTATTTCAGTACCCCTGGTACGGGCATTGTCCGGCCGCATTCCAATTCTTGGCGTCTGTCTCGGGCATCAGTCCATTGCTGCCGCCTTTGGCGGCAATGTGATAC
This sequence comes from Mariprofundaceae bacterium, assembly GCA_046753585.1. Classification (GTDB taxonomy): domain Bacteria; phylum Pseudomonadota; class Zetaproteobacteria; order Mariprofundales; family Mariprofundaceae; genus CAYLYU01. The sequence continues at coordinate 8,935 of JBHHTX010000018.1, forward strand.
GCGCATCTCGACTCATGCATGGAAAAACGAGCCCCATCCATCATGACGACTCAATATTATTCGACAATTTGCCATCACCCTTCATAGCGACACGCTACCATTCACTGATTGTATCCGGGCCTTTACCTGATTGTCTTCAACGCACGGCCTGGACAGTCGAGAATGAGTTGATGGGCCTGGATCATCTTCAACATCCAACCTTTGGCGTGCAGTTTCACCCTGAATCTATCCTGAGCGAGCATGGACACAGGCTGTTGGGCAACTTTCTGGAGGTCCAGGTATGAGCACAAACATCCAGCAAGCCATTCGTTCACTACAAGCTGGGGATCTGATATCTGAACCTGAATCAGAAAAGGTCTTTTCTGAAATCATGCAGGGAGCTGCAACCCCGGCACAAATCGGAGCACTCCTGATGGGCCTGACCATGCAGGGTGAAACAGCGGACATCATCACAGGAGCTGCCCGGGCCATGCGCTCCGCAGCTACCCGTATTCAACCGTTGAGCAATGGTTTGCTTGATACCTGCGGCACCGGTGGAGATGGTGCTGCAACATTTAATATCAGCACGGCAGTCGCCATCGTTGTAGCTTCGGCCGGTCAGCCGGTTGCCAAGCACGGTAACCGCGCTGTTTCCTCCAGATCCGGCAGTGCGGATGTCCTGGAGGCCCTGGGTGTGAATATTATGCTTGCACCGGATCAGGTAGCTGCATGCATCGACAAGACAGGCATCGGTTTTCTTTTTGCACCCGGCCATCATCCAGCCATGAAATATGCCGCCGGACCAAGGCGTGAACTTGGCATCCGCAGCATCTTTAACCTGCTGGGTCCGTTGAGCAACCCGGCTGAGGCCGATTATCAGGTGCTCGGTGTTTTTTCCAGAGACAAGCTGGAATTAATGGCAAAGGCCCTGCTTCATTTGGGCTCGATGCGAGCCCTGCTTGTGCATGGCCGTGATGGCATGGATGAAATCACTACATCTACCATCAGCGATGCTATCTGGGTGGAAAAAGGCTGGCCCTTGCGCCAATTTGAAATTGACCCAAAAGCATTCGGAATACCGTATGCCAGCGCCAAAGACCTAAGCGGTGGCAGCGCCGATGATAACGCTCAGATCATGATGGAAATCCTGGCAGGTAAAAAGGGCCCGAAACGAGACATTACCCTGCTCAATGCAGCCGCGGCCCTCTGGTTGACAGAGAAAGTTGAAGGTATTCCACAGGGTATCAAGCTGGCTGCGGCGTGTATTGATTCCGGCAAGGCCCGGAAAAAGCTGCAAGCATTGATTGATTTCAGCCAGAACTGTGGATAGATGAGTTCTATTCTTGATGCTATTGCTGTTGATAAACGCAAGCATATCAGCCGACAGAGGAAGCGAGTTTCCGAACAAAGCCTGCTTGATACCTGCAAGCAGGGACACGATATACGAGATTTTGTCGCAGCCTTGTCTGCTCGCACATCAAACAATCAGACCGCGATTATTGCTGAAGTCAAGAAGGCATCACCTTCCAGAGGGGTAATCCGGGCTGATTTCGACCCGCTTGCTATTGCGCTTTCCTACCAGCAAACGGGTGCGACATGCCTTTCCGTGCTAACCGACATGCCCTATTTTCAGGGCTCAGACCGTTATCTGGAAGACATTAGCCACAAGGTGAGGATCCCCGTTCTGCGTAAGGATTTTATGCTTGATCCCTACCAGGTTCTGGAGGCAAAGGCGTTGGGTGCCGATGCAATTCTGATCATCCTGGCCATGGTGGATGATGAACTGGCCGCTGATCTTTGCGCGGCAGCCAGGGAGCATAAATTGGCCATTCTGCCGGAAGTTCATAACCTGAATGAACTGAACAGGGCGTTAAGACTTGATACGCACCTGCTTGGCATCAACAACCGTGACCTGCACACATTCCAAACCAGCCTTGAAACCAGCTTGAATCTGCTGCCATATATACCGGAAGACAGGATTGTTATTACCGAGTCCGGTATTCAGACGCGATTCGATATCGAAAAGATGCAGGCTGCAAATATTTACGGCTTTCTTGTCGGCGAATCCCTGATACGTCAACCCGATCCGGGCCTGGCCCTGGCCAAATTATTATCCTAGAAACCGCAGTTATTAGCGTTTGAGTATACAAAAAAAGAGGGGGCCCGAAGGCCCCCTCTTGCACATCACAGGGATGCTTTTCTTTCTTAGTAAACGTACTCAACCATTAAAGTTGTTGAGCTGGTACTTGTAGAGACGCCACCGATAGGTGTGCTCTTTACGTTGTTGTACTCCAGATCCAGCTCGACGTTCTGAGCCACGGACCAGTAACCACCAAGCACAAAGGTCTTAAGGGTAGAAGACTGAGCCAAGACGTCGTTCTTGATCTTGGTATAGTCATAACCAGCACGAACACCAAGGTGACCAATGTTCAACTCAAGCATGGGATAATAACCGGTGCGGTTATTGGTGCTGCCAAGAGCAGTAGTTGCAAGCGGATCCTGACCCTTGAGCTGGATAGGCATGTAGAAACCAACGCCGATATCGCCCATATCGCCCTGAACCTGAATATCAATGCCCCAGTCAGTCCATGTGTCAGGCACGCCAACTACGCCAAGTAATGCACCATTGGTAACGCCAACATCACCAGAGGCATAGTGAACACCTAGAACGGTATCAAGTCCGCCGATCTCGCCGATGAAAGCACCGCGCAGGTAGGCAGAAGGCTTGAGCTCAACATAGAAACCAGCCGGGTTAGTACCACCCTGAGGAACCACGGCGGAAGCGCCGAGGTAGAAAGAGTCGGCCAACAGCGCGTAAGCGCCGATACCGGTAACACCATTGTGCATGAAGGTACGATAGGCATCAAAACGGTGCTGGGAAGAACGGGTGTTACGGCTGATGGTGTTGGAGCCGTCGTTCATAGCCCAACCCATGCCCAGGGCATCAGTAGAGTATGCGCCAAGGCCCATCGGGCCCATGTCCGTGTCAGCTACAAAATAGAATTTGTAGGACAGCGGGCCACCGTTCCACTCGGTCAAACCACCGAAGTGCTCGCCATAACGTCCGCCAATCAGGAGGGCAGATTCGTCATAATAACGAATGCCGAGACTGGCCTGGGTGCCGGGGATGCCCGGGTTTACAAGGCCGGTCTGGCTCTTGATGTCAAACTTGAACAGCAAGGATGCGTTGAATACTGCAGGCAGGGACAGGCCCTCGTCCTCGAGCAGAGCCTGCTCGCCAACGTCACGGAAAGCATTAATTTTGAAATTACGGCCAAAAGCGGCTAGTCTAGGGATACGCTTGAAATGGCAGCTTGTGCAAGCAGCGCCGGTCTGGCGTGCAAATGCTGGAACAGCTTCAGCTGTGTTGGGTGCCACGGCAACAGTCGAGACAGCAACAAGAGCGAAGGCAGCAGCAGAAAGAAGAATCTTCTTCATAGGTTGTTTTCCTCCAAATATATTCGCTCCTAAAAATCAGGAGCAGTCACCGAAATATGTGTGAGGGCTGTCACAGAGTCAATGTAATGCAATGCGTCTGTGTCATTTCGTCACATAAGGGACCATCACAAAAAAATGTGCGGGAATAATCTCCGCACCTTTTTCAAAACATCACTTCTTTTACTTAGGGCCTGTTCACACTAATTTCGGTGTTGGCTCTGCTGCCCCAAATGAAGCCAATCAAGGCGCAAGGAGTGAAGTTTGGTGACTCCAAACGAATTTCTTGCAACGCCGAGTGGATTCATTTGGGGCGCAGCCCGCAGGGATTGGCCATTTTTCCGTCCTGCTGCGTTACTGTTCGCTTGCGTGCAACAAGCACGCAACGCTCGAAAAGCCTTGCAGGGAAACAAAAATGACCAAATCGCCGCCATCGAAATTAGTGTGAACAGGCCCTAGTGCCTTACGGACTACAAGGATTTGCCTCAGCACAGGGGTTGGCTTCACCTACCGTCAGAAGCGGACGGATTTTTTCCAGCGATTTCTCGCCTATACCCTTGACACTGACCAGATCATCCAGGCTCTTGAACGAACCATGCTCAGTACGATAGGCCACGATAGCAGCTGCGGTTTTTTCACCAATACCTTTCACTGCCTGCAACTCCTCTGCACTGGACGTATTCACATTGACCTGGCCTGCTGCTGCCGCCGGCATCTGCCAACCTGCAAACATCGCCAAAAAAGCAACCAGCACCCATGATAATTTAAATTTATTCATTATTTCTCCTTCTGCTTGTTTGATGCTTCCAGCAATAGCAGAAATCATAATGATACGCAAATTTTGTTCCTTTCTATTTATTGCGGCTTTTATGCTTGCAGAGACAGGGGAATTGGCTCACCGTTTACCTCATGAGAGCAACTGCAAGAATCAGAAAAAGGCAAACAAATATCTGTGAATGGGGCTTATGAACATCCATCACGGCCTGAGCAGGGAACAACTGGTTGAGTATTTTGCCTCCGGATGTAAACCGAAGCATGCCTGGAGGATCGGAACCGAGCATGAAAAAATTGGTTTCTGCATGGATACGTTTAAACCAATTCCCTATGAAGGCAAGCGAAGTATACGGCGGCTACTGGAGTTGTTGGCCACGGAGGGCTGGAGACTGATACGGGAGGGAAACCTTCCCATCGCCCTGAGACGCAATGGGGCCAATATTACGCTGGAACCGGGTGGTCAGCTTGAATTAAGCGGTGCCCCACTTAATTCCGCCCATGAAACCTGTCAGGAAACGGGTGAACACCTGAAGTTTCTTCGTCGAGCGATGGCACAGCTTGGTATTGGCTTCCTAAGCCTGGGCTCCCAGCCAAAATGGCCACAGGAAGATATCCCCTGGATGCCCAAGGACCGTTATCAGATCATGCGCAGCTATATGCCAAAGGTAGGAAAATCAGGGCTGAATATGATGCTGCGCACCGCTACGGTACAGGTAAACCTGGATTTCTCTTCCGAACAGGACATGGCCAGAAAAATGCGTGTTGGTGTCTGCCTGCAACCACTGGTCACGGCACTTTATGCTGCATCCCCCTTTGTTGATGGCAAGCCCAGTGGCTATCTTTCCTACCGAGCCTTATGCTGGCAGGACACAGATCTCGATCGAACCGGCATTCCATCTGTCATATTCAAAGATGACTTTGGCTTTGAGCATTATGCGGACTGGGCGCTCGATGCTCCCATGTATTTTGTCATTCGCGGCGACCGTTACATTGATTGCTCGGGCCAAAGCTTTCGTGATTTTCTGAAAGGCAAGCTTCCTGCCCTGCCTGGCGAACTCCCCACCCTGACCGACTGGGAACTGCACCTTACCACTGTTTACCCGGATGTGCGCCTGAAGCAGTACATAGAGATGCGCGGTGCAGATGCCGGACCCAGAGCCTGGATCTGCTCACTGCCGGCGCTCTGGAAAGGCTTGCTCTACGACAAAGATGCCCTAGACAAGACATGGGAGATGATTGCAGACTGGACACATAAGGAGGTTATCTGCCTGAGGCGGGCCGTAGCCAAGTCTGCTCTGCAAACTCCTTTCAGGGATACGACGGCACTTTCGCTTTGTAAGAAAATGCTGAATATCGCTGAAGATGGCCTCGCGCACCAAAACATACAAAACAGCAGGGGACAAAACGAAACTATCTTTCTCAAACCCCTGAAAGAGACCGTCACATCCGAAAAGACTCAGTCAGAAATATGGCTTGAGGCCTATACTGGCCGCTGGCATGAAGATATTGATGCCATCTTCGCTGAAGCTACACACCCCTGATCCGGGAAACATGATTTACCGGCGCAGCCATTCCTGTAACAATTCAGACTTATGACTGCAAACATCATTGACGGCAAAACCATTTCCGCCCGCATTCGGCAGGGCTTGCAAAAAGAAGTGGAAGTACTTTTCAGTACACATGGACGTGCACCCGTTCTGGCTGTTATTCTTGTTGGCAGCCACGCGCCTTCGCAGGTGTATGTGCGAAACAAGAAAAAAGCCTGTCAAGCCGCGGGCATCGTATCTATTGCCCACAACCTTCCCGCATCCACCAGCCAGCAACACCTGCTCGGCCTGATTTCAGAGCTGAACGATGACCCGCTGGTAGATGGTATTCTGGTGCAACTCCCCTTGCCAGAGCACATTGATCCGGAAGTCGTCATTGAAGCGATCCTTCCCGATAAAGATGTCGATGGCTTTCACCCCTACAATGTAGGCAGGCTAGCTGTCCGCATGCCACTACTCCGACCATGCACCCCCTACGGCTGCATAAAACTGCTGGAAGAAATCGGCTGTAACTTCTATGGCATAGAGGCCTGTGTAGTCGGAGCCTCCAATATTGTTGGCCGGCCCATGGCCCTGGAACTACTCCTGGCCGGAGCCACTCCAACCATCGTACACAAATTCTCCAAAGACCTTGCCGATCATATCAGGCGTGCGGAGATCGTGGTTGCTGCCGCCGGCAAACCAGGCCTTATCAAGGGGGAGTGGATCAGAAAAGGTGCAACCGTACTCGATGTCGGCATTACCAGAGGTGATGATGGCAAACTATGCGGTGATGTAGAATTTGAAGAGGCGGCTAAACGAGCGGCCTGGATTACACCTGTGCCGGGAGGGGTCGGCCCCATGACGATCACGATGCTGCTCGCCAATACTGTTCAGGCATACAATATGCATGTTGGCTCATGACCGAACTTGCAAAAACTCCACTGTATAAGGAACACATCAGCCTTGCTGCAAGAATGGTTCCTTTCGCCGGGTTTGATATGCCTGTGCAATACCCAGGCGGTGCGCTCGGGGAGTATCAGACGGTTCGCAGTGGTGGGGTTGGCATCTTCGACATCTCCCATATGGGCCAGATTCGCATTACTGGCAATCAGGCGGGGGAGTTTTTACAATATGTTTGCAGCAATGATGTCTCCTGCCTTGTTGATAGACAGGTACAGTATTCCGCCCTGCTGGATGAACAGGGTACATTTATTGATGACATTACTGTCTATCAACTGCAAGAACATGAATATTATCTCTGTGTCAACGCAGCCAATCACACCAAAGATATTGCACACCTGAATGCCGAAGCCAAAAAATTCGATGTAAGTGTTGGTGATGAATCAGCCAATACAGCGCTGCTGGCTATTCAGGGCGCATCCTCCCAAACGCTTTTACAAAAGCATGTTGATACCGATCTGGGAGATATTCCGTACTACCGCTTTTCAATGGCTTCGGCCTGTGGAAATCAGAGCCTGATCTCGCGTACAGGCTACACGGGAGAAGATGGCTTCGAAATCTATCTGGCCAATGCACATGCAAGAAAGCTGTGGAAAGCTCTTCTTCATGACGGGGCCGAACCCATCGGACTTGCTTGCAGGGATATGTTGCGTATTGAAATGGGCTATGCGCTGTACGGACACGAAATCAGCGATTCGCTCACCCCAGTAGAGGCAAATTTGATGTGGATCACCAAACTGAAAAAACCGGCATTCATCGGTAAAAAGGCAGTGATTGCCCGCCGGGAGCGCGGAGTAGAAAAGCGTCTGATCGGTTTAAAGTTAAAAGGACGGGGCATTCCACGTGCACACTATCCTGTTGTAGCCGAAGGGAAGATCGTTGGTGAAGTGACATCCGGCATGTTCTCGCCACTGACGGGCTGCGGTGTAGCCATGGCCTATGTTTTGTCTGACTACATGGAGTGTAATCACCTTGCCGTGCTTATCCGTGATAAACCCATCGCTGCTGAAAGGGTGAAAACACCATTCGTTCGCAGTAATGTTCGCCAATAAACTGATGCAGATATTTGCTGTCACCTGCATGGAGGACGAGTGAAAACATGAGTATTCCGGATGATTTACTTTTTACCAAAGAACATGAATGGTTGCGGCTGAACAATGACACAGCCACTTTTGGCATCAGTGATCACGCTCAGGAAGCACTGGGCGATATCGTCTTCGTGGAAGTACCCGAAACTGGCCAGATGCTCAAGGCTCAGGAACCCTGTGCTGTCGTGGAATCGGTGAAGGCAGTATCCGATGTATATGCCCCTGCTGCGGGAGAAATTATCGAGGTCAATGAAGCTCTGGATGCATTTCCTGAGCTGGTAAATACTGATCCTTACGGCGAAGGCTGGATTGCTATCATCAGGTTTGACAAAGATGCAGACCTTTCTGCTTTGATGAACGCTGATACCTACGCATCCTTTCTGGAGGAATAATTTAATATTAGGCTTAGAGTAACATAGATGGATCTGACTTTATTACTTTTTCCTTTTAGTCTGCACTTATCTGTGTCTACAGGGTTTTCAATATGAGGTTTCTTCCCCATACCGATGCTGACCGTGCCGCCATGCTGGAAGATATTGGCCTTGACTCGATTCGCGATCTGTTTGCCGATATACCTGCTGAATTTTTGCAGGAGCCGGGTAAACTTGATTTGCCGGTAGCCAGATCCGAAGCTGAAATTGTACGTCACTTCAATGCTGCTGCCGAACAAAACCGACATACCGGCAATAGCCGCTATTTTCTGGGCGGAGGCAGCTACCATCATTTCATCCCGGCCGTCGTAGATTATATTATTTCCAGAGGTGAATTCCTGACGGCTTACACGCCGTACCAACCGGAAATTGCCCAGGGAACCCTGCAGGCCCTGTTTGAATTTCAGACAATGATTGCCCGTCTGACCGGCATGGATATTGCCAATGCCTCCATGTATGAGGCTGCAACGGCTCTGGCCGAAGCCGCCCTGATGGCAAGGCGTATCAGCAGACGAACCAGAGTAGTGATTTCCGGATCTGTAAATCCCCGTTACAGAGAAGTAAACCGGAATTATCTCAAGCGACTGGAAGGTGGTATTGTAGAGGTACCCTGCTCCGGGTTTTCCACAGATGTTGACGCCCTGATTCAAGCTGTGGATACACAAACCGCCTGCGTTATTGTGCAATACCCGGACTTTTTCGGTTCCGTATACGATTTTGCGCCGGTACGCGCTGCTTGTGATGCCAATGGTTGCCTGCTCATCGTTGCCTTTTCCGATGCATCTGCATTCGGCCTGATCGACCCGCCGGGGGCATTTGATGCGGACATTGTCATCGGTTCCGGCCAGGCCCTGGGCATTCCTATGGGTTTTGGCGGCCCGCACCTTGGCCTATTTGCCTGCAAGCAGAAATACTTGCGGCAGATGCCGGGAAGGCTATGCGGCATGACTACAGACAGCAGTGATCGACGCGGCTTTGTTTTGACGCTTTCCACCCGTGAACAGCATATCCGCCGGGACAGGGCAACATCCAATATCTGCACCAATCAGGGCCTGATGTGTACCGCCGCCGCTGTTTATATGTCCCTGCTGGGTGATGCGGGCCTGCACACTGTGGCTGAGAAATCTGCCGCAGCCCTGCAAAAACTTGTTTCCGGCCTGCCAAAAGAAGTGCATCCGGCTGCCGGCGCGCATTACAACGAGACGGTACTCAGCTTTACCGATCAAAAAACACGGGATCGTTTTCTTAACA
>JBHHTX010000019.1:0-18186 GCA_046753585.1 Mariprofundaceae bacterium
GGCAGTCGTGAATTGAGCCCCGCTGTATTTGGTCTTGACCCTGACTCAGGCTTGGTTCACAGGGTGCTGGTGGCCCTGCAGGCGGGTCTTCGGGCTGGAACCCATTCTACCAAAACGCGATCAACTGTTTCGGGAGGCGGAAAAAAACCTTTCAAACAGAAGGGGACTGGGCGGGCTCGTCAGGGTACGACCAGAGCAACGCAGATGCGACATGGTGCGGTTGCACACGGTCCTTTGCCGCGTTCCTATTCGACAAGGATTAATAAACGTGAACGCCGGCGCGCTCTGTGTTTGGCGCTGTCTGGACACGCTCAGAAAGGTTCGCTTATCGTTGTTGATGCATTCACTATGAAAGCCATCAAAACCAGGGATTTTATTCAATCCATGACTGCATTAAATGCTGATCATGCTCTGATTGTTTTGCATGAGACCAATGCTGAGCTGCAGCTGTCCTCCCGTAATGTTCGGTCAAGCAAGGTGGTTCTTGATGGTCAGCTTAATCTGCATGACCTTCTTAAATGCAAATGTCTGATTCTGACAGATGCGGTTGTGGATAAGCTGGAAGGACGCCTGTCATGAGCCCAAATTATGATCAGTACAGACTGCTGAAGGGCCCGCTTGTCACTGAGAAAAGCTATCAGGCGACTGGCGCTAACAACCAGTACACCTTTAATGTGGAGAGGCACGCAAGCAAACAGCAGATTAGGGCTGCGATAGAATCAATCTTTGAAGTCAAGGTAGAAAATGTTCAGGTGATTAACCTGCCAGGCAAGACAAAACGCCGTGGTGTCCATTCCGGTCGCCGGCCTGGTCGTCGTAAGGCGGTTGTGCGTCTGGCTGAAGGCTTCAGTATCGAAATGATGGAAGAGGCCTGACAATGGCATTAAAAGTTTTAAAACCCATGACGAACGGCTCAAGAGGCCGGGTGACGGCGGTTACCAAGGATCTTTACTCTGGGCGACCGCAGAAAATGTTGACCTCGGGTCTGTCCAAGAGCGGCGGGCGCAACAACAAGGGCAGGATAACAGCTTCTTCGCGTGGTGGTGGTCATAAACGGCTTTACCGTGATATTGATTTCAGACGTAACAATTTCGATATCCCGGGCACCGTGCTTCGTATTGAGTACGACCCCAACAGGACGGCACACATTGCCCTGATTCAATTTTCGGATGGAGATCAGCGTTATATTATATCTCCACAGGGGCTGCGGCCAGGTGATGTAGTACAATCCGGGCCTGCTTCTGATATACGTGTTGGTAATGCTCTGCCTTTAGCCAACATTCCCATTGGAACTTTGTTGCACAACATAGAGCTCAAGCAGGGAAAAGGTGGCCAGATGGCGCGAAGCGCAGGCACCAGCGCCCAGCTTATGGGCAAGGAAGGAGCCAGGGCCATTCTAAAGCTTCCTTCGGGTGAATTTCGCAAAGTGGATATTCGTTGTATGGCCTCAATCGGTGTTATCGGCAATGGGGATCACTCCAATCGCAAGATTGGTCGGGCCGGGAGCTCGAGATGGCTTGGTATCCGACCGTCTGTACGTGGAGTGGCCATGAACCCGGTGGATCATCCGCATGGTGGTGGCGAAGGGCGTACTTCGGGCGGCAGGCATCCGGTTAGTCCCTGGGGTGTACCGACCAAGGGGCACAAGACGCGCAACAGGAAAAAGAAATCAAGCCGTGATATTGTGCGGCGCCGTAACGAGAAATGAGGTAATTCATGGCACGTTCCCTGAAGAAAGGCCCTTACATTGAGGTCTCCCTGCAGAAGAAAGTTGATGCTGCGAAAGAGGGTAAACTGAAAGGTGTGATCAAGACCTGGTCAAGACGTTCAACCATTGCACCTGATTTTGTGGGGTTAAATTTTGCCGTGCACAATGGAAACAAGTTTATCCCCGTTTATGTATCCGAGAATATGGTTGGGCATAAAATGGGGGAGTTTGCACCAACTCGCACTTATTATGGTCATGGTGCGGATAAAAAGGCGAGGAAGAGGTAAGAGATGGCTTCGGAAGTACGTGCTCTTTCAAAGAATATGCGCATAAGCCCTCAGAAGGCTCGTCTGGTTGCAGATCAGATTCGCGGAGTTGCTGCGGAAAGAGCTTTGGCCGTGTTGGCTTTGTCTCCAAAAAAGGCAGCGCGACTTCTGGAAAAGGTGCTTAAGTCTGCTATTGCCAATGCAGAGCAGAACAACGGTTTGGACGTTGATAATTTAGTTGTTTCCCGCGTACACGTTGATGCGGGTGCGATATTGAAGCGATTTCGCCCCAAGGGAATGGGTCGAGTGCGCAGAAGATACCGGCGTAACAGTCACCTTACAGTGGCTGTACGCGAGCGTAGTTAAAGGAGGTCCTTGGTGGGGCAAAAAGTTCATCCGGTAGGTTTCCGCGTCGGCATTAGCCGGGGATGGGATTCTCACTGGTATGCTGACAAGAAGTTTGGAGAATTTTTGCTTGGCGATATTCAACTTCGTGAATACGTTAAGGGGCGTCTGCGTCAGGCGGGCGTGTCAAGAATTGTAATTTCAAGGCCGACTGGAAAAATCAAGGTAACGGTTCACACTGCTCGTCCCGGTGTTGTGATCGGGAAGAAAGGGTCAGATATTGAGGCGCTTCGCCAGGAATTGCGTGCCATGACTGGTTCAGATGTCCAGGTATTCATTGTTGAGGTGCGCAGGCCCGAGGCAGAGGCGCAGCTGGTTGCTGAGAATATTGCCTTTCAACTGGAGCGCAGAGTAGCATTTCGACGTGCTATGAAACGTGCTGTTCAAGGTGCCTTGCGCATGGGAGCCAAGGGTGTGCGTATAAATTGCGGTGGCCGCCTCGGAGGTGCCGAGATCGCACGTACCGAGTGGTATAGAGAAGGGCGTGTGCCTTTGCATACCCTGCGCGCCGATGTCGATTACGGTTTTGCTGAAGCCAAAACCACCTACGGCATTATTGGCGTGAAAGTGTGGGTTTTTAAGGGCGAGAAGGTCGGCGACATTGCCGACGATCTCTCCTAGAAGGAGTTGCGGGCATGTTGCAACCAAAAAAGATTCGCTGGCGCAAACATCATAAGGAGTTTCGCCGCCTGACCGGAAAGACAATACGGGGGGCACGCCTCAATTATGGTGAGTTTGGTCTCAAGGCAATGGAGCCTGGCAGAATTACTGCGCGCCAGATTGAGGCAGCACGAATTGCCATTACCCGTCATATCCGTCGCCAGGGGCGAGTGTGGATCCGTATTTTCCCGGATCTTCCTGTCTCCAAGAAGCCGGCAGAAGTGCGGATGGGTTCAGGTAAAGGTGCTCCGGAATTCTGGGTTGCCGCTGTTCGTGCGGGTCGTTTGTTGTATGAGATGGAAGGTGTAAGCGAGGAAGATGCCCGTCAAGCCTTGCGTCTGGCAGCAGCCAAGCTTCCAATTCGAACAAAGATCGTGCGGCGGGGAGTTGGGCGATGAAAATGAAAGGGTACAGAAAGCTTACGGATGCAGAGCTCAGCAAAAATCTGGATGAGTTGGCAGCGGAAAGTATGAAGCTGCGTTTTCAAAAGGCCAGCATGCAGTTGGCGAGCCCGGCCCGTGTTAAGCAGATCCGCCGGGATATTGCTCGTATCCGGACAATTCTGGGTGAGCGTATTCGCCAAGAGGTAGGCGCATGAACGAAGGGACAGTTATAAAAAAACGTATGTTGGAAGGTACTGTTGTCAGTAACAAGGCTGATAAGACTGTTGTTGTTGAAGTGGAGAGAAAGTTCATCCACCCGCAGTACAGAAAAACAGTACGAAGCCATAAGAAATATATGGCCCATGATCCGGAGAACGGTTGCAATCCGGGGGATAAGGTTCGGATTATTGAATCTCGCCCTTTATCAAGACGCAAGTCCTGGTTGCTGGAGAGTATCGTTTCCCGGGCTGAACAACTTTAAAGGTTAGAAGGGACGAATTGTGATTCAGACTGAGACTGTTCTCGATGTGGCCGATAATTCCGGTGCCAGAAAGGTTGCATGCATCAAAGTGCTGGGAGGTTCCCGGCGACGCTACGCTCGAGTGGGTGATGTTATAGTGGTGGCCGTCAAGGAAGCGATACCGGGTGGCAAAGTAAAAAAAGGCGAAGTTGCCCGCGCCTTGGTTGTTCGTACGGCCAAGGAATTTCGCAGGAATGACGGAAGTTCTATCCGGTTTGATGATAATGCTGCCGTTCTTTTGACCAAGGCCGGTGAACCTATTGGTACGCGAATTTTTGGTCCGGTCACACGTGAGTTACGAGCAAGGGGATATATGAAAATCGTTTCCCTGGCTCCTGAGGTTCTTTGAGATGGCTATGAACAGGATATTATCTACACGGATTCGTCGCGACGATGAGGTTGTGGTAACCGTTGGAAAGGATAAGGGCACAAGGGGAAAGGTTCTCCGTGTGCTTTCAGAGAAGGGTAAAGTCGTAGTGGCCAAAGCAAATATGGTAAAGCGCCATACGAAGCCTTCACAAAATAGCCGTGGAGGCATTGTCGAGAAAGAAGCTCCCATAGCCATCTCAAATGTTGAGTATTACTGTCCAAAATGCAAAGCGGGGGTACGTTTGGGTACTAAGCTTTTAGAAGATGGGCGCAAGGTACGCACCTGCCGCAAGTGTGGCGAAGTGCTGGATCGCTAGGAGTTATTGAAATGGCCCGGCTGAAAGATACTTACAAGAAGAAAGTCATTACCGCCCTGAAAAAGGAGCTTGGTTTTGATAATCCCATGAGAATCCCTGCGCTCGACAAGATTGTTGTCAATATGGGTGTAGGCCCTGCTTGCCAGGATCCAAAGCTTTTGGATGGAGCTCTGTCTGATATTGCGACGATCACTGGTCAAAAGCCGGTAGTGGCCAGGGCCAGAAAGTCTGTAGCAAACTTCAAATTGCGTGAAGGTCAGGCCGTCGGCTGTCGAGTAACACTGCGTGGTGACCGGATGTGGGAGTTTTTTGACCGGTTGATCAATGTTGCCCTTCCCAGAATTCGTGATTTTAAGGGAGTGAGTCCACGCTCTTTTGATGGACGTGGTAATTTCACGGTTGGCATCAAAGAGCAGATCATTTTTCCCGAAATCGATTATGATAACGTGGATCGTGTTCGTGGCATGGATATTACAATATGTACGACGGCGAGAACTGATGATGAAGGCCGCGCCCTCCTTGCCCAGTTCAATATGCCGTTCCGAAAGTAAAAGGAGATTTAAGATATGGCAACCAAAGCGCTGATCGCCAAGGCTTCGCGCAAACCCAAGTTTAAGGTTCAGTCCTATACTCGCTGCTCACTATGTGGGCGGCCACGTTCCGTTTACCGCAATTTTGGCATCTGTCGTATTTGTTTGCGCAAGCGAGCCCTTGCCGGGGAAATCCCTGGCATGGTCAAGTCCAGCTGGTAGGAGCATTATCCGATGATGACTGACCGAATTGCAGATATGTTGACCAGGATTCGCAATGCTCAGCAGGCGAGACTTGAGAAAGTCGAATTGCCAGCCAGTGGTATGCTTGAGGCCATAGCAGAAATCCTGAAAGGTGAAGGCTTTATAGCCGGTGTGCACAGCTACAAGCACAAAGGCAAACGGCACTTGCGCCTAAACCTTTCTTACGATGATGAAGGAAATCCGGTTATTCGGGAGATCAAGCGGTATTCCAAGCCCGGACGCCGCGTTTACGTTGGCGCAGATAATTTGCCAAGGGTTCATAACGGGCTGGGTGTTGCCATCGTCAGCACCTCAGGCGGAGTCATGACGGATAGCAAGGCGCGATCCTCCCGAGTTGGAGGAGAGGTCCTTTGCACGGTATTTTGAGGTAGACTGATGTCCAGAATCGGAAATAGACCAATTGATGTTCCCAGCGGGGTTGAGGTGACAATTTCAGCCACTAGTGTGCTGGCCAAAGGCCCAAAAGGGACGCTTACTTCACCGTTATTTGACGGCATTAGTGTTTCTCAGGAGGGGAACAACTTGCAGGTTCAGTGCGCTGATGTTCGAAATCCCGGTGCAAAGGCTAAATTTGGCCTGGTGCGGACTTTGCTGGCCAATTCAATTACCGGTGTGTCCAGGGGTTTTGAGCGTGTGCTGGAATTAAGAGGCGTGGGTTACCGGGTTCAGTTGCAGGGTACGAAGCTTATTTTATCCCTGGGTTTTTCACATCCCGTCGAATATTCTCTTCCTGAGGGAATAGAGGCAAAGGTTGAGCAGAGTCGGATCATTTTCAGCGGCGCAGACAAGCAGATGGTTGGGCAAGTTGCTGCCGAGGTTCGGGCGTTCCGTTCTCCTGAACCCTATAAAGGAAAGGGCGTTCGTTATGAGGCAGAACGTGTAATAATGAAGGAAGGCAAGAAGGTCTAGAGGCGCTGATTATGTCGTATAAACGTTTTGAATATAATGCCCGAGTGCGGCGCACCCGTCGTGTTCGCGGCAAGGTAAAGGCTTATGGTCGCTTGCGACTTAGCGTTTTCCGTTCAACAAGCCATATTTATGCCCAGATCATTGATGATGCCCAGGCAGTGACAAAGGTTGCTGCGTCAAGTCTGGAGCCTGTAGCTCCGGCAAAGGGAAAGAAAAGCAGCAAATCAAAGTCAGCAAAAGAATATGGTGGCAATAAAGCTGCAGCAGAGGCCGTAGGCAAGTTGGTTGCAGAACGGGCCATCAAGGCAGGGATTACTGAAGTGGCCTTTGATCGGGGGCCTTACCCTTATCATGGCCGTGTGCGTGCGTTGGCTGAAGGTGCCCGCGCCGCTGGTTTGAAGTTTTAGGAGATAATGAATGATCAATCCTGATGAATTGGATTTGACTGAGAAGCTTGTCAACATCAATCGTGTTGCAAAGGTTGTTGCTGGTGGACGTCGTTTTGGATTTACCGCACTGGTAGTTGTTGGCGATGGTAATGGCCATGTTGGGTTTGGCCACGCCAAGGCCAAGGAAGTCCCGGAAGCAGTACGCAAGGCTGGAGAGAAAGCGCGCAAGGCGCTTATTTTTGTTCCTCGCCGTAAAGGGACGCTTTTTTATTCAGTGATTGGAAAGCAGGATGCAAGCAGAATCTTGCTTAAGCCTGCCAGTGAGGGTACCGGCGTTATTGCCGGAAGTACCATTCGTGCAGTTATGGAAGCAGCAGGCATCCGTGATGTGCTGACCAAATCGTTGGGCTCACGTAATCCTTTGAACCTGGTTCGGGCTTCCTTTGAAGGCCTGAGCAGGATGGAAAGTCCGGATCAAATAGCCGTTCGACGCGGTAAGAATAAAGGCTAAGGAAGATTCAAATGGCAAAGAATGCGACGATTCGTGTGCGCCAGTTTAAAAGTGGCACAGGCTACCGTGCCGACCAGAAGGCTACCTTACGTGGCTTGGGCTTGAGGCGGATAAACCACGTTGTGGAACTAGAAGATTCTCCTGCTGTTCGTGGCATGATTCGCAAGGTTTCTCACCTGGTTTACATTGAGGCTGAGGAGTAGATGATGAAGTTGAATAATCTTAAACCCACGCCTGCAAGCAGAAAAATACGTAAACGGTTGGGTTGCGGTATCGGTTCCGGGCAGGGAAAAACCGGTGGGCGTGGTCATAAGGGACAAAAATCAAGAACCGGCGGCAATTTATTACGTGGTTTTGAGGGCGGTCAGATGCCCTTGATTCGTCGTTTGCCAAAACGTGGTTTTACCCCTTTGAGTAAAGCGGTTTTTCAGATCGTTAATATTTCACAGCTTGATTGCTTCAGCGAAGGGGCCAAGGTGGATGCCAACTCACTCTGCGAGGCCGGCCTGGTTAAGAGTTCAACAAAGCCGGTTAAATTACTTGCAGAAGGCGAACTTGGAAAAAAACTTGATGTGGCAGTTGCAGCTGCATCGGCAGCGGCGCGAGCCAAGGTTGAAGCCGCAGGCGGTAACATCGTTCTGGCCGGAGTAGAGTAAGCATGTTTGATCGTGCCAACCAGCTTTCAGGTCTTGCTGACGTAGGAAAAATACCCGAACTTAAAACCAGGATCCTGTTCACTCTCGGCGTATTGATTGTATATCGCCTGGGAGCGCACATTCCGGTTCCGGGAATTGACGCTGCAGTACTGGCTCAGTTTTTTGATCAGGCCCAGGGCAGTTTGCTGGGATTGTTTGATATGTTTTCCGGTGGAGCTCTTTCCCGATTGACCATCTTTGCTCTAGGCATCATGCCGTATATCTCCGCAGCCATTATCATACAGTTGATGACCGTGGTATCGCCCAAGCTTGAACAGTTGAAGAAGGAAGGTGAGGCAGGAAGGCGGAAAATCACACAATACACACGCTATGGCACGGTATTCCTGGCAACTTTTCAGGCGATCGGTATTTCGATTGGACTGGAATCATTTTCTATAAACGGGCTTTCCGTTGTCATTGAACCCGGTATTGCCTTCAGAGCCATGACTGTACTGACGCTTGTAACCGGCACCATGTTTATTATGTGGTTAGGTGAACAGATTACCGAGCGCGGTATAGGCAACGGTATTTCACTTATTATTTTCGCCGGCATTGTTGCAGGTCTTCCGAGTGCCGTTGGCGGAACTCTTGAGTTGGCAAGAACCGGTGAGTTCACACCATTTACTGTCCTTGCATTGTTTGCCATGGCTATTCTGGTTACAGGATTTGTTGTCTGGGTTGAAAGGGCTCAGCGACGGATTCCGATTCAATATGCCAAGCGTCAGGTGGGCAATCGTTTGTATGGTGGGCAGTCTTCCTTTTTGCCTCTGAAAGTGAATACGGCTGGCGTTATTCCACCTATCTTTGCTTCCAGTTTAATTCTTTTGCCGGCCACTTTTGCCCAGTTTACCAGCGGTGTAGAAGGCTTTTCCTGGCTTGCAGATGTCTCTGCAATGCTCTCGCCAGGTCAGTGGTTGTACATGTTGCTGCTCGTAGCCCTTATTGTTTTCTTCTGTTTCTTTTATACAGCAATTGTTTTTAATCCCAAGGACACTGCTGACAATCTTAAAAAGCACGGTGGTTTTATCCCCGGTATTCGCCCCGGTCAGCGCACGGCTGAATATGTGGATAGCGTGCTTACCCGCTTGACAGTCGTAGGGGCGATCTATGTGGCTTCGGTCTGCCTGCTTCCCGCATTCTTGATTAGCAAACTATCGGTACCCTTTTATTTCGGAGGAACCAGCCTGTTGATTGTGGTTGTGGTTACCATGGACACCATTTCCCAAATTCAGTCTCATTTACTGTCTCGTCAATACGAAGGTTTAATGAAGCAGGCCCGGCTTAAGTCGAGCCGTTAATGCGTCTTGTTTTGTTTGGTCCGCCCGGAGTGGGCAAAGGCACACAGAGTAAACGTTTGGCTGAAGAGTTTGGCCTGATTCATATTGCGGCAGGGGATATTCTGCGTGAGATAGTGGGGGTTGGAACAAGGCTGGGTGATGAGGCCAGGCGATATATGGAGGCTGGCCAACTGGTTCCGGACGATGTTGTAACCGGTTTGATTGGTGAGCGGATTACCTCCAACGATGCTGAGAACGGGTTTGTGCTGGATGGTTTTCCTCGCAATCTGGCACAGGCTACATCACTGTCAGAGATACTTGAGCGTTCTGATGCAAACCTGGATCGGGTTGTGTTTCTGGACGCAGGACCGGAAGCCCTGATCGAGCGTTTGTCTGGCCGCCTTACTTGCAGGGCTTGCGATTTTGGTTTTCATCGGCATTATTCGCCTCCCCGCGTCGAGGGATGTTGTGATCGTTGCAACGGGGAATTATATCAGCGGGATGATGACCGAGAGGATGTTATTGCAGTCAGGCTGCAAACGTATAGTCGGCAAACCAAACCTTTGCTGGGTTACTACTCGGATCATCCCGGTTTCCGGAGTGTGAATGCCGAGGATGCTTTGGACAATGTATACAATAATCTCAAGAAGGTTTTAACGGACTGATTTGTGGCGAAAGAAGATATTATTGAAATGTCAGGTGAGGTGACTGAAAAACTTCCCAACGCCATGTTTAAGGTTAGGCTGGAGAATGGCCACGAGGTTCTGGCAACGATCTCCGGCAAGATGCGTAAGTATTATATTCGTATTCTGCCCGGGGATAAGGTTAAAATGGAAATTTCGCCTTATGATCTTAGCAGGGGCCGGATTACCTACCGTGAGATTTAGGAGATAGAGCCATGAAGGTTCGTGCATCTGTGAAAAAGATATGTAATAAGTGTCGCGTTATCCGTCGCAAAAGGATTGTGCGGGTTATTTGTGAAAACCCCCGCCACAAACAGCGGCAAGGGTAGAGGCGCATTTTGCGAGACGACGTCAAGCACCATATTCAAACACCTTTTAGTCGTATTTAGGAGAAATTTGTGGCACGTATTGCTGGAATAAATATACCAACTCAAAAGCGGGTAGAGATTGCACTTACCTATATTTATGGCATTGGTCTGACCAGTTCAAGGCAAATATTATCGGCTACTGGAATTTCTCCGGATGTTCGTGTGAAAGATCTTACTGAGCTTGAGGTCGGTAAACTCAGAACTGTGATAGACAGTGACTATAAGGTCGAGGGTGACCAAAGACGTGAAGTTTCCATGTCCATCAAGAGGTTAACTGACCTGGGCTGCTACAGAGGGCTGAGACACCGCAGGGGTTTGCCTGTGCGGGGCCAGCGATCCAAAACGAATGCGCGTACCCGCAAGGGGCCCAGACGACTCGTTTCTGGAAACAAATAAGGCAATAAGAGGAATATATGGCTAGTCCGAAAATAGCTTCGAAAAAGCGGAGCCGGAAGAATATTGCCAATGCGGTTGCGCATATCAAGGCGACATTCAACAACACAATCATCACGATCACGGATGAATCAGGAAACACGATTGCTTGGGCTACAAGCGGTGCTTCCGGCTTCCGGGGATCCAGAAAAAGTACACCGTTTGCTGCTCAGGTTGCTGCTGAGCAAGCTGCCACGAAGGCTATGGAGCATGGTGTGAAGAATATATCCATACTGATCAGGGGGCCCGGATCCGGACGCGAGTCAGCTATGCGTGCATTTGATGCAACGGGTCTGAACATCACGGCTATACGCGATATTACTCCTATCCCACATAATGGCTGCCGTCCTCCAAAACGGCGCCGGGTATAAGGGAGAATCTTATGGCTAGATATTTAGATGCTAAATGCCGCCTTTGTCGGCGTGAGGGAGAAAAGCTCTTTCTTAAAGGTGGAAAGTGTTACACGGATAAGTGCCCCGTTGAACGTCGGCCATATCCCCCTGGTATGCACGGCCAGGGTCGACGAGCCAAAGTATCCGATTATGGTACCCAGCTCAGGGAAAAGCAGAAGGTTAAACGTTCCTATGGCCTGCAGGAAAGCCAGTTCAGACGTTATTTTAAAATTGCTGACCAGATGGGCGGTGTAACGGGTTTGAATCTGCTGCAACTTTTGGAAAGCAGGCTGGACAGCATGGTGTATCGTATGGGTTTAGCCTCATCTCGTAGTGAGGCTCGCCAGCTGGTACGACATAAGCAGGTGCTGGTTGGTGGCAAGACCGTTAATATCCCTTCATATCGATTGAAGGCCGGCTCCGCGGTCGAATTGACAGAAGATGCCAAGCAACATCTGCGCGTCAAAGCTGCTGTTGAAGCAGCCGCTCAAAAAGGTGTGGCTGAATGGCTGGATGTAGATTTAACCAAGATGCAGGGAATGGTACGTGCACTTCCAAGTCGTGATCAGCTTGATCCGGGCATCCGTGAACAGCTTATTGTTGAGCTGTACTCCAAGTAATGGATTGAGGTGTTGCTGATGAAGCTGATTAAACCAAGAAAAGTTATTGTGGAAGAAAGCGTACCGGGACGTATGGCCAAGATAGCTTTTGAGCCGCTGGAACGGGGTTATGGAACGACTTTAGGCAACAGCTTAAGACGAGTGCTTTTGTCATCTCTCACCGGGGCAGCCGTTTCTGCTGTGCACATTGAAGGTGTGCTGCACGAATTTGATACAATCAAGGGTGTGCGTGAGGATGTGCTGGATATTATCTTATCGCTGAAAGAGCTGGATCTGCAGCTGGAGGGTGATGCCGGGCGCACTTTGAGCCTGGACGTGAAAGGCCCTGCTGTAGTCACGGCCGGAGATATGAAGGGATCGAACGTAGGGATCTTGAATCCTGATCTTGTCATTGCGCATATCAATGAGGATGGCTATTTGAAGCTGGAAGCTACAGTGAGCAGTGGGCATGGCTATGTTCCGGCTCAGGAGCAGGAAGAAATGGAGAAGGCGATCGGCACCATCCTTGTTGATGCTTCCTATTCCCCTGTGCGAAAGGTATCGACGCGTGTAGAGAATGCCCGGGTTGGACAGCGCACCAACTACGACAAGCTTATTATGGAAATAGAAACCACTGGTGCTGTTACGCCGGAGGAAGCAGTTAATCTTTCCGCCAGTATCATTCAGAGTCAACTGGGTGTGTTCGTTGACTTTAATGCTCTGGAAGTGGATGAAGAGCCGGATGTTCCCGAGATTAACCTGGAAGAGTTGCTGGCTCAGCCAATTGATCACCTGGATTTGTCTGTGCGTTCAATGAACTGCCTTAAAAGCGACAATGTTTTCTATGTGGGTGATCTGGTTCAACGCACCGAGCAGGAAATGCTGCGAACCCCGAATTTCGGTAGAAAATCACTTTCCGAAATCAAGGAAGTGCTGGAAAATATGAAATTGAGCCTGGGTATGCAAGTAAGCGATTGGCCCCCTGATCATTTGGCCAAAGAGCTTGAAGCTCAGGCATCTTAAGCGAGGTTAATGAAGCCATGCGTCATCGTAAACATCGTGGTTCACTGGGGCTGGTTTCTGGTCATCGGCGGGCTCTGTTCGCAAACCTGTCCACAGCTCTTTTTGCCCATGGCCGTATCCAAACCACTTTGGCCAAGGCTCAGGCAATACGGCCTTATGCCGAAAAGCTGATAACGCTGGCGAAGCGGGGAGATTTGCATGCCAGACGCCAGGCCTTGGCGAAACTACGCTACAGACCCGTTGTTGATCATCTGTTTGAGGATATAGGCCCGGCCTTTGCCGAACGTCCCGGCGGATATACAAGGATCATCAAGACCCACAACCGCGTAGGTGATGCTGCCCCTATGGCAATTATTGAACTGGTGGACCGGCCAGTTAGCGAAGAAGACCCAGACTCAGAGTAGCTATTTAGCTCTGACAAATGCGGAAATCTGACGGATAACAGTCTGTCCCCTGATAAGGCTCGGTACAGATATCAAGAACTTCAGCAAGTGGCGGACCGTGCGCTAGCCAGCTTTGCATGGCCTCGATTTGTGTCGTGTCGCCACAAATAAGTGTTTCTACACTGCCGTCCGGACAATTTCGCACCCAACCTTTCAGCTTCAGCCGTTCCGCCACCTGTTTGCTATGATGGCGGAAAAACACGCCCTGAACCCGGCCCCGTACCCTAACCAGTACACATCTCTTCTCCGGCCTCATAAAGGTTCTGGCTTCATAATAGTATCCCGTGCGTCTGGCAGAGTGCCGGGATGATCTGTTGAATAATGGAGTCCGCGTGACTCCAGACGTTTTTGGGCAGAACTAACTATCAGGCCAGCTACCAAGGCCAGATTACGTAATTCAATCAGGTCACGGCCAATGGGATGTTGCCAGTAGTATGAAGCAATTTCTTCGCGGATCAGGCCAAGCCTGCGTCGCGCCCGTCTAAGGCGCTCATCGGAGCGAACAATACCAACGTAATTCGTCATGGTGGTTCGAATTTCATCCCAGTTCTGCTTGATTTGCACGCGTTCGCTTTCAGGTTCTGTGCCGCTGGCATCCCAGGCCGGAAGGTTACGATAAGGGTCATGTTTTTCATCTCTGATGATAGCTTTGGCGCAGAAGTCTGCCATGACAAGGCATTCCAGCAGTGAGTTGCTAGCCAGTCTGTTCGCTCCGTGCAGACCTGTACAGGCTGTTTCCCCAATTGCAAAAAGACCTTCAATTTCGGTTTGTCCGGAAAGGTCCGTCTTGATACCACCACATATATAGTGCGCCGCCGGCACAACAGGGATTGGTTTGGTTCTCATATCGATACCCAGTTCCAGCAGTTTCTTGGATATATTCGGAAAATGTCGGGTGATTTTCCTGTCATCAAGTTTTCGGGCATCCAGAAACATGCAGTCAGCACCACTTTTCTTTAATTCATGATCAATAGCTCTGGCAACAATGTCGCGTGGGGCCATTTCGCCGCGTTCATCATAAGCAAACATGAAACGCCGACCGTCTGCGTTGATCAATTGAGCACCTTCCCCCCGAAGCGCCTCGGTAAGCAGCATGGTGGAAGCCTTGGGATGGAACAGGCAAGTAGGATGAAATTGCATGAACTCAAGGTTCATGACCGCGCAACCCGCTCGCCAGGCCATGGCAATACCATCCCCTGTTGCTCCGTGAGGGTTGGATGTGTACAGATAAACCTTCCCTGCACCTCCGGAAGCAAGAATAGTATGGGTTGCAGAAACAGATATGACCTGACCGTCCGGAGCTAAAAGATAGGCGCCCAGGCAGCGATCAGGGCCACTGTTGTAACGTCCCAGATGGCGTGCTGTGATCAGGTCAACAGCCATGGATTGATGAAACCATGTAATGTTCGGATGACTGACAACTTTCTTGAGCAGCGCTTCACCTATAGCACGGCCGGTAGCATCTTTCACATGTGCAACCCGCCGCTTACTATGTCCTCCCTCCCGAGTCAGATGTAAATGGCCTGACTCGGTGTCAAATTCTGTACCCAGACTAATAAGTTCTCGAATAATCTTGCCACCGTGACTGACAACGGTACGCACCTCTTCTTCATGGCACAAACCGGCGCCTGCCCTCATTGTATCATTGATGTGTGAGTGAAATGAATCCTGAGATCCGATCACCCCCGCGATACCTCCCTGGGCGGCATAGGTGTTGGATTTGGGGGGCTCATCCTTGTTGACGATGACAACGCTACCGGTATCGGCAAGCTTCAGGGCAGTAAACAGGCCTGAAGCTCCGCAGCCTATTACCATAAAATCAAATTCCCGCTTGTCTTGTTTGTTCAAAGTCACCTCATCATACACGCAGAGTTTATCTTCTATCCAGCATGAAGAGAAATCTCCATTCAAAATTTAGGCGAGGTGGTCAAGATACAGATGCTTATGATTTTGTTGGCTTGTTTTCATACTTTGTTCATGCTGGATGTTCAATCTTTGCACCAATTTTCTAAATCTGAGGAGTATGTACATGAATTTTCGGATAGTTGCTGTTGCCTTGATTGGTTTCATCCTCTCAACCAGCCAGGTTTATGCCGGGCT
The DNA here is from genome assembly GCA_046753585.1 of Mariprofundaceae bacterium. Lineage (GTDB taxonomy): Bacteria > Pseudomonadota > Zetaproteobacteria > Mariprofundales > Mariprofundaceae > CAYLYU01. The sequence goes on from JBHHTX010000019.1 coordinate 15,244, forward strand.
TCCCAATTTTGCTGACCTGACTGCCAAACAGAAGCATGCCGTGGTCAATATCAGCACCACTCAAGTTACAAGAAACCATCATCCTTCAATGCCACGGCAAGGCCCCTTTGGCTCATCGCCCTTTGATCAGTTTTTCCAGGAATTCTTCCAGAACAGGCCCCAGCAGGAGCGACATTCTCTCGGTTCAGGTTTTATCATCTCTGCCGATGGTTTTGTGGTAACGAACAATCATGTTGTTGATAACGCCGATGAAGTGGTCGTCAAGACAAGTGATGGCGCTGAATTTGAGGCCAGGGTTATCGGTAAGGATCCTAAACTGGATCTTGCGCTCCTCAAAATAGATGGCGACAAGTTTTCAACGGTAGCGTTCGGTGATTCAGATGATTTACGTGTCGGCGACTGGGTGCTGGCTATCGGTAATCCATTTGGTTTGGAGCAAACGGTGACGGCGGGAATTGTCTCAGCCAAAGGCCGGGTGATCGGAGCTGGCCCTTACGATGATTTTATCCAGACAGATGCCTCCATTAATCCGGGGAATTCAGGTGGGCCTCTGTTCAACATCAAGGGCGAGGTTGTTGGTATCAATACTGCGATCTTTTCCAGAAGCGGTGGCAATATCGGTATCGGCTTTGCCATTCCGATTAATGTTGCCAAGTCTGTTATCAGCGAATTGAGAACAACAGGTCATGTGAAGCGTGCCCGCCTTGGTGTTTATATTGCCCCTATCGATCGGGAAACCCAGAGGGCCTTGGGCCTTGAAAACAAAAATGGTGCACTGGTTCGACAAGTTGAAAAGGAATCCGCAGCTGACAAGGCTGGCATTCAGGCCGGTGATGTTATCGTCAGCATTGACAAGGCACCCATCAAGCGCGTCCATGATTTGCCAATTCGTGTTGCCAGACATGCGCCGGGTGATAAAGTCCGTATTGAAATGATCCGGAATGGAAAGAGAAAGACAGTAGTAGTCAAGGTTGAAGAAATGCCGGGCGAAGCGGAGGAGGTGGCAGCAAGTGTCCAGCCCCCTCCCAGACTCGGACTTGGTCTGGCTGAACTGACGGGTGATCTGGCCAGAAAACTCGGAACCGGTACAAAGTACGGGGTACTGGTTCAGGATGTTCGACGTGGTTCCCCGGCGGCGCGTTCAGGAATTCAGCGGGGAGATGTTATCTATCAGATTAACAGGAAAAGGGTTCGCAGTCTGAAAGATTTCAAGAAAGTTGCTGATAAAATCGAAGGTGGAGCGGTACTTCAGATAATGATTGACCGGCATGGAGATCAGGTTTTTACCATCCTGCGCATTCCAAAAACAAAAGGCTAGACCGGGTGCGGAAAGATTTACCTTTGGTTCAGTTCCTTTCACGTCATGATTGCGGCTTGTGTGACGCAGCCAGGGATGTGGTGAAGCAGGCAGTGGAAGTTGGTATGTGTGAATGGGAGGAGATTGACATTGATAAGGACTCAAAGCTTTCCGCTGAATATGGAATGGACATACCCGTGATCCTGATCAATGGCCGTAAGGCATTTAAGCATAAGCTAAGTGAATCGGCGTTGAAACTCAGGCTGAGTCGGGAGCCGCAAGGAAGGCGATCCATATGTTGAAGAGATGGCTGTTAATGGCTGCAATAATAACCGGTGTTGGTGTCTCCATCTGGTTTGGTCTTCCTGATGTAACAGAAGTGGAGGCAAAGCTAGGTAAACCCGCGCCTGCCTTTGAGCTGCCTGATCTTTCCGGTCAGATGCAGGCAGTTCCTCAAGGCGGTCTAATATTATTAAATTTCTGGGCCACCTGGTGTCCTCCCTGCAGGCAGGAAATGCCTTCCATGGCCGAGTTATATAATAAGTTTAAAGCAAAGGGCTTGCGTGTCGTGGCTGTATCAGTTGACCGTGATGCCAGTGCCCTGGCCGGGTTTGTACGTGAATACAATCTTCCGTTTCAGGTTTTGCATGATAAGGACAGTAAAATTTCCCGAACTTATGGTGTATTTCGTTATCCGGAAAGCTATTTGATCGATGCAAAGGGGGTCATTCGGAGGCATTTGATCGGTGCAATTGAATGGACATCGCCAAATATTGTGAAAGAAGTCGAACAATTGTTGGTTGAGACCGGCTGAACTTGAACACGGACATTGAGCGCCGGATCCGGCAGCTCCGTGCAGAGCTTAAGGAACACAACTACCGCTACTATGTCCTGGATACTCCCGTTATTTCTGATGCGGAATACGATGTTCTGTTGCGCAGGCTCGGAGAACTGGAGTCACAATCTGCTTCTCCTGTCCCCGAAGATTCACCAACGCGGCAGGTTGGTGCTCCACCGAATCCTGCCTTTACTCCCAGAACACATGGGGAATCCATGCTTTCCCTTGCCAATGCCTTTTCAGCGCAGGAAATTCAGGCATTTGATTATCGCTTACACAAGTTGCTGGAAGGGGAGGATATTTCCTATATTGCCGAGCCCAAAATTGATGGTCTGGCTGTAAACCTTTGTTATGAGGATAGCCATTTGCTTTATGCCGCAACACGCGGCGATGGTGTGACGGGTGAAGATGTCAGTGACAATATTCGCACACTTGAAAGAGATATTCCCTGGCGTCTTAAACGGCATATTCCCGGTCGGCTTGAAGTCCGGGGTGAAGTGTTTATGGCCAGGCATGATTTTATAGAACTGAATCGGCAGCAGGAAAAGGATGAAAAAAAAGTTTTTGCCAATCCGAGAAATGCTGCAGCCGGGTCTTTGCGGCAGCTTGATCCGAGGGTAACTGCCGGAAGGCCGCTTCGGTTTTTTGCTTACGGGTTTGGTCTGGGTGGTGAAAATCTGGCTGAAACCCAGAGCGGTCTATTGGATACTGCCGCAAAGCTTGGCTTTTCAGTGCAGCCGTACAAGGTTTTGAGCGAAGCCGCAGGCGTGCTTGAACATTTTCACACTCTCCAGCGTCAGCGGGGAGA
>JBHHTX010000020.1:0-17845 GCA_046753585.1 Mariprofundaceae bacterium
CAGACTCTTATAGATCATCTCAGGGGTGAGGGGATGGTGTACGAGGGCGTTCTGCCCCCGCCCAAAGGTAAGGACGTAGTTGACTATCAGCCTGTTGAGCAACTTCTTTTTCGCACAACGGATTTTGGTGATGATGTGGATCGTCCATTGGCCAAGCAGGATGGCAGCGCCACCTATTTTGCGGCAGACATTGCCTATCACATGGATAAACACGAGCGGGGATTTGATCGGCAGGTTGATATCTGGGGTGCAGATCATGGTGGCTACGTCACGCGTGTTCAGGCAGCTATGCAGGCTCTGACCGGAAAGGAGAATCTGCCGGAAGTACTACTCGTGCAAATGGTTAACTTGATTCGGGGTGGTGAGCCGGTACGTATGTCCAAGCGGTCGGGTGCTTTTGTGACCCTGAGGGAAGTTGTCGATGAAGTGGGGAAGGATGCTGTTCGTTTTAACTTTCTTACCCGCAAGTCGGAAAGTCAGCTCGATTTCGACCTGGAAATTGCCAAACAGAAGTCTGATGAAAACCCTGTTTACTACGTGCAATATGCTTATGCCAGGGTTTGTTCTATCCTGAGCAAGGCCAATAGAGAAGGGATACATCTCTCCGAGTCTGAAGATGTTGATACGGGGCTTCTTTGCTCTGATGAAGAACAGGCCCTGCTTAAACAGTTGTTGTCCTACCCGGAGATGCTTGAGCAGGCTGCCAGCCGTTTGGAGCCATATCGTGTAGCTACATTCCTAACGAAGCTTGCTGCAAGTCTTCATACTTATTATCACAAGCACCGGGTAATTGGAGTCGATGAAGCACTCTGTCAGGCCCGGTTGATGCTGCTTCGGGCTGTTGGACAGGTGCTGAAAAATGGACTTGGATTGCTGGGTGTGTCTGCCCCGGAACATATGTAGATGCCGAAACGGGATTATGTAAGCGCCAGAAAAAGACGCGCTAAATCAAAAAGCAAAGGCGCGGGCCGGGCGCTTCTTATCACTTTTGTCGTGATGCTTGCCGCCATATCCGGTTTTGCCGGCGGCTACTTTGTGGATAAATCAGGCTCGCAGCCGGAAACAGGTCAGGAGGATAAAAGTATAGAATTACTTATAGAGATTGAGCAGCTTCGTGAACAGATTCAAACTATGCGACAGGAAGTTGGCAAACAAAAACAGTCTGCGAAAAAAGCTGACACTGATGTGGGCGAGCTGAACTTTTACCGGGAGTTGCCAAAACAGTCTGTGACGCCTGAACCAGTTGTTGAGACAAGCACACAGGCCATGCAAGACAGGAAGGTGCTTTCTCAAGCTGCCGAGACGAAAAAGAGTGAAAAGCCTGTCCAGGCCCATAAGAAAAAACACAAAACGGTAAAAAAGAAAAGCCCGCCAGGAATAAAAAATTATTTTCGTATTCAGGTGGCATCCCTTAGCTCTGCATCAGCTGCTGCAAAGCTGGAAAAGAAACTCAGCGGATGGGGTTTGAACCCTGCGGTTAAAAAAGTGAAAGTGTCCGGTTATGGCTGGCGCTACCGTGTCTATGCCGGTCCATACAAAAGTCGGAAAGACGCGAATGAAGCCAACCTTCTGATCACCAAAAAGCTTAAGAAAATGGGAATCATCCTGAGTGTCAAATGAGGCAAACAAAAGGGCTTTAGCCCGGACAGAATGGCTGAAAAGTGTTCTGGGTAAGCTACCGGATATTTTACCTCTGGCCGGAGATGCTTCTTTTCGTTGTTATTTTCGTGTTCAGGATAAGACTTCTAGCCGGGTATTGATGGATGCCCCTCCGCTCAACGAGGATGTGCGACCTTTCCTTGCGGTCAGAACATGGATGCAGGAAGCAGGCCTGCGCGTGCCGGATCTGATAGCCAAGAATACCAGTCAGGGCTTTGTGTTGCTGGAGGATTTTGGCGATACAACCTGGTCTGTTTATCTTTCAGGGGGGCATAAGCCGGATGCATTGCTGGAGGATGGGTTTAGACAGCTTCATCTGCTGCAGGCGTATTCACGGCCTGGCATGGCACTTCCGGCATTTGATTTGGTTCGTATGCGTAAGGAATGTGATCTCTATCTTGACTGGTACCTGCCCAGAGTTGCTGACCATATTCCGACACCGGATGAATGCCTGAGCTTTTATGAATTTCTGATGCCCTATCTTGACAAGATTGCTTCACTGCCGTGTGCGCCTGTCCATCTGGATTATCATAGCCGCAACCTGATGTTGCCAGAAGATGGTCTGCCCCTGGGTGTGATAGATTTTCAGGATGCCGTTCACGGCCCTGTCACCTACGATCTGGCCTCGTTGCTCTACGATTGTTATCAGGATTATCCCGAATCCGAACGTCTTTACTGGAGCCGGATCTTCTTTGAAGCATTGCAAGCTAAATTTGCAGCAGCTTTTTCTGATTTCGAAGCATGGCACGATGCTCTTCGCCTGACAGCCATGCAACGACATATCAAGGCCATCGGCATTTTTGCACGACTGGCCTATCGGGATGGTAAGCAGAGCTTCCTCAAAGAGATTCCTCTAAGCCGCAAACATCTACTCGAGGAATTGTCCTTCCTTGAAATAGACAGGGCTCAAATCCCCTTGTTATTTAAACAATAGACTGGCTGTTATTGTCCCGCAGGACGGAAGGCCAGGCTATCGGATCTATGGATTGAGGTTGCAACGGAACATGTTTGATCGATAACGAAGCCAGTAGACCCTACCCGGTAGATATTTACTGATGGTTCACCTGGAAGAAAGTGGGCTATGTGAGTGAAGTTGGCTATGGGCCTAGAAACGGCAACCGGCCCCCCCTTACCATCAAAAGCAGGGCCTTCAATTTCTCCCGTATCAGTTATTGCAATTAACCGGCCATTGTCATTTTCCATTTTCACTGTCGCCATGATGCTATTTCCGTACGCCGCATAGCTTAATTCCTTAGCGAACTCATGTAACAAATTCGGAGAATCTCGTTGAAACACAAATGTGCCCTGCGTTGTTGCCAATGCAATTTTATTGTTTGTTGTATTTGGCAGATATGTCAGGCCAATAATCTCAGGCCGGTGCTCGTAATGCCAGGACCATGAACCTTCTTCGTTCACAGCACTATCCCGTATCACCCACTCTTTAAGGTAAATGTCTGTTGAAGAGGTCGATAAACTTGTTCTGTCGTATGCAACTGCAATATGCGTACCATCTTGTGTCCAGGCAATTCTAGGTGGTGAATATGCAAACTGTTCCTGTGATCCGGAAATGGAAATAGCGTCTGACAGGTAATCGTCCTGTAGTAGAGAGGTGATTCTGAGTCTGTATTGATTTTCCGCTTCTTCGACTAAGGCCAGTTCGGCATTGTTCCCCGGCCTAAAGACAACGTCCACATAATTTCCGGAGAAACTGCCGAATGATGATGTCGGGTCATCGGCATTCCGAACGAAAACACCACCCGATTGCAATATAGCAATTCTCTCACCGGATGAATCGTAGACGACCTTTTTGGGGTTTATGAACTGAACAGGCGGAGTAAACGCGCTACCGTCCTCAATCCGGCAGATCATGAGGTAATTTCCATCCAGGTAGGCTAGTTGTTGCTTGCTTTTTTTAATGCTAACGGTGGAGGTTTTGTTTTCAGCACCGGGCAGGGTAAACGTCACCTTGTGGTCGCCTTCATCAAATATGATCTTATCCCGATTGTCCTCCGGGGCAGGGCTCAGGCCACAGCCGCCGGTCACATAAACCTGGTCAAGCTTGTCTGCTATACGAGGGTCGCTGGCAGGAATCTCGGTTTCGTTATGATTAAGGAAAACCGTAAAACCCGGCGGCTTTTCTATATTGAGCGATCCGGCTGTGATGCGAAATGGGTAAATAAATGATGCGGTACAAGCTGAGGTATTGCCTGCAGAAATCTCAATAACATGGTTGCCTGCAGATAGCGGCTGCAATAATTCAAACGGCGGATCTGGATCAGGACCGCAATTTACGCAAAGGGCCGCCGGATTGCCGCCGTCCACCGTATATTGCACGTAATCCACATTTGCTCCGCCTGAGTTTACATTGACTGTAAATTTAATATTTGCATCCTCCTGGCAGTAGGGTTGTGTGGGCAAGGTGCTAATATCAAGGGAAGTGTAATCTTCTCCGGCCGCATTGATCTGCAGGCATGTTCTTGCCACCTGACTGCAACCCAGGGGAGTTTGCGGAATGCTTATCGTTGGCAAAGAAGCCGCCCTATCGGTCGGATCAGGGGTTGCAGAAACCAGGTTGATTTTGGGTGTAATGTTGTATTGATATCCTTCCGGAAGAACTGCCGACACTATGGCATGTTGGCCAGCCTGACTGGCATCGCGAGGCATGCCGAATGATGAACCGCTAATGGGAGGATAAGCTGCTCCTGATGCATCAATACTTATGGGGGAATCCCACCAGTTGGTTTTGTAAAGTAGCTCGGGTCCATAGATGCTCCCGAAAGCTGGGTCCATAGAAAATTCAGCCTCCACCTGGCCAAAGCAGATACTTTCTTCAGGCAATTGGATTATCTCTGAAGGGTTTGTTTCAGTTGTGTTAATCCAGTAATTTAAATTATTCGGAGAGGTGGTAAATCTTATCAAAGACTCATTGGCAGTAGATTGTCCAACTTTCACCACTGCAGTATTAGCCCGGGCCAGGAGAGGCAACACTCCATTTCCATCCAGAGCCCCGTTAATCGGACTCTGATTGGCGATCAAAAGTTGGTAATACGCATCGACCCTCTTTGTTTGAGTATCATAATCGCCAATAAGTCGGCCATAACCCAGATTCAAACCGGAAGTGTTATTAATTTGATCACTGGCTATCACATAGCTTCCGGCTGTTGCAGGGCTATTGTAGTCAGCTCCTGAAAATGGATAACTTATAAACTGATTCAAATTCGTAGATTGGGCAGGATCCAGCAGTTTGAATATGCCCTCTGCCCTGACGGGCCGAGCTACAAAGGTAGCGCCAATATCTGTTGATTGATCTGCTATGATATTCACATGCTTACGTGGAAATTCGATGATTGCATTGCCATCGATGTTTGCACGAGCCACAACTGTCATATTACCGGATGGAATATTTGCAATGGCCCAGGGTTGCTCTGTTTGTGCATCAGTTGGTGTCGACAAGTCCATTCCCCTGGAGCCAGTCAAGTGAATCATTGCACTCATTTCATCATAACCACTAATATCAAAATAGCCTGAGAGAGAGCCGGTATTTCCCCGATCAACGGAGATATCGATACTGTCAGAAACTACTCCACCGCATGTTGCAATCGTAGCAGAAGCAAGGGTTGCAGAGGCTTCAACCTGATCATTCCCGTTCAGAATATAGCCATGTGCGCTGGCAAGGGGTTGGGCCTTGCAGGTGGCTTTAAAATCATAACTTGAATCATTACCACGCACGAGAAACTCCACAGTTCCCCCCTGACTTTGCAATTCGTTCAATTTAAAATCGTAGGATTTAGACGTGGCTTGCACATCGTTTCCAAGCATGGCCGACACTGAGCAGGTGACTGGAACATCCGAATTTAGTCCTGCCAGTGCTTCAGAAGCTCCCGGCGCATGATTTAAGTGCAGGCTGAGATGTGCAAGTGCGGCGCATTCCGTTAAATTGCAGACCTTACTGCCGATTACGTTGTCCGTCGGCATGACATGGCTGCAGGTAAGTGGACCCGTGCGTGATCCAAAGCGGTAGCTGCCGCCCTCTTTGAATCCAATGCTTGCCTCCGGGAAAAACGTTGATCCCCCTGAATCCACGGCTACCTTCATATTTGCATAATTTGCTGCTGTGAAATAGTTGTTGCCCGTGTTTAATATATTAACCGGGTTCAGACTTGCTGAAGCTGAAGGTGCGGTTATGTTTTCGGGAGAAAAGATGCTGATTTGGCCGGTTGATATGGAGTTGGCAATGAGAATTTGCGTTACATCAGGAGATGTATTTTCAAAACTTACCATGCCCTCTACCTTGCCAGTGGCCACGGTTGTTTCTCCGGGGGTACACCCAATTAAGAAAACACATGTACAAACGAGCAAGGCAATCAAGCCGTTTGATTTTCTGATGAGGCTGCAAGCGTTGTGAAACAATGTTCCTCCCAGTATAAATAACACCCCGGTGGCAAGATACCTGTGAAGCACAATAAAGAAAACATTTTGCCCGTCGGGACACTTTGAGTCCCTGCTGTTAAGATTGGATCATGCGACTTCCCGGTCTGTTACGTGATGAATTTTTACAACATGAGTTGCGCACTTATGGACGCAAGAATGGCTTTATCACCAAGGGTCAGGCCTTGAGGATGGAGCGACTTTTCCCCGCTGTGAGTCTTCCAGCGGAGACCCTTCTTGATGTAGCTAGCTTCAAACAGCCGGGTTCACTGGTGATGGAGATCGGGATAGGAAACGGGGAGTTTCTGGAATGTCTGGCACGGACACACACTGAATGGAACCTCATCGGTATCGAGATTTATCTTCCCGGGATTGCCAAGGCGATTTCGAGGCTTGAGGCATCTTTCTCCCTTGAACGTGTTCGTTTATCCCAGAATCCAGCCCAATATGTTCTTGAAAAACAGATCGGGCCTGATTGTCTGCACGGTATATATATCAACCATCCTGACCCGTGGCCCAAGACCAGACATGCCGGACGCCGGTTGATTCAGGTGGACTTTGCCAAACTGCTGGCTTCCCGGCTCGAGGCTAATGGTTTTCTTAAGCTGGCTACAGATCGACCTGATCTGGCCGAATGGATGCGTGAGATTCTTGACAATACGGAAGGTTTGCAAAATAAGGGCGATGAAACAGGCTTTGTCACACGCGAAGAAAATCGCCTGCAAACCAAATTTGAGCAACGCGGCTTAAAAGAAGGAAGAAAAAGTCAGTTTCTACATTATGTGAAGGAGGGTATATGCGTCTGAAAACTAATTGTGACAAGTTGGTGGCTATCGCTGTACAGGGTGCCGTTGCACCTGCTCATCAATGGGCTCCATTCGAGGTGGGTTCAAACGGAGAGATTATTGCCTGGCCTTCCACAGGAGGTATCACCTACAACGTTAAGGTTGGCGATTCCGTCTTTGGCTGGGCTGGCGAACATATCGAGCCCGGTGTGTCCGCTACTTTCACACACAAAAACCGGAAGGCAGAGGCAGGGTTTCAGTTTCTGGCCTGTTGCGGCAACAAGGCCCGCGTAATTAGTGGTGAAGCCAAGGGGGAAACAGGAACGGTTATTGGGCATCACGGTGGAGTTGAGCATCTGATCATGGATTTTCCCGATTCCGTGCTGGAGAAACTTAGCTGCGATGACAAGTTCCTGATTCGGGGTTTTGGCCAGGGGCTGCAATTGATAAACCACCCTGAAGTGTTTGTCTATAATCTTGATCCTGAGCTGCTGGATAATATGGGTTTAAACGAGCGCAGTGATGGCAAGGTTGAGGTGCCGGTGGCCGCTATGGTGCCCGGACATGCTATGGGTTCCGGCATTGGATCGCTGTCGGTGACGACAGGTGATTACGATATCCTTTGTCATGATGAATCGGTTGTCAGGGAATACAGTCTTGAAAAATTACGCTTCGGTGATTTTGTTGCCATTCTTGATCACGACGGGCGTTTTGGGCGCAGCTATCGCAAGGACGCTGTTACTATCGGCGTGGTCATTCATTCCGATTCTCCGCTTGGTGGCCATGGCCCCGGGGTATCGACCCTGATGACGGCAGTCGATAATAAACTTGTCCCTGTTCTGGATGATCAGGCTAATGTCGGGGTGAAATTGAGTCTTGGACGTTTTTCGGATGGTTTTTAGCTACAAAGGGGAAGGATCATGCAGGTAGCCTGCCTTCAGATGTGTTCACTTGATAACATTGATTCAAACCTGAAATCTGCTGCCAGGCTACTGACTCAGGCAGCCAGCCGGGGTTCAGAGTTGGCTGTACTTCCTGAAAACTTCGCCTTTATGAGTAAAGATGAGGCTGATAAGTGCTGTATTGCTGAGTGGCCAAAGGCTTCACAGGTTCTGGATTTTTTGGGTGAACAGGCCAGAGAGAAAAGCATGTTTATCGTGGGAGGCACGGTCTCTTTGCTTGGCAGCTGTAAACCCGGGCTGCGTAACGCCTGCACCTTCTTTTCACCTGATGGCGAGTGTTTAGCCACCTACGACAAAATTCATCTATTTGATATCGACCTGCCTGATGAGTCTTATCATGAGTCGGCAACCGTTGTTGCCGGGGAAAAGCCTGTGAGCGTGGATATGAATGGCTGGAAGTTGGGTTTAAGCGTGTGCTACGACCTTCGCTTCCCGGAACTTTACCGTCACTACAGTCATGCCGGCTGTAAGCTGTTTCCCATACCATCCGCCTTTACCGTTCCGACAGGCAGAGCGCATTGGGAATGTCTGTTGCGGGCAAGGGCAATTGAAAATCAGGCCTATGTTCTTGCTGCCGGTCAAACAGGCACCCATCCCGGTGGCAGAAAAACCTGGGGCCATTCCATGATTGTCAGCCCCTGGGGAGAAGTGATAGCCGAATGTTCTGAAGGTGAGGCTGTGGTCATGGCTGATATCAGTCTGGATCAGTTGCTTAATATTCGAGATATGCTTCCAGCACTTAAACACAGACGGCTTTAGCCCGAACTATTAAAGGCACTGATAAACATTTTAATTTTCAGAATCACCTGTCTCCGTTATTGCCGGAACAATTTTATCCTTCCGGTGCAAGGGCAAACGCATCGGCGTAGATATTCTGCATGAAAGCACCGGCGAAGAAGAATGCGCGTTGCATCAGATTTACAACCGGGGCATTGCCACACAGAAACACTCGATATTCGGCCAGGAATCTGTCGGACTTAGGGTAATCGTAGTGAGTAGGTGGGGGAACGAGCCAAAAACAGCATTATTTTGAGGCGCGTAGTGGTAACTATGCAATGATAAACCGGGATGTTTTGGGCCGTTATCCCTGCCGGGCAGTAGATTTCTCATAAGTCCGACTGAATCCTAGATCACTGAGTAAGCTAATTATCGCCTGAACGATGGCTCCGCTCAAGCCGCCAGACGCTGTAGCGCCTTCAAGCACGCAGGTTTTGTAAGTAAGTTGATGGCATAGAGTTGCCAGCTTTTCAAGTTCATCTTTGTAGCTTGCAACGATTGCCACAATGCTACTTTCACAGAAAAAAATATGACCGATCCGACAGGTCCCTTATCGAAGCAAAAACTGACTCATAAAAAGCTGAAACCGAGTTTGTCTGAATCATCAAGATCAATGCTTACGCTGCCGCCTTTCTGTAGTTTTCCGAATAGTAATTCATCGGCCAGTGGTTTCTTTATTTTTTCCTGAATCAGACGAGCCATGGGTCTGGCTCCCATCAGGGGATCATGGCCTTGTCCGGCCAGCCATTGGCGAGCTTTCTCACTAATCTCTAGCTCAACACTTTTACCCTGAAGCTGGGTTTCAAGTTCCATGATAAATTTATCTACAACCAGCCGGATAGTTTCTTTATCAAGAGGGGCAAAGGGGATAGTGGCATCCAGGCGGTTACGAAATTCGGGGGAAAAGATGCGTTTGATGGCCTCGGTGTCTTCGCCGCTTCTCTGTGGCGGGTTAAAACCGATGTTGGCGCGTTGCATTTCAAATGCTCCGGCATTGCTGGTCATGATCAGAATTACGTGCCGGAAGTCAGCGGAACATCCGGTGTTGTCGGTAAGTTTCCCATGGTCCATGACCTGCAGGAGGATATTGAATAGGTCCGGATGCGCTTTTTCGATTTCATCCAGGAGCAAAACTGAATGCGGTTGTTTGCTTACCGCTTCTGTAAGCAGACCTCCTTTATCAAAGCCGACATAGCCAGGCGGGGCACCGATTAGTCGCGAAACGGTATGTGCTTCCATATATTCGGACATATCAAAACGGATCAATTCCAAACCAAGAATGATGGCTAACTGCCTGGCCGCTTCTGTTTTTCCGACACCTGACGGACCGGAGAACAAAAAACTGCCAATGGGTTTTTCCGGATGGGCCAGGCCGGAGCGGGAAAGTTTAATGCTGGCAGACAGGGCATCAATGGCCTTGTCCTGACCAAACACCGTTAGCTTAAGGTTACGATCCAAGTTTTTCAGACTCTTTTTATCGGAAACGGAAACACTCCTTGGAGGGATTCGTGCAATACGGGCAACAACCGCTTCAATATCTGCCACTGCAATTTGCTTTCTGCGTTTGGAAACAGGAATTACCTGCACCGCCGCACCGCTTTCATCAAGCACATCAATGGCCGAGTCGGGAAGGTGACGGTCATGCAGATAACGTGCCGCAAGTTCAGCTGCAGACTTCAGGGCCGGCTGGCTGAAGCGAATACCGTGGTGTTCCTCGAGTCTCGATTTGAGCCCTCTCAGGATACTGATTGTTTTCTCAACGCTTGGTTCCGGAACATCAATCTTCTGGAAACGCCTCGACAAGGCACGATCCTTTTCAAACAGGCCCCGGAATTCCTGATAGGTCGTAGCCCCGATAACGCGCAGTTCACCGCTTGCCAGAGTAGGTTTCAGCATATTGGAAGCATCTAGCGCACCACCACTGACGGATCCGGCACCGATTACCGAATGAATTTCATCGATAAATAAAATAGCCTGTTTCTGCCTGGAAAGGGCATTGAGAACGGCTTTGAACCTCTCCTCAAAGTCTCCACGGTATTTCGTGCCGGCCAACAGGCCTCCCATATCTAGTGAAAATATCTCGGCATCGTGCATCACTTCAGGCACATCGTCTTTGATAATCTTCAGTGCAAGACCTTCGGCAATAGCAGTTTTACCAACCCCGGCCTCACCGATCAAAATGGGATTGTTTTTCCTTCTTCGGCAAAGAATATGGATGAGGCGCGTAAGCTCATTTTCGCGTCCAATCAGAGGGTCTATTTTGCCCTGCCTGGCACGTTCGTTAAGGTTAACTGTAAATCGTTGAAGAGGTTCATCTGTCCTTGTGCCCTCCTGTTCCTTTCCGTCTGCTTGTTTAATTTCCGGTTCTGGAAGTTTCGGCTGGCCTGTTTTCGAGATGCCATGTGAAATATAATTCACAACATCCAGCCGGGTGATACCATGCTGTTGCAGAAAATAGGCGGCATGAGAATCCTTCTCGGAAAAAATCGCTACCAGAACATGGGCACCGGAAACTTCATTTTTTCCTGCTGCCTGAACTTGCATGACAGAACGTTGGATGACGCGTTGCAAGCCAACACTGGCAGTAGTCTCATCCGAGCCTTCTGGCAACACTGTGACATGTTCAGCAATAAAACCGGCTAGTTTTTTCCGCAGGGAATCAACATTGGCTCCGCAGGCTGCCAGCACCCGCAGAGCCGTGGGGTCATCCAGCAGACCAAGTAACAGATGTTCGACAGTGACAAACTCATTACGATGCAGGTGAGCCTCTCGGAATACCCCGTTAAGACTCCGCTCGAGTTCCTCACTCAGCATGTGTCTTCTCCAGAACACATTGGAGGGGGTGGTTATTCTTTTTACTGAAGCTGTTCACCAGGGCAACCTTGGTCTCGGCGATCTCATAAGTAAAGATGCCGCACAGGCCCCGGCCATTGTGGTGTATCTCAAGCATAATACTGGTAGCTTCTTCAGTGTCCTTGTGAAAATAGCAGCAAAGGACTTCCACGACAAAATCCATGGGCGTAAAGTCATCGTTCAGAAGCATTACCTTGTATAAGGGCGGCTTCTGCAGTTTTGGCTTGTCCAAAAGAGGCAAGGGGGCATACTCGAGGGGTAGCTTACTCATAGGGATAGTGTAGCCAAAAGTCGGACAGGAATCTAAGGTCAAAGGAGATATGATGGCGGAATTGAAATGTTTATTGTGGGATGTGGATGGAACGCTGGCGGATACTGAGCGTGATGGTCACCGTGTAGCTTTCAACCTGGCCTTCAGGAAGGTTGGCATTGATCGCGAATGGGATGTGCCGACCTATGGAGAGTTGTTGGCTGTTACCGGCGGCAAGGAACGCATCAAATTTGATTATGAGCGGCGCAACCTTAAACCTCCACCGTATGAAGAAATAGCAAAATTGCATGCACTCAAGACAGAACTTTACCAACAGCTTATTGCCAACGGTAAAATTCCATTGCGTTCTGGCGTGCTCCGCTTGCTTGGCGATGCGTATGAAGATGGCATCACGCTTGGTGTGGCAACCACTACGACACCTTCGGCCCTGGATGCCCTGATTGAGCATTCATTGGGAGCCGAGTGGTTTGAGCGTTTCAGTGTTCTGGCCGCAGGTGACATTGTTCCGGCAAAAAAGCCAGCTCCCGATATTTATATCCATGCTTTACAGGAACTCGGTGTGTCGGCAGATCAATGTCTGGCCCTTGAGGATTCGGGAAATGGCTGGAAGTCAGCCAGTGCTGCAAGGCTGAAATGTGTTGTTACCATCAATGATTACACACATGCCCATGACTTTGATGGTGCGGACCTGGTGGTGTCCGAGCTTGGCGACCCTGACGGGAAGGCTGTCAATGTGCTTGAAAACCCTCATGGTTTACATTCAGTACATCATATAACTCTTGATCATCTAAAGGAAATCATGCGTGATTGATATGCGACTGGTTGACAGCCATTGCCATGTTGATTTTTCTCATTTTAACGATGACAGGGATGCAGTACTGGAACGATTCAGCTCGGCTGGAGGGCGATGGTTGCTGGCCGTAGCAGTGGATCTGGAAAATATTCAGCGTTTGTTCAAACTGGCCGAGAGCGATCCGAACATTTATTGCAGCGTAGGCCTACATCCGAACCACGAAGTGGAAGAGGAGCCAACAACTGAACTGCTTTGCGAGCTAGCTCGGAACAAAAAATGCGTGGCCATAGGGGAGACAGGAGTGGATTTCTTCCGCAATCAAGTGCCTGCCAGGATACAGGAACTTCGTTTTCGCACCCATATCCGGGCAGCTCAAGCCCTGAGAAAACCCGTTATTGTGCACAATCGGGACGCAGATGAGGTTACTATCAGGGTGATGAAAGAGGAGGTGATTGAACATTGCGGTGGCATCATGCACTGCTTCTCATCGGACTGGGAGACTGCTGAGCAGGCCCTGGATATGGGACTATCAATTTCTTTTTCAGGCAATGTTACATTCAAAAAAAACGAAGCATTACGCAATGTTGCGAGGAAAGTTCCTGAAGATATGTTGTTGATCGAGACCGACAGTCCCTACCTCGCTCCGGTTCCCAAACGCGGCAAACGTAATGAGCCGGCCTATGTTCGCCATGTCGCCGAATGCCTGGCAGAAATTCGCGGGGTTTCACTGGAAAGCCTGGCAGAATCGACGACGAACAATGCTCACAGGCGATTTGGAGTGAAATAAGATACTTACTTTGGTGGGATTATTACTCTCCTGAATAGGGATAACTGTTCAAGCGGCAGATAAATGTGCAGATATGAAGAGGGATAAATCCGGGCATGGAGAGATATATGGATGCTGAAGCCGGAATCACCTTAAGTGAAGTTATCGTCATCATGGGCTGGGCCGCAGGCGTTGTTATGCTGATACTGTTTGTCCTGTTTGTGCAGGATATGACCCAGAGCAAACATGCTATTCGACGAAACTTTCCCATCATTGGCCGTATGCGCTATTTTCTGGAGGAACAGGGTGAGTTTTTCCGGCAGTATTTCTTTGCCCATGATCGGGAAGAGATGCCATTTAACCGTGCAACCCGTAACTGGGTCTATCGCGCAGCCAAGGGTATCAGCCCGCTGGTTGGCTTCGGATCATCTAATGATCTGCGAGAAGCAGGTGGCGTAGTGTTTGTGAATTCCCCTTATCCTTGCCTGGCAGAAGAGGAGGCTGATACGCCACCGCATGTTATCGGCGATAATCGTCCCAAACCCTTTATCGCTTAACACATTTTTAATATTTCTGGCATGAGCTTCGGGGCGCTGTCCGAGCCTGCCGTCAGAGCACTGTCAAAGGGAGCCAGGGAAGCCGACATTTGGATGAATACGGGTGAGGGAGGCCTCTCTCCCTATCACCTGTCAGGAGGTTGCGACATTGTGTTTCAGATCGGCACGGCCAAGTTCGGTGTTTGTGATGACAAGGGGAATCTTAGCGATGAACGACTGAAAGAGGTTGCAGCCCACGATGCGGTAAAAATGTTTGAGATTAAACTGGCGCAGGGAGCCAAGCCGGGCAAGGGCGGTGTTCTTCCCGGAGAAAAGGTGACCGAAGAGATCGCTAAAATTCGTGGCATCCCAGCAGGTCAGCCGGCACTAAGCCCCAATCGACATCGTGATATTGCTTGCACAGATGATCTTCTCGATATGATCCAGAGGGTTCATGCTGCGACCGGCAAGCCTGCAGGCATTAAGATTGTTATGGGCTCGGACGTTTTTGTACGCGAACTATGCGAGGCGATTCACAAGCGTGGCAAAAACTCACGACCAGATTTTATTACCCTTGATGGAGCTGATGGTGGCTCCGGTGCAGCACCCCAGGTATTGGCTGATTACATGGGTTTGCCGCTACAAGAGGCGTTGCCTATGCTGGTAGATATGTTGATCGAATATGATCTTCGGGATGACATTCATGTCATTGCATCCGGGAAGCTGGTGACTTCATCGCAGGTGGCCTGGGCCTTGTGTATGGGCGCTGATTTTACCGTGAGTGCCCGTGGGTTTCTTTTTTCTCTGGGCTGTATTCAGTCGAAGCAATGTCATAGTGACACCTGCCCGACCGGCATAACAACACAAAACAAACGATTACAGAGAGGACTAAACATTGATGCCAAGGCCCGGCGCGTGACTTCCTATGCCAACTGGATGAACAAAGAAGTGGATATGATTGCCCACTCCTGTGGTTTGACGGCTGCTCGAGGGTTTCGGCGTGAGCATGCACGGATTATTCAATCAGCAGGAAAAAGCATACCGATGCACGAACTCCACCCCTATCCAGCCTGACCGGAACTTTGAACAACAAGCTTTTCGGTGTTGAAAACACGCTATTCAGAGCGATAAAACAGGCTGCGTTCGGGTCGCTCCTATTGTTTCAGCTAGAAAGCAGTTCATCCAGAAAACTGACGCATGCTTTCAGCCTTACCTTGGGATCAACATAATTGCCGAGCAGGCTAAGGCTTCCATCCGGCTGTAAGCGATATTGTTTCGGATTTTGCTGTACCCTGATCAACAGTCTGCCACCATCCAGAGGTGAGTCAGGCGTGAACACAAAGCGGACTGACTGAATTCCCGCATCCAGTTTATCTAAACGCATGACGGATGCTCGCCAGCGGATACGGGCAGCTTCCAGACAATAATCGGCCTCAGGCGGCATGCTGCCAAAGCGATCAATTATTTCCTCTCGCAGGTCTGCAAGTTGTTGATCATTTTCGGCCTTGGCCAGACGGCGGTAGAGTGCAAGGCGCTCTGGAATTTGCGGGATGTAATCAGGTGGCAGGATGGCTGACATATTCAGATGAATATCTACTTTATGACGGGGTTGGTGGGGTTCACCACTTACCTCATGCAGGGCATCAGTCAGCATCTCCAGATACAGGTCAAGCCCCAGGGCTTCGATATGTCCGCTTTGTTCGGCACCTAGTAAATTACCTGCTCCACGGATTTCCATATCTCTGCGAGCGAGCCAGAATCCTGATCCGAGTTCGCTGTGTTCAGCAAGGGCTTCAAGTCGTTGCCGGGCATCCTGTGTCATTGCCTCTGGCTCCGGAGTGAAAAAACAGGCATAGGCCTGATGATGACTTCTGCCAACCCTGCCTCGAATCTGATGTAATTGAGCCAGCCCGAGGAGATCAGCACGCTCCACAATCAGCGTGTTGGCATTCGGCACATCCAGACCTGATTCGATGATTGTGGTACATACCAGAATTTGTAACCTGCCTTCGTAAAAGGCCATCATCTGCTGGTCAAGCTCCGCGGGCGACATCTGCCCATGAGCTATGCCGACTTCCACCCCCGGCATTTCGTCTGCCAGTCTTCTGGCGATACGGTGGATACTCTTGACATGGTTATGCATGTAGTAGACCTGCCCGCCCCTGAATAGTTCACGACGGATGGCCTCCTGAATCTGGCTCTGATCATAGCTGCTGATCAAGGTGCGAATAGCCTCACGCTCCTCCGGAGGAGTGCTGATGATGCTGACCGACCTCAGGCCTGATAGGGCCTGGTTGAGAGTGCGTGGAATGGGGGTAGCAGATAAGTTGAGTAGATCACTACTCTCATAAAGCTCCCTGAGCCTTTCCTTGTGTTTGACGCCGAATCGGTGTTCCTCGTCCACAATGACGAGCCCTAAATCTGCGAAGTGAACATCAGACGACAGAAGGCGGTGTGTGCCAATGACAATGCAAGGTTTTCCGGAGCTTATTTCGTGCAAGGAACGATCTATCTGGGCTTTGGTTTGCAGGCGGCTAACGCAGGCAACAGTGAAGCCCATTCCAGCAAAGCGTTCCGAGAATGTGGAAAAATGCTGATTGGCAAGCACGGTCGTTGGCACCAGCAGTGCAACTTGCCGGCCAGATTCTGCCACGATAAAAGTGGCTCGCAGGGCAATCTCGGTCTTGCCGAAACCAACATCTCCGCAAATCACCCTATCCATTGGCTTTTCCTTGGCTAAATCCTTTAATGTTTCCTCGATAGCTTCGGCCTGATCATCGGTTTCCTCGAAGGGGAAGCGGGTGACAAACTCTTCAAATCTTGCCAGCTGATTTTTCTCTAAGGCATATGGTTTGCGCCTGATAGACTTCCGTCTCGCTTCAACATCAATGATGTTATGGGCCAGTGACAGGATATCACGCTGTACACGTTCTTTTGCGCGTTTCCAACGTTTGGCTCCAAGCTTGTCCAGGGCAGGGGTATCTTCCCCGCTGTAACGGTGCAAGCGGTCAAGACCCTCAACCGGGAGATAAATCCCAGCCTGTCCACCATATTCGATGTGTAGAAAATCGGTCTGTGCGTCACCATCCTGCATGGAGGTCAGACCCAGGTAACGCCCGATACCGTGATCTTCATGCACAACCAGATCACCGACTTTCAGTTCACGCAAGCTGCTGAATATTTCGGCATGGGTTCTGGTCGGGATTCTGCTTCGTTTGCGCGGCAGGCGTTGTCCAAGTAGTTCACGTCCGGTAAGAACGAGAACCTTGCGATCCGGTAGAGAAAACCCTGAATCGAGAAGCCCAATTGCAGCACCAATCCTTGTTTCAGGGAAGTCGTGTAAGCCGTTACAATCCTCCTTTTCAATGCCAAGATTATTTATGGCCTCCAGCATGCGCTCGCTCTGGCCCAGGCCATGGGCGACCAGCATTATTTTCCATCCCTCATCCAGATGTGTCTTAATTTCCCGTAACAAGCTATGCAGTGGGCGATCATATTGCTGGTGATTGGCAATGTCTGGCGGGGGCGAAATCTGCTTTGATCCGGTCAAGTCACGAGCCTGGATTCTTGTTTCAATGGCGAAAATTTCCTGCGGCGGGATCACTGGCTCTTTGCCAAGGCGCGCCAGCTCGAACTGGCTTCGTGTCTGTGCGGCAAAGTCTGCCCGGGCCTGCTCTATATCTCTGTCAGCAATGATTTCCACCTCATCTGGCAGATAATCAAGAAGGCGACAACTGCGCTCATAGGCAAGGGGCAGTAAAGATTCGATGCCGGGATGCGCACGACCACTACTGGCTGCTGCGAGCATCGGGTGTTTTCTTAAATGTGGAAAACGCTGACGAAAGGCGGCCGCGAATCGTTGTTTTCCCGACTCATCCAGGATCACTTCCCGGACAGGGACTGAGAAAAATTGTGAGAGCTTTTCGCCCGATCGCTGGCTTTCTGAATCAAAATACCGGATGGATTCTATCTCATCACCAAATAAATCCAGTCGCAAAGGGGCGTCTTCTGTTGC
>JBHHTX010000021.1:0-17313 GCA_046753585.1 Mariprofundaceae bacterium
GGTTGAAGTAGTGACCCATGCACTCATCACGCTCAAGCATGTATGCCAGAACAGTCTCGTTGCCGTGACCTTCCATCTTACCGTAACCCATGGTACCTGTATGAATACCGGAAGCACCCTCCAGACGGGATAGTTTCATGTAGCAGAGTGGATCCATGCCCATTGGAGATTTATAAGAGGTTACAGCACCATGACCAGCACGATGGAAGTGAAGGAAGGTATCAGGGAATGCACGACGGGCTGTGGTTACACCGGCAGGACCGGTTACAAAGCCGTCAATCAGGAAGGCAACATGCTTTTCATTGCCGTACTTGGCGAAAGACTCAAGAATGAAGTCACCACGCGCTTTGCACTCACCATGATAGTCGGCAGTTGCGTTAGCGGAGAACAGCTTGGCCTGACCGGTTTCCTGCTGTACGCTATCCATGGTTTCAGCAACCATAGGAATAACAGTTTCCATCGGACAAAATGGCTGGTTTGCCTGAGGCTCGTCATTCTTGATGAAGTCGCCGCCCAGCCAGAACTGACGACATGCCTTGGCAAATGGTTCAGGACGCAGGCCCAGTTTAGGTTTAATGATCGTACCGGAGATATAACCACCGTTTTCACGTGGACGACCCAGCACTTCCCACAGATCAGCAATGCCTGTGCTTGGTCCGTCAAAGTTTTTGATCATGCATTCAGGAACCATGAAGTCGAGCATACGCAGACCAGCATGATCGCCCATCCCCTGGTTATTACCCAGAATCAGAGACCACATGTGTGATACATTGAAGTGACCGTCGATCAGATTCGGATCGAACAGGTCTACAGGGTAGGCGACCTTCATCAAACCGCCGCCTGTGACAGGATGGTCGCCAAATGCGGTTTCATCTACTTCATATACCAGTGCATCCACACCGCGTGTGAAATCATCAGTCGTGGATACTTCCACATTGGTGCCGGTTGAAGACTCAGCCGCAACGTGTGCTGCTACTTCCAGAAAGCCGTAGCCTTCGGCCGGAATAAGTTTGTATGCAACAAGAAAATGCTTGCCGCCTGCGATTAAGTCATCTTCATTCAGACTCAGATCGGCGTAACGATTCGATTGATCCATTAGAGAATCCCTCCTAATATTTTTTAAGCGACAGCGACAATACGCATTTACCGCCAATTTGTGAAGTGTAGATACATATCTTTATAAGATCCAATCAAACGATATAATCTTTTCCATAAAATATATTTATATAGGGAGAGCCCATGCGTTTGACACTTCGCCAACTTCGTATCTTTGAAAGCGTAGCCCTGCACAATAGCTATTCTGTAGCAGCAAGGGAATTGTTCCTGAGCCAGCCCGCTGTTTCCATGCAGGTCAAGCAAATGGAGGAAGAAATCGGTATGCCGCTGACGGAACGAGCAGGCAAACAGATAAAGGTAACCCAGGCCGGAGAAGAATTGCTGCACTACAGCAATAATATTCACCAGCAACTGGATGAACTGGAGGTTGTACTGAACGATCTCAAGGGCCTGAAAAGAGGCAGGCTACATTTAACCATGGCCAGCACAGCTAACTATTTCGCCCCACGTCTACTCGCTGAGTTCCATCACAAATACCCTGGGGCAGAAATTAAACTGAATGTTACCAACCGGGCAGGCTTATTGGATGCACTAGATCATAATACGACGGACATGGTCATTATGGGCCAGCCCCCGGCAGGGCATGATTTGACGGGCATTCCCTTCATGGACAACCCGTTGGTTATCATCGCCTGGCCTGATCATCCGCTAGCCGGACGCAAACAGATTCCACTTATGAGGGTTGCCAATGAAGCATTTATTGTTCGTGAAACAGATTCCGGTACCCGCATCGCCGCTGAACGTTTCTTTACCCAACACAATTTAACACTGAAGCCGGGCATGGAAATGAACCGAAGTGAAGCCATTAAACAGGCCGTGATGGCTGAACTCGGTTTGGGCATTGTATCTCTGGCCACGCTTGAGATGGAGCTGGAACAGAATCGTCTTGTTGTACTCGGTGTTGAGGGGTTTCCCATTATGCGTCAGTGGCACATTGTACACGGAAGCAGTAAACGCTTTGCTGCCATATCCAAAGTATTCAAGGACTTCGTGCTGAATAACGCGAAAGATCTTCTCAGCTTGCCCGACTACAGGTAATGGATGTAAGACATTTATGGTGTAGTGTGCGCTGGTTTATCCCCTTGATTATGTTCAGCCTGACATTGCTATTTGCCTTTCTTGTGATCAGCCAGCCGTGATCAGGCCCCGGAAAATTCTTCTGAATGCCTTTCAACCCACTCTCTTGCAGCTTCCCCGAAGGTCGGCTTTCGGCCTTCTGACTCACAAACCCACGTTTATCCGGACTCATGGGTAGATACCTTATCCTCAAGCATATACCTGGATAAGCCTATCACCGCCGCAGGCAGGATGAGCAGATTTAAAACCGGAATTAGCAACAACAGCGCGGCCAGGCCGGAGAAACCAAAGTAGAACCATTTGTTGTTCTGAAAATCACCTTTACGATCAGACCACTTCCAACCACGGCGACTTGCAGGGGCGTCCATGAATTCAAAACTAAGCAGGCGAATGCCAGCATAACCCCAGACAAAGCTGGCTGCCACCGTCCCTACAACGGGGATCAGTAGCAGAACAAGAGCCAATAAGGCCCAAGGCAGGAAATGCAGCAGAGGCATGAGAATGTTCCACAAACTGGTCAACAGCGTCCTCCACCACGGCTCACGAGAAACCTTCATCTCATGTCCCTCAAGGTGTTCAACACGAATGCACAACGTCTCCAGCCAGGGGGAAGCGGCAACCGAGCCAATCGCAACAAAGGACACAATAGAAACCGTGACGGTCAACAGGCAGGCAAATATCCAGGCAAACCATGCCAAAACCTGCCAGTACCAGGCATCAGCCTGCGGCACATAAGTAGCAATCAGCCAGTCAAGCAACCACCAGGCCCCTACGCCCACAAGGAAGCCAATAACCAGCTGTAGAATAAGCATGCGCCACATCACAGCTCTTAACTCTGGCTTTGTCAGCAACAGACGCAGACCGAAAAAAAAACTGGCCGCGCCCTTAAACACTCTCTATATCCACCAATACCAGCTCTGCCGCACTCATATCCTCATCTTTCACCATCACTCTGGCATCCATCAGGCCGGGCACTGGCAAAAGAGCATTCATGCCTGCATTATCCACCTGAAAGAAAATCCCCCGCTCCCTCAGTGCATCACACAGAACTTGTAATGTCACCGGATCATCCACCTTCTTCAACAACTCCATAGGCGGAGTCTAACCCGCATCATTTACAAATACAGCCACGCCCTTGACTCTGCTCGCGAGGCGTGAACTATTCGCTGCCATGAATTTACCCATCGCTCAGGAAACTCTTACCAACGTTCTGAATCTATTGACCCCCAGAGATGCTGATGATGCCGATCTTTATCTGGAGTACAGCGTTTCTGAATCACTGGCCCTGGAAGAAGGCAGGGTCAAACATGTTTCGGCAAACACTCATCAAGGTATTGGCGCACGTGTTGTCAAAGGCGAGGCGGCTGGTCATGCCTGTACCGATTGCCTGGAAACTGCTGCGCTGATGGAAACAGCCAGAACCGCTGGTGCCATTGCCGCATCCGGCGGCAAACGCGCAACTGTTAAGGTACACAGCAAAACACCCCTGAAGCAGCTGTATCAAACGGATAACCCCCTGCAGACTGTCACCCTGTCAGAACGCAAGGTGCTTCTGGAAAAAATTGACCAACTTGCACGTAGTCTTGACCCGAGAGTAAAGCAGGTTTTTGCCAATGTTTCCGGCTCATTCTCGGACATTCATATCATTCGTATGGATGGAGCCCATCTACATGATGCGCGTCCGCTGGTACGTCTGAACGTTTCCGTAGTGGTTGAACAGGGTGGTAAACGGGAAACGGGCAGCGCTGGTGGCGGCGGTCGATTTGACCTTTCGCGCCTGCTAATGGGTAATGAAGCGGAGCAGCTTACACGTGAGGCAGTACGCCTGGCCCTGTTGAATCTGGATGCTATCCCCGCCCCTGCCGGCCCCATGCCAGTTGTGCTCGGCCCGGGCTGGCCCGGCATTCTCCTGCATGAAGCAATCGGCCATGGTCTCGAAGGTGATTTCAACCGAAAAGGAACGTCTGTATTTACAGGGAAGATTGGGCAAAGGGTAGCATCCAAAGGAGTCACAGTCGTTGACGATGGCACTATTGCAGAACGACGCGGATCGTTGAATATTGATGATGAAGGTACCCCGACCAGTCACACCATTCTAATTGAAGATGGTATCCTGACCGCTTATTTGCTGGACAGGCAGAATGCCCGGCTGATGAATATGCAGCCTACCGGCAACGGCAGACGTGAATCCTATTCTGACCCAGTGCTACCACGTATGACGAACACCTTTATGCTGGCCGGTGATGTTGAACCGGAAGATATTCTCTCCTCCCTCGACCACGGTATTTATGCCGTGAATTTTGGTGGCGGACAGGTGGATATAACCTCCGGGAAATTTGTTTTTACGACCTCCGAAGCCTATCTGGTAGAAAACGGGGAGATCAAGGCTCCGGTCAAAAACGCGACGCTGATCGGAAGCGGGCATGAGGTTCTGCAAAGGGTTTCCATGATCGGCAACGACCTGAAACTTGATCCCGGTGTCGGCACCTGTGGCAAGGACGGGCAAAGTGTCCCCGTCGGCGTCGGCCTACCCAGCCTGCGTATCGATGAACTGATCATCGGAGGCACCCAGACATGAACAAATCATTGAAATCCATGAGCTGTCGGCTGATAGAAATCGCAACAAAGAAAGGAGCCATTGATGCGGATGCACTGGCAGTCAGCAGTACCGGTGAATCGGTACGTGTCCGTCATGGCCAGGTAGAATCCATCGAACGTGAGGATGCGCGTGGTATCGGCCTTCGCGCCTTTGTTGAAACGGCAAACGGCTCCGCTTTTGCTACTGCCTCAAGCTCCGATATTTCTGATTCAGGCCTTGAAAAGCTGGCTGATCAGGTTATCGGCATGGCGCGTATCTCGGAGGCCGACCCGGATGCCGTTTCTCCATCAGGCGCAATACACCCGGCTGCAGAGGAGTTGAAGGCGTGGGAAGGCAGGCACATGAACGAGAAATCCGGCTGGGATACCGAATCGGCTAAAATGGCATCGCTTGCCTGTGAGGATGCCGCTCTGTCGTATTCCAGTGATATCAGCAACAGTGAAGGCGCTGAATCGGGTTTCGGCTCATCTTCTGTTGCCTATGCCTGTGCTGACGGTTTTTCTGCCAGTTACCAAAAGGCATCTGCATCACTGAGCGTCTCGGTGATCGCAGGCAGTGGCGATGGTATGCAAAGCGACTATGCCTGGCATAGTGCCAGACAAGCCCGAGATCTGAAATCCGCAGCAGAGATTGGCCACGAAGCTGCAAAGCGAGCCAGTAATCGACTTGGTGCCAAAGGCATTGAGGGCCGCGCAACGACCATTATCTTTGAGCCGCGTACAGCAACATCCCTGTTGGGACATTTAATATCGGCCATCAATGGCATGGCAATTCTTCAAAGCCGCAGCTTTCTATGTGATTGCGCAGGGAAACAGATATTTCCCAAATTTGTGTCCATCTCCGATGAGCCGGATCACCCTGAAGGGATGGGCAACCGCCTGTTTGATGGCGAGGGAACGCGCTGCCAACACACGCAAATCATTGAAGCAGGCCGCCTGGAAACCTATCTGACCAATCGTTATGCAGCCAAACGACTTCATGGCACATCAAGCGGTCACGCCTCTCGGGGCCTGACCGGAGATATCGGCATCGGCACATCCAATCTGATCATGAAACCGGGCAGCACTTCCCTTCAGGAAGTTTTACGCGACATTGACGATGGTTTTCTTGTCACTGAAATGATGGGGTTTGGTGTCAACGGTGTTACCGGCGATTACTCACGCGGTGCCGCCGGTTTCCTCATCGAGAATGGTAAAATTACACAACCAGTTCAGGAAGTTACAATTGCCGGGAATCTGAAGCAGATGTTTTTAGATATCACCCACATTGGTGATGATCTGACCTGGTTTGGCAGTACCGCCGTGCCGACTATTGCCATAGCGAATATGACCGTTGCCGGACAGGGATAAAACACGTACTTAGTAAAAGAGGTGAAAAATGAGCTACGATGTTTACAGCGTAGGCAATGCCATTATGGACTTGCAGGTAATGACCAATGATGCCTTCCTGGAATGCGCGGGAATTGATAAGGGTGTCATGACACTGGTCGGGGAGGAACAGCAACAAGGTGTCTTAAATGCCCTTTCCGACCATAGCGTACATAACTGTTCAGGTGGATCGGCCTGCAACACCATAGTCGGCCTGGCTGATTTTGGCGGCACGGCAGCCTATGCCTGCAAGGTTGGAAATGACGATTACGGCAAGGCTTACCTTTCAGAAATGCGTTCCCTTGGCATTACCATTGAGGTTGAACCTGCTACCGGTCAAACCGGAACCTGTGTTGTACTGATTACCAGGGATGCCCAACGCACCATGCTGACCCACCTGGGAGTGTCCAGCGAATTGAGCGAGGCAGATATTGACGGCTCTGAGATCGCCAAAGCCAAGTACGTTTACATTGAAGGTTATTTGTTTACCGGGGAAACAACACGGGCTGCTGCGCTGAAAGCTATTGACCTGGCCAGGCAACATGGAGTCAAGGTTGCGCTAACGGTATCCGACCCATTTCTTATCGATCTCTACCGTGGTGAATTCTGGCGACTCATTGAAGGGCCGGTGGATCTTTTATTCTGTAATCTGGAAGAGGCTCGAGCCCTGAGTGGAAAAACGGATCCGATTGAGTGTGCCCACGCCATTCACCGACATACAGATAATGTTGCTTTGACCCTGGGCAAGGATGGCTCCATTATCATGCACGAGGGTGAAGCCATTCCGATTGAGGGCGTGCAGGTGAGGGCAGTGGACACAACAGGTGCCGGCGATATGTATGCGGCTGGCGTTCTTTACGGCATCACCAACGGTTTGACCTGGCAGCAGGCAGGGCACCTGGGTTCTCATGCCGCCGCATGTGTTGTCGGCCAGTTGGGCGCACGCCTGGGCCGGCGTTTTTCCCGTAAGGAAATAAAACAACTGTTGGCTTAAGATTCACTCGGGAGGAATAATATGGCAAATCTTCAGGGCCTGCTTGAAAACAACAGACAATGGGTTGAAAATTCCTGCGACCGTGAACCGGACTTTTTCAGGAAACTTGCCAGATCGCAGGATCCCGAATACCTCTGGATCGGCTGTTCAGACAGCCGCGTCATGCCGGATAAACTGGTCGGCCTGTCACCCGGATCGGTTTTCGTACATCGCAATGTTGGTAATGTCTTTGCCTCCAACGACCTCAACTGCCTTGCTGTCCTCCAGTATGCCATTGAAGTTCTCAAGGTGCCGAATATCCTGATCTGTGGTCACTATGACTGTGGAGGCATTCGGGCATCACTCAGGCGAGCCGGAACAAAGCCCATCGACTTGTGGGTAGATCAGATCCGTAACGTATATGAGCGCTTTGAAGATGAGCTAAAATCGATTACTGACGAAAATGAGCGGCGTAACCGATTAACCGAACTCAATGTGCAGGCCCAGGTCCATAATATCTGCCGCAGCGCCATTGTGCAGGATGCCTGGCAACATGGTCAGACCCTGACTGTCCACGGCGTGGTTTATAGTATTCATGATGGCCTCTTGAAAGATGTGGGTGTCTCCATTTCCTCACTGGCCGAGTTTCAGCACAAGAAATAAGGCTGTGTTGCTCTTGCCAAGGAGGGAATCGGGCCATTGGCAGCATGAACTGATAAGGCTTTAGCAGCAAGCTCAAAACAGGAGAATATATATGTCATGGCTTGGAGCAGGAATTGGTGCCGGAATCGGCATGGTTATCGGCGGACCTATTGGTGCGGGAATCGGTGCCTGGATAGGCCATTCTGTGGGAAGGGCTCGAACTGCTATTCAACAGGGTGGGGGCCACGGCATGGGTGGCGCAAAGTTACTTATGAACCAGAAGGAGGCTCAAACCGTCTTCTTTGTGGCACTATTCTCCATGCTGGCAAAAATGGCCAAGGCAGATGGCAAGGTGACGTCGGAAGAAGCCGATGTAATTAACCACCTTGCCAAACATCAATTGAATATGGATGCCGAAGACAGAAAATCGGTTTCGACGATATTCAAAAATGCCCTGGATGACGATTATTCCATCTATGATTACGCAGCACAGTACAAACAGGTGGCACAAAATCATCAGATGCACGAAATGGTCTATCGTCTGCTCTTTACTGTGGCCTATGCCGACAAACAGCTTCATCCCGGTGAAGATGAAATCCTGAAGAAAATTCCAACCCATCTCGGGCTGGATAGCTCTTACTACAATATCCTGATGGAGGAATTTAAAGGCCAGCATGCTGATCTGGGTGAATCTTATAAAATCCTCGGGTGCAGTCCCGAAAACAGCGATGCAGAAATCAAACGCGCCTACCGGAAGCTGTGCATCGAGTATCACCCGGACAAGATTGCCTCAAAGGGTTTACCGGAAGGCTTTATGGCCTATGCCGAAGAACAGATGAAAAGCATTACGAGTGCATATAGCGCCATCACGGATAGCCGCAAGAGATAAGCCGGATCAATTGTTCGCGCCTGTGTTGTTGCCCGATGACATGCCTGGCAATGAACTGTTGCTGATGCCTTTTTTTGGAACAGGGCTATGTATTACGCTGCCATGGAGCATTCCATGGCCCATGGTCGACATGCGCCACTTGTTCGCCTGCTTTATTCATCAGCATATTTGGAACTTGATTGTGCTATAGTGGGTTCATGTCAAATCGAATAGATAAATTCAGAGAGCGTTATGATGCTATTGTCATCGAGGAAATGCCAGGTGAAACCACTTGGGTTGATCGACTACTCACCTGGGAAATGTTTAAGGAGAGAGGGGAGCAGGTTGCAGCTTTACTCAAAAACACTGCTGCACACTCTAGCCCTGGTAACCTGCAAGACATTATCGAACACAACCCTAAGCTCTATGACTTGCTTATGGATGCCTACGCTTAAAAGGTAACGTTCATATAATTAAACCAATCGCCAACGACAGCATATTCTGGCTCTGTTGCCCCGGGTAAATAGGGTCTAACAATCCAATATTCTAGCTTGCCAAAGATCAACGTGCCGGGGAACGGGGACAGCATACCCTTTTCCAGTTCAAGAGGCGCCCTCAATGTAGATTGCATCAGAGTGGAAAGGCGGCTTCCTTGTTACGCAGCATGAATTGCACTGTGGTTAATTGCCGGGTTAATATCAGTGAGAAAGGCAGGTGCTGTTGTGGGCTTGCCGATGAAAGACTTGAATCAGAAGAAACAATGCAACCCTGTTATGAGGACGCCCTCCCTGATGCTGCTTCGTAACGGATTATTTTTATTTGACGCCTAATATGTAGGCAATAAAAGGTAGTTATGCCTAAAATTAATGCGCGCTCAGATACCAGGCAATGGCAAGAAATGTTGTTAAATAACGTTTCTTAACCTTCTAGCATAGTTGGCACTGTTGTTGCTCTGCTTTAGCTCAACTCAAGTAAGGCCGGGGTAGGTATGCAAGCAGCGGGATTTGATGTTTTTTTTCTGACTATGGGTGCGGCCATGGTGTTGGCCATGCACGCAGGTTTTGCCTTTCTGGAAGCAGGAACGGTACGAAAGAAAAATCAGGTCAATGCGCTTGTTCGTGTGCTTACCGACTTTGGATTTTCCACAATTGCTTATTTCTTTATCGGCTTTGCTGTGGCCTACGGCATCCATTTCTTTGCGCCTGTTCCTGAAATTATCAGTATCGGTGGTGCCAGCAATGGTTATGAGCTGGTGCATTTTTTCTTTCTACTTACTTTTGCTGCCGCCATCCCGGCCATTATTTCCGGTGGTATCACCGAGCGCATGCGTTTCTGGCCAAATGCTCTGGCAACGATGTTGATTGTTGCGCTTATTTATCCCTTCTATGAGGGAATGATATGGAATGGAAATTATGGTTTCCAATCATGGCTGAACGCCTCATTCGGGGCGGAGTTTCACGACTTTGCCGGTTCTGTTGTTGTGCACGGCATGGGCGGTTTTCTGGCTCTCGGTGCCGTCGTTTTGTTGGGTGTACGCAAGGGTCGCTACGGCAGTGGAGGTCAGGTCAATGCGATTTTGCCTTCAAACATTCCTTTCCTGGCTTTGGGCTCCTGGATTCTGTGCGTTGGCTGGTTCGGGTTTAACGTGATGAGTGCTGGCAAGGTAGATGCAACCTCGGGTTTGGTGGCCATAAACTCTTTACTGGCTATGGTTGGTGGTTTGTTAGCGGCCCTGATAGCGGGTAAAAACGATCCCGGCTTTGTGCATAACGGAGCCCTGGCCGGTCTGGTGGCCATCTGTTCTGGTTCGGATATTGTGCACCCGATCGGTGCGTTGGTTATTGGTATTGTAGCCGGTAGTGTCTTTGTCTATGGCTTCAGCTATTTGCAGAATGTTATGAAAATTGATGATGTCCTTGGCGTGATTCCATTACATGGTGTTTGCGGCGCCTGGGGTGGTATAGCAGCCGGCATCTTCGGTTTAACTGCCCTGGGCGGTGCCGGTGGAGTAACCTTCATGGCCCAGCTCGTTGGTACACTGGCCGGGCTTGCAATTGCTATATGTGGCGGGTTTCTGGTATTTGGCTCTATAAAAGCCATAATTGGCCTTCGTTTGTCCGAGGAAGATGAATACAGGGGGGCGGATTTGGCCATTCACCAAATCGCTTCCTATCCAGAAGATGATATGGCACGGCATTGATAAGGTGATAGTCTGGCCTCTCATTTCTCAATGAGGGACAGGATTTGAAGATACTGCTGGCACAGGTGGCGCCGAAGGTTGGAGATATCGCTTACAACACCGCTCTGGTGCTGGAAGCGATGCGAAGAGCGGAAGACGTATGTTCTGATATGGTGGTGTTGCCGGAGCTTATTATTACCGGTTATCCACCGGAAGATTTGCTCTATCGACCTGCCTTTATGGATGCGGTGGAACTGGCTGTTGAACGGGTGATTCGTGAAAGCGGGGATATCACGGTAGTTTTCGGGCATCCCGTGCGTGCTGCGGACAGTCTGAAGAACCGTGCAACGTTGGCCAGAGGTGGAAAAGCCATGGGTGCGTACGACAAGCAGACCTTGGCTAACTACGGTGTATTTGACGAGCGTCGTTACTTTATTCCGGGTGATGGCCGTGAGGTGTTTGATGTTGATGGTTGGAAGGTCGGGGTCGGTATCTGTGAAGATATGTGGGACGATGCCGTTGTGACCAATTCGGCCCGGCAGGCACATGATGTGATTGTTAATCTCAACGCATCGCCGTTTCACGTTGGCAAGCAGGCTGAACGTGAATCATTGATGTCGGAACGGGCCCGCCAGTTTTCAGCACCGGTTCTGTATGTGAACCCGGTTGGCGGCCAGGACGAAGTGGTATTTGATGGTGGTAGCCATGCTGTTGATGCCGGTGGTTCGCTAATAGCAAGGGCGCCATTGTTTGAGACTGCCTGGCTACAGGTTGATTTGGCAGAACCCTGTGGCGAGATCAGTAAAATGCCACAACCACTGGAGCAGATTCACGATGCGCTGGTTCTCGGTGTACGTGACTATGTGAACCGCAATGGTTGTGTAAAGGTTTTGGTCGGGCTTTCAGGCGGTATTGATTCAGCTGTTACAGCTGCATTGGCCTGCCAGGCTCTGGGTTCTGAGAATGTATTGGGGGTGTTGCTGCCGTCACGATATTCCAGTGATCATTCAATATCCGACTCACTGGAACTGGCAGCAAATTACAACCTTGAAACGTTCATGTTGCCAATTGGAAAGGCGGTGAAAGCAACGGAAGAAATATTGGCCGAGCCTTTTTCCCAGTGGGGCCTGAAAAGACCGGATGTGACCGAGGAGAATGTGCAGGCACGCATCCGTGGCTTGCTGCTTATGGCCATTAGCAACAAAACCGGTCGCATGTTGCTGACGACCGGCAACAAGAGTGAAATGGCGGTGGGTTATGCAACACTTTACGGAGATATGGCTGGAGGCTTTGCAGTCTTGAAAGATGTGTACAAGACCCAGGTATTTGAATTGGCACGGCACATCAACAGAGATGGTGAGTTGATTCCGGAAAACACGATCACCAAACCGCCTTCGGCTGAATTGGCGCCGGATCAGAAGGATAGTGATTCCCTGCCAGATTATGCTGTTCTGGATGCGATTCTGGAGGCGTATATCCATGATCGATTGGAACCTTCAGAAATTGTCGGGCTGGGTTTTAAGGCGAATGTGGTACACGGGATTGTAGGCATGTTGCATACTGCCGAATATAAACGGAGACAGTCACCTCCCGGCGTGAAGATTACCCAGCGGGCCTTTGGCCGGGACCGGCGTTATCCGATTACACATGGTTTCAAGGAATGGTTACAATGATCCGGATCAGGAGGAGGAAGAGATGAAGAAAATTGAGGCTATCATCAAGCCATTCAAGCTGGATGATGTAAAAGATGCCCTGGGCGATATCGGTATTCATGGCATGACCGTGACGGAAGTAAAAGGTTATGGCCGCCAGAAGGGACATACCGAGCTTTATCGGGGGGCAGAGTATGTCGTTGATTTCCTGCCCAAGGTCAAGGTCGAGACCGTAGTCAACGATGATCAACTGGATCAGGCTGTGGATGCTATTATGCAGGCAGCACGTACAGACAAAATCGGGGATGGAAAGATCTTTGTGTTGCCTGTGGAGCAAACTATTCGTATACGCACTGGCGAACGCGATAATGATGCTATTTAGGGAAGCTCTGAACAAAACATGATTAGTGAATAATGTAAGTCAGGCAATGAATAAAAATGAGCACAGAAACACAATACAGTGACAAAAACAGGAGAGAAAACAGTGAATGATGCAGTAAAACAAGTATTTGAGATGGTAAAAGAGAGCGAGGTCGAGTTTATTGATATCCGCTTTACTGATTCGCGCGGTAAGTGGCAACACGTTACCTTTCCGATCAGTCAGCTCAGCGAGGACTCCTTTGAGGAAGGCTTTGCCTTCGATGGTTCTTCCGTCGCCGGCTGGTGCGATATTAACAATTCTGATATGGCAATTATCCCCGATCCGGAATCGGCCCAGATTGACCCGTTCACCGAGGCGTCAACCCTCGTGCTGATCGGTTCTATTGTCGATCCGACTACCGGCCAGGACTACAACCGTTGTCCGCGTAACATTGCCAGACGGGCACTGAGCTATCTGCAGTCAACCGGCCTTGGCGATACGGCCTATTTTGGGCCTGAGCTGGAATTCTTCATCTTTGATGGCGTACATTTCCATTACGAGATGGGTACGGCCGGCTTTGAAATTGAGTCTGAGGAAGCCGCCTGGAATAGTGGCAAGCGCTACGAAGGTGGCAATATGGGTCATCGGCCCAAGGTGAAGGGCGGTTATTTCCCGGTACCTCCGGTTGATTCCCTGAACGAGATTCGTAACGATATGTCGCTGGTCATGGATGACTTGGGACTTCAGGTGGAATGTCATCACCACGAGGTAGCGACGGCCGGCCAGTGTGAACTGGCGATGCGTTTTGACACCCTGATGCAGATTGCCGACAAGGCGCAGTGGTACAAGTACGTTGTCCATAATGTTTCACACGCACATGGCAAAACAGCGACCTTCATGCCGAAGCCGCTATTTGGTGATAATGGTACGGGCATGCACACCCACCAATCTTTCTGGAAAGATGGCAAGAACATGTTTGCCGGCGATAAATATGCTGGCATGTCGCAGGAAGCATTGTGGTACATCGGCGGCATCATCAAGCATGCCAAGGCATTAAATGCCTTTACCAATTCTTCCACCAACTCCTACAAACGTCTGGTGCCGGGTTATGAAGCGCCGGTGATGCTGGCCTACTCGAACCGCAACCGCTCTGCGGCCATCCGCATTCCTATTGTGAGTTCCGACGCAGGCAAGCGCCTGGAGGTTCGTTTCCCGGATCCGACTGCCAACCCGTATCTGGCTTTTACGGCGATGCTGATGGCGGGTCTGGACGGTATTCTGAACAAGATCGATCCGGGCGCTCCAGCTGACAAGAATCTCTATGATCTACCTCCTGAGGAAGCCGAAGGCTTCCCGACTGTGGCGGGAAGTCTTGAGGAAGCACTCAAGGCGATGTCTGCAGACCGCGACTTCCTGAAGGCCGGTGGTGTTATGGACGACGACATGATTGATGCCTTTATTGAGTTGAAGGTTGAAGAACATGATGCGCTACGCCTGCGTCCGCATCCGATCGAGTTTGAGTTGTACTACTCCTGTTAATCGATCTGTTGAAATAAAAAGCCGCCCCTGCTTAACGGCAGGGGCGGCTTTTTATGGTCAGATCTTGATGCGAAATACGGCAGTGCCGGCTAAAAGATCATGCAAAGCCTGTCTCTTTCGGGTAAAATATATGGTGATCATTGGCAAACCAAGGGCAACAACAGTAACCAGCATGCCGACAAAACGCATGGTGGCCGTTTCCAGTGACAATGGTTGTCCTGTATCGGCCATGGCCAGCCGAAGTTTCCAGGGGCGCATGCCCGTAGTTGCACCACATTTTACCCAAAACCCGACGAAATAAGCATAGGTAATGGCCATGATCAGGAAGCCTTTCAGCCAACCTGGCGCATCACCCAGATAATTTTCAGCTACGGTGACGGGGATGAATGTGAGAAAAGATATACTGAACAAAATTAACCCGTCATAGAGCGCTACTGCAAGCCGAGCGACAAAGCCCGCCGGAGAACCTGTTGGCCTTACTTTTGTGTTAGCCATTTTGTTGTCCAGCTGATAACAAACATAAGGCATAAGGCCAATACCACGGATGCTCCCGAGGGCCAATCCCATTGGTAGGAGGCAAACATTCCGATAAGTGTGCCGGAGACAGAAAAAATAAAGCTGAGCAGCAACAATCCGGCAAGCCCATGTCCCCAGAACCAGGCGCAGGCAGCAGGAAGAACCAACAGCCCTGCCGTAAGCACAATGCCGGCAAGCTTGACACAGATCACCACGGTAAGACCGATGATCGCATACAATAGGATACGGTAAAAACCAACGGGAATGCCGCTGGCCTCGGCGGCCTCGGCATCAAAAGCGATACTCCACCAGATGCGTGCTGCCAGGCCCAGGCTTAGCATCGATAGTATGGCAACAGATGTGATCCAGCGAATATCCTGATCAGAAACGGTAAGGATGTTTCCGAAAAGAAGGCCAAACAGATCCACCTGATATTCTCCGGAAAAGGACACCAGCAGTATTCCCAGCGCCATGGATCCAGCAAACAGGATGCCTGTTCCAGCGTCTTCTCCAAGTCCTCTCTTTCTAGGCATGATGGCCAGGATGATTGATACAGAGACAGCTGCGACGATAGCGCAGACCATGATGGGCAAGGACAGGAAAACGGCAACAGCAAGTCCCACGAGGGTTGCATGTGAGATACCCACCGTCAGGAATGATAAGCGATGCGCCACAACCATCACGGAGATATTTGAGGCTACGATAGCAATCAGCATGGCCGGTATCAAAGCCGATCGCATCACTTCACTTGCCATGATTTCCATCATTATTTCACCTCGGGCGCACAACCAATACAGGCCGTATCGTGAACGATAACATGCGTATGTTCTCCATACATGGTTTCCCATACCCACCTCGGGATATGTTCGCCACGCATGGCATGGTGATGGATACCTTTGTTCAGACAGGCGACAGAATCGACATAGCTTGTGATAGCTGAAATATCATGTTCGACCATAATAACGCCCATGTCATCTTCCGTGCAGAGCTGGCGCAGCAGATGGTACAGATGTTCCTGGCTTTTTGAGTCAAGACCGGCAGAGGGTTCATCAAGCAGTAACAGGCGAGGTTGTCCAACCAGTGCCCTGGCTATTCTGACCCTTTGTTTTTGACCACCCGAAAGTTGTCTGTAGTCGGAATCAATCTTTCTTCCTATTCCTACTTTTTCCAGCACCGCATGAATTTCATGTCGATGGCCCGTCTTTCTCCAGACTGGAGCACTGTAGGCAGGAAAGCCCATGGCTACGACGTCACATACCCGGGCAGGCACATGGTTATCGGAAGTATGGAGTTGATTGAGAAAACCGATTTGTTTTAAAAGGTTTCGTCGGGAGCTTTGCTTCAGACAGTGACCAAATAAATCAATATGTCCCTGAGCAGGTTTTATCAGCCCGGCTATGACAGCAAGAAGTGTGCTCTTGCCAGCCCCGTTGGGTCCGACGATGCCCATAAAATGCCCGGCCTCCAGATTCAGGTTGATATCATCGAGAATCAGGCCTTGTCGACTCCCGACCTGAACGTGAGAAAGGCTTACGAGTGGCGTGTTCATCGCTCGGTCATTCGGGAAATATTGTTTCTGAGCAGCTGATCCCATGGATCACTACAGCTGCCCAGCGGATCCAGCAATATAATGTGTTTGCCGTTCATTCGAGCTGAAAGCCATTCCAGAGTCAGATTACTATGGCCCTGATCACCCCACAGATACGCTTTCGGGTGTTGGTGCAGAATATTGAGAAGCTTTTCCAACTGTTTTGGCCCTAGCGCCCCTTCAAGTTTATTCGATTCGGCAATAGCCAGAATCGGAATGTTGTAATACTCACAGAAAGACTTCCAGGAAGCATGCTGCAAAATAACGCCTGTTTTACGTACTGAAGTCAGTTTTTCTGAAACTTCAGCATCCAGGACCTTGATAAGCTCTCTGAACCGGGTCAGTGAATCAGCCACTGATATTTTTCTATCCGGGTACAGCGCCTGGATCTCTCTGGCCAGACCGGGCAGGACATCAAGGACTTTGCCAGGATTTAACCAGGCGTGATCATGGTTCGGCCAGAGATCAATCTGTCGCATGCCCGTATTTAAACCCGGCCAGCCCTGATCATCCCGTGATGTACGAATCAGCGTGTCAGAGTGACGTAAACGTTCCAGAAGCCTGGGCGTCATGGAAAAATGGTGCGGGTCGGCGTTTGACGGCAACAAGCAGAAGGTATCAACTTGTGAGTCAAGAAGATGAACAAGGCCTGCAAGTGGCGGCAGACTTACGGCAACTTCAGCCCGTGCAACAAAACAGGGCCATAAGATAAGGATCATTGAGCTCATCAGTTTGAGCAAGGGAAGAGAAATGGGCGGGCGCATACCGCTTGCATCTTATGGGGCTCTAATACAATGAGCAACAGGTAAAGGGGACGCTACCCTTTAATTGATTTG
>JBHHTX010000022.1:0-17283 GCA_046753585.1 Mariprofundaceae bacterium
GCAAGGTTTTGCTGAGGCATCTACCCCTTTCGGATATTGCATCTGAAGAGAGACCCCGGAGCGACTGGATGCGCGAAGCCTATCGAGAGCACGGATACACGATGCAGGAAATTGGCACTTTTGCCGGATTGCATCACTCGACAGTGAGCCGGTTGATCAAAACAGGGGATGGAGATAGCAAAAATGCGCGAAACAAGTCCTGACCCCTTCCTGCCCCTTCAGAAATGCCTCAGCCCTGCCAATCATAGGATGTTTGGAGTAGGCATCGCTCATTTGCAAAATATTACGCCATACATTCAAATGTAGCGCTAATAAATTAATTTTATTTTGCTCTTGAATCCATCATTTTAATTGGGGAAAAATAGAGTACATAAATTATCGCATGCGCCAACAGATGCATCACATAGACCAAGACCTGACTTGACAAACATGGACTTTCAGAGGTGCCCAGGAAAGAAAAAAGCCAGCAACCACAAGGGTTACTGGCTTTCTCAAGACCTTAAGAAACTAAGGTATATGGATTACATCATGCCGCCCATGCCACCCATGCCACCCATATCTCCACCGGCAGGTGCAGCAGGAGCTTCCTTCTTGGGAAGTTCAGCTACCATTGCTTCAGTGGTGATCAGCAGACCCGCAATCGAAGCGGCATTCTGCAAAGCGGAACGTGTTACCTTGGTCGGGTCAATGACGCCGGTATCAACAAGGTCGCCATACTCTTCAGTAGCAGCGTTAAAGCCAAAGTTGATATCATTGTTATTGACAACTTCATTGACAACAACAGAGGCCTCTACGCCGCAGTTGCTGACGATCTGACGCAAGGGCTCTTCAAGCGAGCGCTTGATAATGTTTATACCGATGTCCTGGTCATGGTTACCACCTTTCAGGTTGTCCAGAGCCTTGCGGGCACGAAGCAGAGCTACGCCGCCGCCAGGTACGAGACCCTCTTCAACAGCAGCCCTTGTTGCGTGGAGCGCATCATCAACACGATCCTTCTTTTCCTTCATTGCAACTTCGGTAGCAGCGCCAACCTTGATGACTGCAACTCCGCCGGCCAGCTTGGCCAGGCGTTCCTGCAATTTCTCGCGGTCGTAATCGGAAGTCGTATCTTCGATCTGCATGCGAATCTGGCTGATTCTGCCTGCAACATCTTCCTTTGAACCAGCACCATCAACAATGGTTGTCGCATCCTTGGTGATCTTGACCTTGCTCGTGCTGCCAAGATCTTCAAGGGTGAGATTTTCCATCTTGATACCAAGATCCTCGGAAATCAGTTTGCCGCCTGTAAGGATCGCCATATCTTCAAGCATGGCTTTGCGACGGTCACCAAAACCCGGAGCCTTTACAGCAGCCACATTCAGGATGCCGCGAACCTTGTTTACCACCAGTGTTGCCAGGGCCTCGCCCTCAATGTCTTCTGCAATGATAAGCAGGGGCTTACCGGAACGGGATACATTCTCCAGTGTCGGCAGCAGGTCACGCATATTGCTGATCTTTTTCTCGTGCAAAAGAATATAGGGGTCGTCGAGTTCTGTTTCCATACGGTCTGCATTGGTTACGAAGTATGGAGAGATGTAACCACGGTCAAACTGCATTCCCTCAACCACGTCAAGCTCTGTCTCCAGGCCCTTGGCCTCTTCGACAGTAATGACGCCTTCTTTACCCACTTTTTCCATAGCATCAGCAATAATATTACCGACCTCGGCATCACCGTTTGCAGAGATAGTTCCAACCTGAGCGACTTCAGTCTGGTTCTTGACCTTCTTGGAAAAGCCTAACATTTCAGTCACAACAGCATCGACAGCCTGGTCAATACCGCGTTTCAGATCCATCGGATTCATGCCTGCTGCAACAGCCTTGATGCCGTCACGGACAATGGCCTGGGCCAGAACGGTGGCGGTAGTGGTGCCATCACCAGCTACGTCAGAGGTCTTGGAAGCGACTTCCTTGACCAACTGCGCTCCCATATTTTCAAATTTATCTTCCAGCTCAATTTCCTTGGCTACAGTGACACCGTCCTTGGTAATCGAGGGGGCTCCCCATGATTTTTCAAGAACGACATTTCTGCCCTTTGGACCTAGCGTTACTTTGACCGCATCGGCCAGTTTGTTAACGCCCCGCGCAATCTGGGTGCGGGCGTCTTCGCTAAAATTAATATCTTTAGCTGCCATTAGTTATATCTCCTTGCTCTATTATTAGGATTCGATAACGCCGAGGATGTCATCCTCGCGCATCATTAAATATTCTTCTTCGTCCAGCTTGATTTCTGTGCCGGCGTATTTAGAAAAGATCACGCGGTCACCTGATTTTACATCCAGTGGCCGGATCTCTCCGCTTTCCGTGCTCTTGCCTTTTCCGACAGCGATGATTTTGCCTTGAACAGGCTTTTCTTTTGCTGTATCCGGAATGATGATTCCGCCGGAAGACACTTCTTCGGACTCCAGACGACGAACGATAACCCGATCATGCAAAGGGCGTACCTTTGTAGCCATATTATTTTTCTCCTACGTGAGATTGTTTGGTTTTAACAAACCGGATCGAATGTTTATTTAGCACTCGACCTCAGAGAGTGCCAATCTGCATTGGTTTTCATGTTTGTCAATAAGTAAATGTCCAGCTGCGAAGTGATTTATTTGACAATACAATATCGTTATTGGGAGGAAAAAATATATAAAAGAATTATACCCAAATGTTAAAATCAGGTTTGTGGTTCGATCACTTCCTGTCTAACTTTTCTCAGCTTCGACAAAGCATCAGAAGGGGCTGTGAAATGAACAGACTGGCCAAATCCGGTATTCGTTACGCCATTTTGGTGGGCCCTGCCTTTTGGGTCTTGTTCATGGCTGTCTCGCTGGCTGCAGAGGTTCCTTCCCCGAAGCGGACTACTCCCTCAGGCCAGATCATTCAGCTGGATGGTTTTGAGTTTACTTTGCCAGCGGGACTGGATCGGGATGCCTTTTATGTATCCGAGGATAACCCGATCACCATGGATAAAGTGGAACTGGGGCGCGCCCTGTTCTTCGATACGCGGCTATCCTTTGATAACAGCGTTTCATGCGCCACATGTCATGCTCCGCAAGCCGGCTTTGCCGACGGCCTTCGTGTTTCCTTGGGGATAGATGCGCAAGCGGGGGAAAGAAATGCGCCAACCATCATCAACCGGGCCTTTTCACGGGAACAGTTCTGGGACGGACGCGCCGGATCGCTGGAGGAACAGTCCAAAGGACCTCTGGTCAATCCGGTAGAGATGGGTATGCCAGGCCTCGAGTTTGTGATAAAAAAGATTGGCGCGATCAGGGGATACAGAGACTGGTTTAAAAGGGTCTTTGGCCGTGATGTGAACATTGATGACCTGGCAAGGGCCATTGCTACTTTTGAACGTACAGTCGTATCCGGAAACTCCGCCTTTGATCAGTTCATGGCCGGGAACGCGGCTGTTCTCAGCAAGTCCGGAAGGCGAGGGATGGCACTTTTTAAGGGTAAGGCACGCTGTACCCAATGTCATGCCGGGTCTAATTTTACGGATGAGAAATATCATAACCTTGGTGTGGATTGGGACGGTGCCAGGGTCGATCTGGGTCGTTATAAAGTTACCGGAAACGGACAGGATATCGGCGCCTTCAAAACCCCTACTCTCCGAGAAATCGCTAATACCGCGCCCTATATGCACAACGGGGCTTTTGCCACACTGGAAGAAGTTGTGGCATTCTATAACAGAGGAGGCATCGCCAACCCATTTCTGGATGTTGAAATGCGGCGATCAAGCCGCACATTGTTGCAAACTCGGACTTTTATGAAAAGGAGGAGCAGTTTCAAGCAAAGAAGAGTCGACATCAGCAGAGTGAATTAGCCAGGCTGAATCTTACTAAGCAAGAGCAGGCGGATATCGTCACTTTCCTGAAGGCGTTAAGTGGCCAGGGTTGGCAGCATATCTCGTCCCCCGATTCTTTCCCGAAATAAGAGGAGTCAGCGATGTCTTTTCAGATCAACAGTCTGCCTGCGAACAGGCCCATTAAATATCTGATCTCCGTATTGCTCGGGGCATGCCTGCTGGCAGGTGTAGCCATCGGGGTTGAATACAAGCTCTCGGATCGATATGCCATGGAAGTGGATGCTGCGGCGAAACAGCAGTTGGGAGAAAAGACATTTAGTGAAGTCATGACTTTTTTCCATGCAGCGGAAATAGCGATAGAAACAAAAAATCTGGAAGCACTAATGGCACTCTATTCAGACGACTACAGTAATGGCGACCATGACAAGAGAGGGGTGGAGCAGATATGGAAA
Organism: Mariprofundaceae bacterium; assembly: GCA_046753585.1. Classification (GTDB taxonomy): domain Bacteria; phylum Pseudomonadota; class Zetaproteobacteria; order Mariprofundales; family Mariprofundaceae; genus CAYLYU01. Next base: position 4,285 of record JBHHTX010000022.1, read on the forward strand.
AGAATATTTTCGACGTTTGAGACAATGGCGACACACCATAATATGAAACTTGTCAATATTTCGGCCACTAAAAAAGAGGCAAACAGGAACACGGTTGTTTTTAATTGCAGCGGACTTCTGATGGGAATACACGATCCACAAAGAGGTGTTGTCACCATCGATAACTGGACTCAGCAAGATCATGTGCTCATCAAGGAAGACGGGAAATGGAAGTTGTTTGGCACCTATGGCAAAGATCGCAAACGCTTATGGTTTGATAAGCCTATCCACCCTCTTTTTTAACCTGGCATGAAATTGAAAAAAATTATTTTGTTGATGCTGGCGATAACTCTGTTTGCCGCTTGTTCTGATGATGGGGACAAGGCCGCGAAGCCTGAGGTGGACAGGGCCACCGAGATGCAGGAATTGCTGCGCCAGACACAGGAATATGCCCGGCAGGAAGAAGAGAGAAAACAAAAAATAATCGAGGCACGGGAAAGGCCCTTGCTCATCGGGGTAGTCGGCCCTGAAACAGGTGAGGAAGCTGGCTATGGCATGAGCGTGGTAAACGGTGTTTTGGCAGCGGCTAAACGCTTCAATGCTCAGGGTGGAATCCAGGGCAAAGAGATCAAGGTGCTGCACTATAATGATGAAAGCAATATGGGAAACACGAACAAGATTGTGTCGTATCTCATTACGGAAGGGGCCATCGCGATCTTATCTGCTCCGACGGGCTCTTCCACGTTCACGCCAGTTCATTTGACCGAAACCTCGAAGACGATATTTATCTCCATCGGATCAAGGCGACGAATCGAGAGAAGCGGGGAGTTCGTGTTCCGTACGGCAATTCCTGATGAAATGGCAACGGAAGACCTAATTGAATATGCAGCCGCGGAACTGGGCTATGTGAATTTTGCTCTGGTTACATCCTCAATCCATGTTTTTTCTCTGGATTTGAGCTCGATGTTCAAGAAGGCGATCTATAAGAATGATGGTGTCGTCAAGGTGGAGGCAGACATCTATGACACCTATACAGGTAACATCAATATTGATCGGGTTATTGATGCGATGCGGAACAGCCCTGATACTTTGCATGGCGTGATCTTTACCGGAGGCGCAAGTAACGGGGTTCAGCTTGCCAAAGCCATGAAAAAAGCTGGTCTCAAGCTTCCCATCATCGGTGGTGAAGACCTTATTTCAGCAGACTATCTGAAGGGTGGAGAGGCAGTAGAGGGAACCCTGCTGTACTCAACTTTATCCTCGGATGAAAAGTCATCCAGAATGGCAGAGTTCATAAAGGATTATGGCAAGACCGAACCGGATCGATTTGCCGCCCTGGCCTACGATACCTTCATGCTGGTTGCCGACGCCATCAAGATTGCGGACTCAACCAATACCTTCAGGGTAAGAGAAGCATTAATTAACCGGAAAGAATGTGAGGGCGTTACTGGAAAAACAAGTTTTTCCCAGGAAGGCACGCCGATCAAACACCCCCTGATCTGCAAAATAAAAAGGGGGAAGAAGGGGGGCAGGGTTGTTGTGCTGAACAAGTAGGACATTTTCAAACACCGCTTGCCGGTGCATCTATAACTCTCCAAAATACAGTGGGCTATTCGAATATTCCTTCTAATTACTTCCCTATTGTCCTTATCGTAACCGGTATTCCCATGTGCGTATCAGACGTAACTTAACCAGTTCGTATGCCTGTTGCTGCGGCCATGAACCACATCAAAATATTTCTGTTGAAGCTTTTCAGTGACAGGGCCGCGTGAGCCACAGCCGATACGGCGTCCATCCACCTCGCGGACCGGTGTTACCTCGGCTGCCGTGCCGGTAAAGAAAGCCTCATCAGCGACATATACCTCATCGCGTGTGATACGTTTGACGATTACTTCAAGACCTTCTTCTTCGGCCAGTTGTATCACTGTGGCGCGTGTAATGCCATCAAGTGCGCTCGTCAAATCCGGTGTGTAAATTACACCGTCGCGCACGATAAAGATATTTTCACCACTGCCTTCGGCTACAAAGCCCTCAACATCGAGCAGCAGGGCTTCATCGTAGCCGTCACGCAAGGCGTCAGACAGGGCCAGCATTGAATTGATGTATTGCCCGTTGGCCTTGGCCTTGCACATTGAGATATTGACGTGATGTCGGGTGAAGGATGAGGTGCGGATACGAATGCCTTTCTCCATACCGTCCTGGCCAAGATACGAACCCCACTCCCAGGCAGCAACAATCAGGTGCGTTTTCAGGCCATCGGCACGCAGCCCCATACCTTCGGAGCCATAAAAGGCCATCGGCCTGAGGTAGGCCGAGTCCAGGTGATTATCGCGTACCGCAGCGAGTTGTGCCGCCACGAGCTCATCCTTATCAAACGGCATGGCCATTTGCATGATGTGGGCCGAACGGAACAGGCGGTCAGTATGTTCCTGCAAACGAAAGATCGCTGCGCCCTGGTCCGTCTTATAGGCACGAACGCCTTCGAACACGCCCATACCATAATGCAGCGTATGTGTCAGAACATGCACCTTGGCTTCACGCCACGGCACCATCTCGCCGTCAAACCAGATCAATCCATCACGGTCTGCAAAATCATTCATCATTTCAGCTCTCCTCACCTTTGTTCAATAGCAGCAAGAATTGTTCGCGCACCCAACGCATACGTTCACGCAATTCAAACGGGGACTTGATTGGCGCATGCCTGCGCATGGTCTCCCACTCGGCTGCATTTTCGTCGGCAGCCAGCTTGCCGATGGATCGCCACAATTGCACGCGCAGCACATTTTCCATCTGCCGGTAATCCAGATAGGTCTGCGCCAGCTTTTGACTTCGTTCCTGCCAGAGCTCCGGAGCAGTTCTTGGAAGTGTACGCAGGGTTTGTACTGTACCAGTATGCGAACCTCTGAAGCAAAGGCGCGCATATTGGGCCAGAAACTCAAGATCGACAAGTCCCCCGGCATCGTGCTTCAGGTTGACTGTTGTCTGATCCTTGCTTTGTAGGTGATCGAGCATCCTGGTACGCATTTCGAGAACGTCGCGGGCCAGTTTGTCAGTCTTACGGGGTTCCGAAATAATGCTATCCACGAGTTGCCTGACCGCACCTTGAGCTGCTTTAGGGCCTGCTACGGTTCTGGCCCGGCAAAGTGCCTGATGCTCCCATGTTTGCGCCTCATTGAGTTGGTAATCCATAAATGCCTCAAGGGTTGTAACCAGCACCCCCGCCTTGCCGGATGGTCTGAGTCGCGCATCAAAATCGTAAGCTGCACCATACGGGGCGGGCGTGGTCAGATGCTGAATCATACGTCTGCCCAGACGTTGCGACCATTCTCGTTTACTTCTGTTCCCTGGACCTGTGCTGGCCGGATTCTCATGTACAAGGATGAAAACAAGGTCAAGATCTGAAACCAGACCCATTTCGCGACTGCCATGTTTCCCCAGGGCCAGGCTGACAAGTGGAAAATCCGGAGGAAGCTCAAGTTGCCTCAGTCCAAGTTGCAGGGCGATACCCACAGCTTGATCGGCGGTTGTGGCCAGCCAGCTGCCAACGTTCAGGGGGTCAGCCTCATCAGTGGCAATGGCCATCGCTGTGGTAATTCGGCTCTGATCGACCAGTCTGGCCATATCTTCCAGACAAGCCTCGTCGGCCAGCTTGGTATTCAAGAGTTTTTTGAACCGTCTCTGGATATGTTCAATGCGGTCCTGACCGCGCTCATTTTCTATCGGCCATTCCAGCCAGCGAGGGTTCCTGACCAGATGATCCCGGATATAAGTACTGGCTGCAAGTACGTCCAATAGCCATGCAAGTACTACTTTATGTGAGGATAAAAGGTCAATCCACGTGGCTCGACCACTGATTTGTCTGAACAATTTTGTCAGAGCCTCAAGGGCCTGAACCCGATTGGCATCCCCTTGCCAGGAGAGCATAGCCTCATCAACGATTTTGCTGATTTGCTTTTTCCCCCTTTCGGGTAACAGGCCACGGTTGGCATCATTTCTGATTTCCAGCAGAGCCAGCTTGAGCCTTCGTTTGTTATCATTATCTTCTGTCAGCAGGCGCTGATCCCATTCGAATTCATCCGCCTCCAGCCAGGGGAGTTCAACTCCCGAGCAGGCTTCATGCTCCGGAAAACGGTTACGGAAATGGGTTTGTACGACAGTTGCCTGTTCCTGCATGCGTGTTTGTATCTCGGACAGGCTCAGCGCCCTGTTCAGATACTGTTCATAGCCCTCAAATAATCGATGCGTTTGTTCGCCACAACGTGCTTGCAAGGCATGTTCGATTTTTCTCCAGAAGCAATATGCATGTTGTAATTCATCAGCCTGCAGCGCATCTATTATTTCGGCGTCCAGTAACTGTTTCAGGGCTGATATACTTGGTTGAGTACGAAGTTCGGGATGACGACCGCCAAACAGGAGTTGCATTGACTGAATGAGAAATTCAACTTCACGGATGCCTCCCCTGCCCCGTTTGACATCAAACCCTGCTTCAATGCCTTTCTTTCCTGCTTCTACATCAATGCGTCGTTTCATATCACCGAGTGCATGAATGGTGGTGTAATCCAGGTAACGACGAAAGATGAAAGGAACCAGCTCTTCGATAAGTTTATGGCCAAGATCCAGGTCACCGGCCACGGGTCTGGCCTTGACCAGCATGGCCCGCTCCCAGGTTTGACCATAGTTCTGAAAATGTTGAAGTGTTGCATCCAGACTCAGGCAGAGGGGAGCACCATCTCCACCCGGCCGCAGGCGCATATCAGTAATCCAGGCCTGTCCGTCTTTGGTATACTCCGACATGAGCTTGAGAAGAAGTCGGCTTAGGCGCTGATAATATTCACCGGTTTCAAGCGAACGTGCACCGTCCGATTGCCTGGCTCCGGCCTGCCAGAGGAAGAGCAAATCAACGTCCGAGCCCAGATTCAGCTCCGAGCCGCCCAGTTTGCCCAGACCGATGATGCAGAATTTACCTCCATCAATCTGTCCGTGTCTCAAACTAATCAAATGTTTGGCCATCCGGAGCCCTGCCTCCAGCAGATTGCCGGCGAGGCAGGATAAGCCGAAGGCAGAAGCGAGAACATCCGCCTGCAACCCCATCTCCCACCACAGAATATGTCTCAATCCTTTTCGTTTGATGCGCCTGAGTTCAGCCATGCATGTATCCATCTCTTCGCAGTCAGTGGATGGTTGCCATATTGATGCAGCGCTGGGTAGATCGTCCGGAGTAGCAACTTCAAAAACGGCTCGGCATTCAGCCTCTTCGGTATCTCGCATGAGGTTGGCAAAGAAAGGAGATAGTTCAAATAGCCTGCAAATGTCGGCTTCATTATGCGGAGCCTGTTGCAGGCAGTGTTGCAGTGATTGATCATGCATTTGTCAATCATAGCGTAATTGACATGCGTGCAAAGCCGACAATCATCAATTGAGGTAAACCCGTATGTGGAATTTTTTGTGACTGAGCGGCAGGATGCTGTCAATATTTTGAGCCAAGAGGTGACAGGGCCTGCTCACATTAATTCTGACCGAAGCGCTGCTGCCCCAAATAAGGCCAGTCAAGGCGCGAGGAGAGAAGTTTGGTAAATCCAAATAAACGACAAGCAACGCTGAATGGCCTTATTTGGAGCGCAGCCCGACTGGAAATGTCATTTTTGCGCTCTGCGGCGTTATTTTTCGCTGATGTGCATTTGGCACTTTACGCTCAAAATGCCTTGCGGCACATCAAAAATGGCTATTTCGCTACGGCCAGAATTAGTGTGAGCAGGCTCTAAAGGTGATACGCTGTGAGCAGGTCAGCAAAAGTTATAACGGTCAACTTGTCCTGGATCATGTAGATCTTCAGATAAAGGAAAATGGCGTTACAGTGATTATGGGTGGTTCCGGTTCAGGAAAAACAACCTTACTAAGGCTTATTTCCGGTCTTGCCAGGCCCAGTTCAGGTCATATCTGGTTTGAAGATGAGGATATTTCTGAAATTTCCCGCACACGCCTTTACGAGATGCGCCAGAATGTGGGTATGGTCTTTCAATATTCTGCACTGCTGAATTCGCTGAATGTGTACGATAATGTTGCCTTTCCCCTGCACGAACACAGCGATTTGGACGAGTCGGTAGTTCAAACTATTGTTACCATGAAACTTGAGCAGGTTGGGCTTAGAGGCATGAACGATTTGATGCCATCAGAACTTTCAGGCGGTATGGCCAAGCGAGTGGCTCTGGCCAGGGCACTGGCTATGGATCCCAAAGTTGTGTTTTTTGATGAACCCACGTCCGGTCTGGATCCAATATCTGCGGGAGTGATTACCTCTTTGATTGATCGTATGACCAGGAAGACCCATATGACCTCGGTTGTAGTCACACACGATGTGCAGGCTACTCTTTCAATTGCGGATAACGTTATTTTGCTTTGGCAGGGCAAGGTGATTGCCCGGGGCTCAGCCGAAAATATCCGTAGCAGCAATGATCCGCGTGTTCGCCAGTTTATTGAGGGAAGGCCTGATGGGCCTATTCCCTTTTCCCGTAGCAGCAGCAGCTATGTTGATGATCTGGTTCACAGTCCGGGTACGGTGAGGCTGTAGCCTTGGATATGTTGCTAAATATGTTTGGCCAGCTGGGGAGCAGGTTTCTTCATATCCTGCAGCGTCTGGGTGATGCAGTCACATTAAGCGCTACATCCCTGCGCTTGTTGCTTGCACCGCCCTGGCAGGGGAAACACATCATCACGCAGATATATATGATTGGTGTGGGTTCGCTGAGCATTATCATCATCACCGGCGCATTTACCGGGATGGTTTTGAGCTTGCAGGGTTATTATACCCTGGCCAAGTTTGGTTCCGAGACCCTTCTGGGTTCGGCCGTAGCCATGTCAATTATTCGGGAACTTGGCCCTGTGCTGGCCGCACTTATGCTGACTGGCCGGGCAGGGTCATCAATAGCCGCTGAAATTGGCATTATGCGGGTGACCGAGCAGGTCGATGCCCTGGAGATGATGGGTGTAAACCCGCAGGCCCGTATCATCATGCCGCGCATTATTGCAACGATGCTTTCCCTGCCAATATTGGTAGCCATCTTTGATCTTGTTGGCATTGCTGCCGGCTATGTGATCGGTGTCGATCTTCTGGGAGTCAGTTCCGGATCCTTTGTAGCCGAGATGGAGGCCAAGGTGACGTTGCACGATTTGAATGCCGGCTGGGTAAAGGCCATCGGCTTCGGATTGCTTATCGGCGTCATCTGCACCTATGTAGGTTATCGCGCCCAACCGACAACTGAAGGTGTCGGGCTGGCGACCACGCAGTCTGTAGTTGCATCGTCAGTGGGTATTTTGGTGCTGGATTACATATTAACATCGTTTTTTCTATAGGAGCGTGCCCATGGCATTGGATAAAAAGGTAGAAATCGGCGTTGGCCTGTTTGTCTTTATCGGCATCCTTGGCATGGCTTATTTGACGCTTAAACTTGGTGAGGTGGGTGGCCTGGGCGAGAGTGGATATTCACTGCAGGCGAGCTTTGACGATATTGGCGGTCTTCGTACCGGTGCAGATGTGATGATTGCCGGTGTTTCGGTAGGCCGGGTTCAGGGTGTGGCCTTGTCGGATGAGGATGAGGCCTTACTCGATATCCACATCAACGAAGGTGTACATATTACCGAGGATGCTATCGCTTCAGTACGAACCAAGGGCATTATCGGAGATCGTTACGTTCGAATATCTCAGGGTGGAGATGACGAATTTCTCAAGGATGGGGACAGGATTGTGGAAACGGAATCTATTCTTAATATCGAGGATCTGATAGCGAAGTTTATTTATTCCGGCAGCGACTCATCCAAGTGATGCGTCTCTGCCTATGGGCGAATCAAGAAAGTATTGATAACTGGAGGTGCAAAAAATGAAGACTTTTATTGGTATATTGGTAACCGTTTGTATGTTACTTCCGGTCAATGCCGAGGCCACTTCCGATCCCAGGGCTGTGGTTCAGTCTGCTGTGGATGGTGTGATTCAGGTGCTGGGCTCTCGGCCAGACAAGGATCGGTTGCGATTGGAAGACAGACAGGCTATCCGGGCAGCTATCAACAAACAGTTTGATTTCAGGGAGATGGGTAAAAGGAGTCTGGGTCGTAGCTGGAAGAAAATTAACTCCGAACAAAGAGATCGTTTTGTTGATGTGTTTCGCGAATTACTGGAACGTTCATACGGAAACAGCCTGGCCAGCTATAAAGGTCAGACCGTGGAATATGGAGATGTCCGGATCGATGGCAAGCGGGCTCGCGTAGAAACCCTGATTAAGGATGAATCCATCTCAATTCCAGTTCAATATTCCCTGAAGCTGAAAAGCGATCATTGGCGGGTCTATGACATCAGAATCGAAGGGCTCAGCCTTGTCTCGACATTTCGGACTGACTTCAAGGCCCTTTATAAACAGGACGGCTATGATGGTCTTATTCAGAAGCTTGAAACCAAGATTCAAAAGCTGAAGAAGCAAGACCAGGGGGCCTAATGCCTTTATAAAAAAGTCACATGCAGAAACTGATAGCCTTTGGTGCTTCAACCAGGCGCATCTTGCTGCTTTTGAGTTTTGTGCTTGTGGCTGCAGCTGCCTCGTTGCACTGGTATGGCCCTGACCTGGATGAATTTCAACCTGAAATTCAGAGTATGTTGCGCGATAGCCTTGATCTTAAAGAACTTTCATTTGGTCGACTTTCCTGGTCATGGGTCGGTCATGCCTGGATAAAGGCTGAAAACTTACGTCTGACAACCAGAGATGAAGCCCTTCATGTTAAGGATGCCGATCTGGCAGTCCGTGTGGCACTCTGGAGCTTGTTATTCGGAGAGGTTCAGGTGAAAGCCGTACGTATCATTCATCCCAAGATACGTATTCGCATTCCGGAGCAATGGGAAGAAGGAGCTGTTGTATCACCTGTATTTGTTGGCCTCGAAGATGCGGAGGTGAGTTGGCAATACGGCAGGGAGTCCGGGTTTTTTTCGAAACTAGATGTTTTTCTGGATGCCGATGATGGAGAGCTGATCGTTCAGCTTCCCGATGCCCGGCTAAGGCTGGTGCTGACCGAAGATAAACGTCCCCTTTTAGTAGAGTTGCAATGGCAGGGTTTTGACTGGCTGCCAAAGAAGTTTCAGCCTTCAGTGAAGGGCACCCTTGCTGGCGAAGCACGCTTGTCCCGTACAAATGCAGATAACTGGAACTTTGAAGCAAGTATTAGCGGCAGGCAAAAGGCCAGCCTGATAGATGAGCAGGGCGATGTACTGCTTCCTGTTAAAAGTATGCATGTTCTGGCCGACGTTTTCTGGCCGGAATCAGAAGATGGGCCACAATCAGCTCACTTTCGCAACTTAAGCTGGAAATCCGGACGAAGTCATCTTCAGTTAAATGGTCAGTGGGAAGATGGCAAGATCCAGTTGCAACTTAAGGATGGAGTTCTCTCCATGCCGATCATGTGGCCCTGGCTAAAAGGACTGGGTGATGAAGAGTGGCATGCCTGGCTTGCCGACATGCACACGGGTATAGCGAGCAATATGCAGGGAGATTTCAACGTCGGTTTGTCTGCATTGTGGCCTTTGCCTGAGGTATCTATTCTGAATAAGGCCAGCTTTTCACTGCAAGCGACAGTCGATGAAGCGCAGATCAGCTTGATTCCCGGGGAAAGCCGTTTGACAAATGTCCATGGCAGCGTTCAGTTAAATCAGGATGGAATCAGGGCACAGGTGTCAAAAGCCACCTTACCCCGAAATTCTGGCGAAATAAACGGTGATTTCCTGATACAGGACTGGGATCAGATGGTGATGGATATAAAAGGCGATGCCAGAATTGATTTTATTGCTTTCAAAGGCTGGTTGGAGATTCAAAGTTTAATCCCTGGCATGGAGCTTCAGGAGGCGCCAGCCAGTGGCAGGTTTGCTTTGGAATGGTTGCCCGGAGATGCCGGGCCGCGCCAGGGGTCAGCCCATGCCAAAATGGATTCGGTCTGGAAGGTGAAGCTGGAAGGTATAAATGTATTGTTGACGGGGGGTAAGATTAGCTGGGATGTGGAGAAGGGAATTGGTATTAAGGACGTGAATGCAAGCAGCGATGGAGTCAGTGGAAAAATAAACGCCATGGCAGCTCCGATTGAAGATCGCTGGAGGCTTCTCCAGCTGGATGCTGATATCCAGGCAAACATGGCTGCGCTGGTAAGGAAGTACCATTTACCCATTGGGAAGCCGGGGGGAGAAGCCAATGCCAGCCTTCACTTTGATGGCAACTGGAGTGGTTCGCTCAGCTTTCAGGATGCAAGCTGGGAACACTGGCTGGGGTCCGAGAAGGCGACGGGTGATATTTTTTCAGTGTCAGGAAGAGGGAACCAGTTGGAAAACGGCTTTGAACTGACAGCCTTTTCAAGCTCAGGAAGTGTCATGCAACTCTCAGGACACGGTGAGTACAGTCATTCCAAAAAGTTTCTTATGCTGGACAAATTGATTACCCCTGCTATCGATGCACGAGTCAACTTAGCGCTGGGAGCTGAAGATGCACCCATGGAGCTGACAATAGACGGGAAATACCTTACACGAGGTTTTTTACCTGAAGCTACACCATCCATGCGTGAGGTGACTGGCAGGAAAATGTTGATCCGGTTGTTTCTGGATCAAATGAACTGGGGTGGTGCCCATTTAACAGGTGTGCAGGCGAAAATATCTTCAACAGGTCAGGGTGAAGATCATCTCCGGGCAAAAAGCCTTGAAATAGGCGGATTAAAGGCAGCAGATGTTGACGCTCTTTTTCGTCGGCCAAAGCCGAATATGCTGGATATTCGCCGGTTGTCCGCAAGGCTTTGGGAGCAGTCCTTTCTTATTAGTGCCAATGTTAAACAGTATCAAAATGGTGATATAGGATGGAAAGGCTTTACGCAACTTCGGGGGGATGACTTCAGTCGGCTGCTTACTGAAATGAACTGGTCAAGTCGCTTCAAAGGCGGGTCGTTTCGGGGACTTTTTCTGGGTCAAGGCATGATTACAGAAGATAAGCCCTGGTGGAACGGTATGGAAGGCAGGCTAAGGCTTCGGGTGGACGATGGCCGTATTCTTGAAGGAGGAACGCTTACCAGGCTGCTGGCAGCGGCAAGTCTTGCAGATCTTCCCAAGCTTTTGATTGGCCAGCGAGGCGATCTGATCGGTTCGGGGATGCAATACAAACGATTTCAGGTGGAGGCTGTAGTTTCAGGAAAAGATGCGCACATTAAAAAGGCAGCGCTTCGCTCTTCAGCCTTTGACCTTGCCGGCCACGGCGGAATGGATTTGCAAGCGGCTACAGTGGATTTGATGCTGGTTATGAGGCCATTTCAGAATATTGATGCTGTGATTGACAAGGTACCCCTGCTTAGAGATGTGCTTGGGGGAGGTTCACACAGTGTTATGCGGAGGGTTTATCATGTGCATGGCCCGTTCTCCGAGGCCAAAGTTGACAGCATTAAGCCTGCGCAAGCCGGGCTGGATTCTCCCGGTTTGCTGGAAGCTTTGTTTTCATTACCGGGAAGCTGGTTCGGGAAAGAAAAGGCAGCCAGGTAAGGGTCAAAATCCGCTCTTGGTGTTCGTACACCGGAGGGATACAATTTGCTGATGCGTCTGGTTGTGCTTGATACGGAAACCACAGGACTTTCTCATCTCAACGGTGATCGTATGGTTGAAATCGGGGCCATTGAAGTGGTGAACCGTAAAGTGCTTTCAGGCAAGAAGCATGTTTTCCATCATTACATTAATCCTGAACGTGATATACCGCCTGAGGTGGTACGTATTCACGGCATCGATAACGCCAGGGTGGAAAAAGAACCAACATTTAAAGAAATAGCACAGAGTTTTCTCGACTTTATCGAAGGTGCTACGCTGGTGATTCATAATGCATCCTTTGACCTTGGCTTTATTATGAATGAATTACGGCTGAACGGCTTTCCGAATATTCAGGATACGGCAGTCATTGACACGCTGGCCTTTGCACGCAAAAAACATCCTCGTCAGAAGAATAATCTTGATGCCTTGTGTGATCGTTATAATGTAGAGCGCGGTCAGCGCAAATTGCACGGTGCCTTGCTCGATTCAGAGCTGCTGGCTGAGGTTTATCTGGGCATGACCGGAGGCCGTCAGTTCTCACTTGGTATGGATATTCCGAGCCTGCCTGCTTCCGCTATTGTGCAGCTGCCCGAGATTGTGTCCAATAGGGATGAGCAGGCCGAGACTGCAACAATCATGCGCCGTCCCAGTCTCCCGATTCTTGATGAGGATCTGGCTGCCCATGAGGCTATGATGACACGTATTCACCGCGAAAGTGGCAATGCTATCTGGCTGATGCCATCAAAATATTCAGGGAATAAATCAGTCCGGGTTTGATTCCGGCCAGACCAGAACAGGTTTGCGTGCTGCAACCGTTTCATCCAGGCGACCACGAACAGAACGGATTGGAGCTGCGGTAAAGTCACCGGTTTCTCCCGCTTCGATTTCGCCGGCGATTTGCAGCATGGCATTACAGAAAGCATCCAGCGTTTGCCTGGATTCTGTTTCCGTGGGTTCAATGAGCATGGCCCCGTGGACAATGAGGGGAAAATAGACCGTCATGGGATGGTAGCCAAAGTCGATCAGGCGTTTGGCGACATCAAGGGTCTTGATGCCATGCCGCTGTTGTTTTGCATCGGTTAGCAGACATTCATGCTTGCACAGGCCCGGAAACGGGACATGGTAGGAACCTTTCAATCGATTGAGCACATAATTTGCGTTCAGCACAGCGTCTTCGGCAATGGTATGGATATATTCCCGACCAAATGCAGCGATATAGGCGGCTGCACGGATGAGCACACCTGTTTGCCCGAGGCTACCAAGCACAGAGCCGATGCTGTGTTCGGCTGCATGGATTAAACGGTATTCCCCTCCTTTCTTCGTGATTTGCGGAACAGGAAGAAAGGGAGCCAGTGTTTCATTCACGGCCACAGGGCCACTGCCCGGGCCACCGCCACCGTGCGGCGTGGAAAAGGTTTTATGGACATTGATATGAAGGC
>JBHHTX010000023.1:0-17262 GCA_046753585.1 Mariprofundaceae bacterium
CGCTGACAAAAAGCATCGAAGGCACGCGTGATGTGGCAATGGAACAGATTGAGGGTGAAGCACAGTTGGTTATTCGCCCGGATCGCAGCAAGCTGGATCGTTACGATATTCCGGTAGATGATGTGATGAGTCTGGTCGCAGATGCCATTGGCGGCATGTCTGCCGGGCAGGTGATTCAGGGAAATGAGCGTTACGATATTTATGTGCGACTGGATAAAGATTATCGTAATAACACGGAAGCGCTTGGAGGTCTTATTTTGCAGTCTCCAGACGGGGCCTGGGTTCGACTTGAAGATGTGGCTTCGATTGGTGTGGAACAAGGCCCTCCAATGATTAAGCGTGATGATGTACAACGTCGAATCGTTATTCAAAGTAATGTTGAAGGACGAGATATGGGCAGCCTCGTGGCTGAACTGGATCAGCGCATTCAAAGTGAGCTCGATCTTCCCCCGGGTTATACGGTGGTGTTTGGTGGTCAGTTTGAGAATCAACAGCGTGCTCAGGCCAAGTTGATGGTGGTGGTGCCTTTATCGTTGTTAATGATCTTCCTGCTACTCTATTTTGCATTCCATTCTGTCGGGCAAGCGGCCCTTATTATGCTCAATGTACCGATGGCACTAATTGGCGGGATTCTGGCTTTGCTGGTTTCGGGTCAATATCTATCCGTGCCATCCAGCATAGGTTTTATTGCCCTGTTCGGAGTAGCAGTGCTGAACGGTGTGGTGCTGGTGGATGCGATCAATCGCCATCTTGGCGAGCATGATTTGGGTGATGCCATTCAACATGGTGCAGAGAGTCGTTTAAGGCCTGTGCTTATGACAGCAACGATTGCAGCGCTGGGACTTATACCACTGCTGTTGGCTACAGGTATCGGATCAGAAATTCAGAGGCCACTTGCAACTGTAGTAGTTGGCGGTCTTGTCTCTTCCACGTTTTTAACCCTGTTTGTTTTACCCTGTCTTTATGAGCGATTTAGCAAGAGTCATATTATGATTAAGGAAGGAGAATAATATGGTACGCAGTACCTTTTTTGGAATCGTTGTTTTGGTTGGCATTTCATTTGGGCTTACAGGTTGTGGGGAATGGAAGCCACTGGATCACAGTATTGGCAAACATAGTAAGCATCACCATGGATCAGGTGCCAAACAGCATAAAGAGGAGCATCCATCTGATTAAACATCTGAATGTCCGCTTTTGCCGCCGAACCTCACCGCTCACACGTATTAGTACTATTACAATAAAAGGTTGAAGGCCGACAATGGCCTGAGCCCATGCATACGCAACACTTCCTGAGTCATGGCCAGCCAGGTATCAAGATCATGTTCCGGCAACGATACCCTCGGACTATTCAGATGACCAAGGATTCCGCGTAACAGGCCCAGACTCACTGAAATACCCTGGCCGCAAACAGAGCAATGTAACTGGGCGTTTGACCAGCGCATAGGATTGTCCGATTTGCCACAGGACCAGCATTGATCTAAATCACCTACCCAGCCGCTTTTGTGCAGAAGAAACCATGCTGCAGCCAGTAACCCGGAGTCCTCAGGCCGGCATTTGAGCAACTGAAAGGCAAAAACCAGTTCATCAAAACCATCCGGTGAGCCCTCCTTAAATAAACCGGAGGCAATAGCATTCAAATCCAGGCCGGCATACATATGCGTTTCCGGTACAAGGAGGTTTTCACGTTCAATGGAGGTCAGTGTTCCCATGCCAGTTCTGCCCGTACGCCAGGACAGCTTTAACAAACTCAATGGTTCGAGCATGCCTCTGAAGTCACTGTTTTTTCTTCTGGCTCCCCTCGCCATCAGAGACAAACGACCATGACCGGAGGTTAAAACATGTACAATAAGCGAAGTCTCTCCATAGGCGATTCGACGAAGAAGCATACCCTGGTCACTGACTGCACTCATCCCAGACCAAGATCTCTTAGTCGGCCGGTATTTTCAAACCAATTGGCCTGGGCTTTTACCCATAAATCCAGATGTACACGGCAGTCAAAAAGGGATTGCAGGCCAAACCTTGCCTTGCTTCCTATCTTTTTAATGGTACTCCCCCCCTGGCCTATCAGCATAGGTTTGTGCCTCTCGGAAGAAACGATGATAACAGCTCCGATCTCCAGCCCTGCCCTGGCCCCGGATACCTCACGGAAAGATTCTATCTCCACTGCCGTCTGAAAAGGCACCTCCTCCTGCATGGCCAGAAAGATCTGCTCACGAACATATTCCGAAGCAAGCTGTTTTTGGCTTTGATCCGTGTACCAGTCCGGGTCATATTGAGGATCTCCCTCCGGCATACATGTAAAAAGCGTTTCTAAAAGTAATTGAATCTGGGTTCCTCGCATGGCGGAAAGCGGGATATAGGCAAGGGCATCTGCATCCAGCCTGGCAATCGTTTCAAGTCGCGGTAGCAAATCCGGTTTCTTCACCTGATCCACCTTGTTCAGGATATGGATTCTTGGCTTGTCGTGACTGATAAAGTGTTCGATTAGCCTCCGGGTTCCGCTATCTAGCGAATGGCTGGCATCCTGCATAATGGCTAGCACATCAGCCTCGGCTGCAGCGGCATAGGCCTGACGAACCATATTGCGATTCATACGATTTTGTGCCTTGTGAATACCCGGCGTATCGGTAAAAACAATCTGGCAACGTTCATCGGTATAAATGCCAATGATCTGCTGCCGGGTTGTCTGCGGCTTGGGGGTCACGATGGCTGCCTTTGCACCAATAATGGTATTCATCAGCGTCGACTTGCCGACGTTCGGCCTGCCCAGAAGGGCAACGGTGCCGCTTTTGAACCTTCTACTCAAAACGGTCTTGCCGATAAGTTACGCAGCTGGAAAAAGAAATTTCGATTTCAAACTTCTGGAATCGGTATGCCAGTGTATCATCCATGCGAAAAGCATACCGCCGTGCCAGCGCCGTTTCCATCACAACTGCCAACACCTGACCCTTCTTTGCGGCTACGCAACTGCGCGCTAACCCGCATTTTTCATGAGAACAGAGAGGCACAATTATTTTTCTTATGGCTAACAATGGGTTGGTGACAAATATTCACTTTTCTCAAATGACGTTTTGTCTTTTGCGGCATCTGGCTTGCCCAGCCGCACCATATATCCGCAATCTCATGAAAAATGCGGGCCAGAAGAAACTACCAAAAACTCAAAAACTGCCCCTGATAACCCTGGCTACCGGAGCAAAGGACTTACGGTGGATGGGGCATGAGCCATGCTCCCTGAGTGCATCCATGTGTACTTTGGTGCCATAGCCCTTGTGCCTTGCAAAATGGTAGGAGGGAAACAGCCTATCGAGTCTGGACATCAGGCGATCACGTACTACCTTGGCAATGATCGAGGCGGCAGCAATCTCCTGTATCGTCTCGTCGCCACCGATAATGGCCTCGGCTGGCATGGACAGATCGGGGATACGGTTGCCATCAACCAGCACCCTGGAAGGCAGGATGGACAACCCTTCTACCGAACGACGCATGGATAGCATGGTAGCGTGAAGGATATTAAGCCGGTCAATCTCTTCCACGCTTGCCATCGAGACTGAACAGGAAACGGCATGTTCGCGGATATGGTGGTAAAGCCTGACGCGCTTCTTCTCTGACACTTTCTTGGAATCACGATAGGTTCCTAGCAAAGGATCGTCCGGTGACAAAATCACTGCTGCTGTCACCACCGGCCCAGCCAGCGGCCCCCGCCCTACTTCATCAACCCCTGCCAGCATAGTAAGAACTTACCCTCGGAGAGCAGCACCGAACTTCGTCCGCATGGCTTCAATAATAGCCGCAGAAGCAGTATCGGAATCTTCCTGGATCAGCGTACGTTTTGGATCCTGAAGTTTAAAGCGTAAACCTAGGCTGACCTTGTCAGGCGGCACACCCTTGCCCTTGTACATATCGAAAATACATGCATCCACAAGCAGCTTGCCGGCGCTCTTTTTCACCACATTCAAGATTTCATCCGAGGCTATGTTTGTATCAAAAAGAAAAACAAGATCACGCTCCACACTCGGGAATTCCGGTAGCACCTCGAACTTTGTTCTTTTGCCGACAGGCAGGATATCGAGATTGATATCTGCCACAAAAACGGGCGTATCAATATCAAAAGCGGTTGCAATACTGCTGTCAACTCGACCGATACGACCAGCCTGGACACGACCGGTAAAAATCCTCGCGCTCTGGCCCGGCTGAAGCCCCAGAATCGAATCATCTGCAATGAAACGCCCGCTCAGCCCTCGTGCTGCGAGCCATGTTTCTACTGCTCCTTTCAAATCAAAGAAATCGGCCACACGCGCACTGCCATACCATGCATCAGGCTGCACCTCACCAGTCATCAACCAGGCCAGTACATTGTTCTCATCATGCCCGGATGTAGTTTTCACATAGAGACGTCCCTGCTCGGTCAGAGCTACCCCACCCTGCTGTCGGTTAAGGTTATGTTTCGCTGCATTAAGCAGCCCCGGCCAGACAGAACGCCGCATCAGGCTCATGGCATCAGAAATAGGATTTTTCAGCTCGATATCCAGACCGTCATCCGCTACAAATAAACGCTGCTCGTCCATCGAAATAAAGGCATACGTCACAAGCTGCAAAAAACCACCGGCAACAGCATCGTGAATGAACCTGTCGGATTTCACCGGTGCAGTTGCCTCCAGTGTAGGCAGTATTTCCGGAATGGAATCAAAACCAATCACTCGCGCATACTCTTCCGACAAATCCTCAGGAATAAAGACATCATGGCGGAAGGAAGGTACTGAAACATTCAACCTGTCTCCGTCTCTGCTTATACCGAAACCCATACGGCAAAGCACATCATCCGCGGCCCTGGGAATATCAATTCCCAGCCTTGATTCAAGGCTGGGCACTGAACAATCAATGACACGGCCGTTATTGATCCTGACCGCATCACCACAGATGGTAATTTCACCTGCAGAACCACCAAATAAATCGGTGATCATCCCGGTAACTTTCTGCATAGCAATTTCAACCATGGCCGGATCCACGCCTCGCTCAAAGCGCATGGAAGCCTCAGACACCATAGCATAAATACGGCGTGTCTCACTGACACGCGCCGGGCGGAAGAAAGCTGACTCCAGCACGATATTAACGGTGCTTTCGCTTACACCAGAAGCTGAGGAACCCATAATACCAGCCAGAGCAATGATGTTACTTTCATCCGTTACAACCAGATCACCTTTGTGTAATGTCAATTCACGCCCGTCCAGAGCCACAAAAGATTCGCCATCTTCAGCGGAACGAACGTTGATATCGCCAGCCAGCCTGTCGGCATCAAAAGCATGCATGGGCTGACCAGAATCAAGCATCACATAGTTCAATACATCAACAATGCCATTAACCGGACGCATACCGGCCATTATCAGACGTGCCTGTATCCAGGCAGGAGAATCGGCCAGCTTCAAACCTTCGATACGGCGTGCTAGATAAACCGGACAATCTTTTTCAGCCAATACCGTTACCTGCTGTGCCGACATCGTTGTATTAATCGCAACTGCTTCTTCACCGACTTCCGACAGTGGCAGGTTGGCATGAGCTGCCAGATCACGGGCAATGCCGCGAATATTCATACAATCGCCGCGATTGGGGGTGATCGAAAGATCAAACACCGCTTCTTCCATCTCAAGGTAATCTCCCACCTCGACACCAACAGGCGCATCGACAGGCAATATCATCAGGCCTTCCGACTCCTCGGCCAATCCCAGTTCGGTCTCCGAGCAGCACATGCCACAACTCACTTCACCACGAATTTTCCCTTTTTTGATTTTCAGGCCATTCGGTAAACTGGTTCCGATTGTAGCAACAGGCACTTTATCACCGACATCCATATTGGCTGCGCCGCAAACTATATTCAGCGGTACAGCTTCGCCGATATCCACCTTCAATATACTCAGCTTATCCGCATCCGGATGCGATTCTTTAGAAGTGATCCATCCGACTCGCACTCCCTTAACAGCCGCGCGCGGTTCCTCTACAGCTTCCACTTCATGGCCCAGACGAATCAGATCATCGGCAATCCGGTGCGGCGTTGCAGTAAGTGGAACCTGTGCTTTTAACCAGGAGAAAGGTATTTTCATAATGCCAGCCTCCTTAAAAAACGCACATCATTTTCAAAAAACAGCCTTAAATCCGGAATTCCTTTTTTAAGCATCACCATCCGTTCCACGCCAAGGCCGAAGGCAAAACCGGAAAACTTTGCCGTATCGATACCAACTGCCTTCAGTACATTTGGATGGATCATGCCGCTGCCCAGAACCTCGATCCAGCCGCTGCCCTTACATATCCTGCAACCCCCACCGGAACAAAACTCGCAGCCGATATCCACTTCGGCTGACGGCTCGGTAAAGGGGAAATAATGTGGACGCAAACGAACCGGAATGTCCTTTTCAAAATAGGCAGAAAGGAAATGTTTCAAAACACCCTTGAGATGAGCCATTGATACGTCTTGACCAACCTTGAACACCTCTATCTGGTGAAACATGGGTGAATGGGTAACATCATAGTCACATCGATAGACTCGCCCCGGCGCCACGACAGCCAGAGGAGGTTCGCCCTGCTCTGCCAGAAAATGTTTCATGGCACGAATCTGCACCGGTGATGTGTGTGTTCTCAACAACATCGGCCCGGATTTGTCCGTGTTGCTTATGCCCTTGAGAAAAAATGTATCGTGCATGGCCCGTGCCGGATGCTCAGGCGGAATATTCAGCGCATCAAAATTGTGAAACTCGTCTTCAATTTCAGGGCCCTCAGCAATGGCAAAGCCCAACTGCGAAAAAATAGCTGTCATCTCATCAAGCCCCTGCTGTACGGGATGCAGCGCGCCGCCAACCTCTTTGCGTCCCGGCAAGGTCACATCAAGGCGTTCGGCTTCAATACGTGCTACCTTGGCCCTAACCTCCAGATCAGACTCAATCGTTTCCAACGATCTGGCCAGCACTTTCTTGATAGCATTGACAAACTGTCCTATTGCCGGACGATCAACCGGTGGCAGCTTGCCAACGCCCTTCAGCACTTCGGTCAATGCGCCTTTCTTGCCCAGATAGCGAACTCGCAACTGCATTAAATCATCTAGATTTTCAACCACTGCAAAGGCTGCCAGCGCTTCCTCCTGCAATGATTCAAGCTGCGATTTCAGCAAATCAATCTCGCTCATGAGCCCCCCTTAAAGACATGTTCTCACAACACAAAAAAAGCAGAGCTGTAAACAGCCCTGCCTTCAATTTCATCACCCCTTGTATCCGGCAAATACCGGAGAGATGCTCTTACTGAATCTGTGCTCGAGCTGCTTCTGCCAGCTTCGTAAAACCGTCTGCATCACGCACTGCAATATCAGCCAGAACCTTGCGATCCAGCTCAATACCAGCCTTATTCAAGCCAAACATAAAACGGGAATAGCTTAAACCATTCTGACGGGCGGCTGCATTAATCCGTACTATCCAGAGGCTACGGAAATCACGTTTTCTAACCTTGCGATCACGGTAGGCATACTGACGCGCCTTATCAACGGCCTGGGTTGCCACCCGGAAACAGCTCTTGCGACGACCACGGTAACCCTTGGCTGCCTTGATAATACTCTTGTGACGCGCATGCGCCTGAACTCCGGATTTAACGCGAGGCATGATTATCTCCTAAACGATGAACACTCTGCAAAATAAGCTTCCAGACTCGTGTGCAGCACGAACCCGAGTAGTTCACACAATTTCCTAAATTCAATATATTCTCTACTTGTAAGGCATCAGGCGGTTGAGCTGCCCTACATCCGCTGCATCCACAAGCTCAGTGCCCCTGAAGTTACGTTTACGCTTGGCGGACTTCTTGGTCAGAATATGGCGTGCAAAAGCACTGTTGCGCTTCCACTTGCCACTTCCTGTTTTGCTGAAGCGCTTGGCAGCACCCCGATTTGTTTTCATTTTTGGCATCGTTCAAACCACCATTATCAATTTACTATTACTTATTCTTCAGAGGGACAACAATCATGATCATTTGTCTGCCTTCCAACTGCGGCAGCCTTTCGACCTTGCCAACATCGTTTAGCTCGGCAGCAACACGCTTGAGTTGCTCCAGCCCCCTATCCTTAAAAGCCATTTCACGGCCTCTGAAACGCAGGCTTAACTTTACTTTATCGCCTGACTCTAAAAACTTTCGGGCATGTTTAATTTTGACCTCAAAATCATGCAACTCCGTACTTGCCCTGATTTTGACTTCCTTAGTCTGCATACTGCGCTGACGTTTTTTTGCCATGTTGGCCTTTTTCTGGGCCGTATATTTAAACTTTCCATAGTCCAGCATTTTGCAAACAGGAGGGTTAACATTGCCTGTCATCAGTACCAGATCCAGTCCCCGATCATTCGCCTTGGCAACCGCCTCTCTCAAAGGCAAAATGCCATACTGTTTTCCCTCTTCGCCAATAACACGGACAGTATCCGCATCGATGGCAAAATTCACAGCCATTTCCTTCTTAATACAAGCCCCCTACTGATAATTCCTGAGCATATCCTGCATCTTGAGCAGCCATTCCTCAGTCGTCACTGTCCCTAACTGGTCACCGGCTCTGGAGCGAACGTTAATCGTTCCTTCCTGCCGTTCCTTTTCACCCACAATAAGAATAAAAGGAACCCGGGACATAGTATGGGCGCGGACTTTATAGCCGACCTTTTCATTGCGCAAGTCTAATTCAATACGAAAGCCTGACTTGCACAGTTTTTCAGCAGTTTCGACGACATATTTAGCCTGATCGTCGGTAATATTACATATCACCGCCTGCACCGGCGCCAGCCAGAAGGGAAAGGATCCGGCGTAATGCTCAATCAGGATACCGATAAATCGTTCCATGGAACCTAAAATAGCCCGATGCAGCATAACCGGTGTCTGCCGTGAACCATCTTCGGCCACATACTCCGCATCCAGCCTGCCCGGCATGGAGAAATCGACCTGAATCGTACCGCACTGCCAGACGCGACCAAGACAATCTCTCAGAGAAAATTCAATCTTAGGACCGTAAAAAGCACCTTCGCCCGGATTTTGCCCATATTCAATGTCCTTTGATTGCAAGGCCAGATGCAGGGCCGCTTCAGCCTTATCCCATTGTTCATCGGTGCCGACGCGATTATCCGGTCGATCGGATAGGAAAATAATCACGTCCGCAAAGCCAAAACGCTTGTAAACCTCATAGGTCAGATCAATAAAGTTACAGACCTCCTCCTGAATCTGATCCTCGGTACAAAAAATATGTGCATCATCCTGCACAAAATTACGCAAACGCATCAGCCCGTGCAGCGTGCCGGACGGCTCATTGCGATGGCAGGAACCGAATTCGGCCAAACGCAAGGGCAAATCACGATACGAATGCAGGTTCTGGTTAAAAACCTGAATATGACAGGGGCAGTTCATCGGTTTGATGGCATAATCACGGTTTTCCGTGTTAGTAGTAAACATCTCCTCTCTGAACTTGTCCCAGTGACCTGATTTCTCCCACAGTTTTCGATCCACCAACTGCGGTGTCTTAATCTCCTTATAACCGTGCTCGCGAGTAACATCCCGAATTTCCTGCTCCACTGTCTGCCAGATGCTCCAGCCCTTCGGATGCCAGAAAACCATGCCAGGCGCCTCCTCCTGCAAATGGTACAGATCAAGTGAATTGGCCAGCTTCCTATGATCCCGCTTCTCTGCCTCTTCCAAACGATGCAGATAAGCTTTCAGATCTCCTTTGGATGCCCATGCTGTTCCATAAATACGCTGCAGTTGCTCATTGTCGGAGTTGCCCTCCCAGTAAGCACCGGCCACCTTCATCAGTTTGAAATGTTTTAACAGAGATGTATTCGGCACATGCGGACCACGGCAAAGGTCGGACCATTCGCCCTGTTTATACAGACTAACGGTTTCGCCCGCCGGAATTCGAGCGATCAGTTTGGCTTTATAGGTTTCACCAATTTGCTCGAAATGGGCAATAGCATCATCACGATCCCATTCCTGGCGATTGATAGTGAGCTTTTGATTGGAAAGTTGGCGCATCTTTTCTTCAATCTTATTCAGGTCTTCCGGTGTAAAAGCGCGCTCGAAAGCAAAATCGTAATAGAACCCTTCATCAATCACTGGCCCGATGGTTGCCTGCGACTTTGGAAACAAATCCTGCACAGCCATCGCCATCAGATGCGAAGTGGAGTGACGGATAATCTCCAGCCCCTCTGCGGACTTTTCAGTGATCAGGGAAACTTCGTCTCCATCCTGCAACTTGCAGGAGACATCAACCTTTTTACCATTCACGGAAGCAGCAATTGTCGCCCGAGCCAGACCCGGCCCGATATCCACTGCCAGATCATAGGCAGTGGCATCATCCGTCAGGGTGCGGCTTGAACCGTCGGGCAATTTAATATTCATGGCAATACACTCCCTCCACGCTCATCCATGGTCATGTTGATAACTATTTGCAAAGTCATCGGGAAAGGTTGAAATGTGGTTGGCTCGGGCGGTTTCGAACCGCCGACCCCTACCATGTCAAGGTAGTGCTCTACCCCTGAGCTACGAGCCATTCATATTCAACCATGCCAAAAAGGCAAGTGAGGGCTACGAAGGGTAGATAGTGAAAAATTGCGGGTCAAGGCGAAAATTGTCCATTTTCCACTCTTTAATCACCGCAGGGGATTGAACCCATAGCTATAAGGAGTAGAGGAAAAGACAATAATCTTTGTCAGAAAGAATCAAAAAAAGGTTGAGTCCCTATACCCTCAAGGGCTGTAAGTTTCGTCAATCACTTCTTGTGTGAAGATATGATGATCGCCTCTTATCAATAAGTATGAATTATAGACGCTTATTGGCAATGGGCAGCCCCGACTGCCCAAAGTCGAACCGGCCTTATAAATACTTGACAATATCACTCGGAAAATGATGATCGCGGCCAGCGAAACGTATTATCATACATGCCGGATGGAGAACTGAACATGCCAGCAGTCACTGAAAAGCAGGTGCTAACAGCCCTGTCTGCTATCATCGACCCTGATTTCAACAAAGACATCGTCAGCCTTGGATTTGTGAAAGACATCAAAATCAGCGCCGGCAAAGTTGGGTTTAACATTGAACTGACAACTCCTGCCTGCCCGGTAAAGGAAGAATTCAAACGACAGGCTGAAACTGCGGTTGGACAAATTTCCGGCGTAGACCATGTGGATGTCAATATGACTTCCAGAGTAAGAACAAACGCTATTCACCAGGGAATGACACCTGTTCCCGGCATAAGAAATATCATTGCCGTGGCCTCAGGCAAGGGCGGCGTAGGAAAATCTACCATTGCTGTCAATCTGGCTGTTAATCTGGCAGAGACAGGGGCTGCGGTTGGACTTCTGGATGCCGATATTTATGGCCCCAGCATTCCACGAATGCTGGGGCTGACTGGGGAGAAGCCAAGGGTTGAAGACAAAAGATTGCAGCCCCTCCGGAACTTTGGGTTGAAAACGATGTCTATCGGCTTTCTTGTCCCGGAGAATCAGGCCATGATCTGGCGTGGGCCCATGGTTGCCGGTGCCATTGGTCAATTACTCAACGATGTGAACTGGGGAGAGCTGGATTATCTGATTATTGACCTGCCACCGGGAACTGGCGATGCCCAGCTGACACTATCCCAAAAAGTGCCGGTTACCGGAGCCATTGTAGTCACCACACCTCAGGATATTGCCCTGCTCGATTGCCAGAAAGGCATTGCCATGTTTAAGAAAGTGAATGTGCCGGTACTGGGTCTGGTTGAAAACATGAGCGTATTTATCTGCCCTGAATGCGGGCATGCAAGTCATATCTTTGCCAGAGGAGGTGCAGACCAGTTAGGCAGGAAATACAATACTGATGTTCTCGCACATGTGCCTCTGGATATTCAGATCAGACAAAACTCCGATGCCGGAGTTCCCATCGTGGCTGCCCACCCCGACTCGAATCAGGCGGCGATATTCAGGAAGCTGGCCGGAGAAATTGCCCGCCGGCTTAGCATGCTTGAGGCAAAACCTTCAGCTGATATTCCCATCATCGAAATCCCGGCCGGGAGGTAATCAGTCTTCAGCAAGGCAATGCAGGCCACCTTTCACGATGAAGAGAGCTTTATCACGTGCCGCAAGCCGCACACGCACGTGAACACCGCCTTCATCCAGTTTCTTTGAAATAACACGGCCATGTTCATAACAGTAGGCTAAAGACTTTCCGTCACCTTGGTCGAGTTTTAGCTCCATTTCAATCAGACCCTGCTCATACCACCTGCATAGCAAATCCATCAGTCTATCCATGCCTGTGCCATCCAGTGCCGACATAGCTACACGACTACCCCCAATTTCCGGATTCAGCCGTGACTGAATATTCGGTGCCAAATCAACCTTGTTCCACACCTCAATAATCGGTGGCATGGCGTCGCCCTGCAGCCCGATCCGGGCCAGGGTTTCATCTACGACTCTGCCCTGCTCAACAACCTGTGCATCAGCCGCATCCCGCACGTGCAGGATCAGATCTGCCTCGACAACCTCCTCCAGCGTAGCACGAAAGGCATCAACAAGCTCGTGTGGTAGATCCTGCACAAAACCCACTGTATCGGAGAACATGAGCCTGCCACCGCCGTCAAGTTCGAGCAGGCGTAAAGTAGGATCGAGAGTTGCAAACAATTTGTCTGCTGTGTAAACACTAGCCTGTGTCAGTCGGTTAAAGAGAGTAGATTTGCCGGCATTGGTATAACCGACGAGAGCCACTGTCGGGATCGATTTACGCCTCCTGCCATGACGTTGCGTGCTTCGTCGTCGCCGCACTCTGGTCAGTTCCTTTTCAAGTTGGCGAATACGGTCACGAATCATACGCCTGTCCAACTCAATCTGACGCTCGCCCGGCCCTCCGAGAAAACCAAAGCCACCGCGCTGACGTTCAAGATGTGTCCACGAACGCACAAGCCTGCTGACCTGATAATTGAGGCTAGCCAACTCAACCTGCAACTCACCCTCCTTTGTGCGGGCCCTGGCTGCAAATATCTCCAGAATAAGCCCGGTGCGATCGACAACCTTGGCCTGGGTAGCCTTTTCAAGATTCCGTTGTTGCACCGGTGTAAGCGGATGATCGACAAAGACTACGTCAGCCTCATGCATTTCAACCTGTCGGGCAATATCCTGTACCTGACCGCGGCCAAACAATGTGCCGGAAGCAGGACGACGAATCGGCATGGGCATGTTATCCAACAGCTTGCAATCACTGGCAACCACCAGACGGTCAAACTCCTGTTGACGCGAAAGCCAGGCCGCCTTGCCAATGTTTTTCGAGACAAGCTGAGGATATACGCTGATAACCCGATCCATCGGGGTAGCGGTTGATATCTCTTTCACAAGGCTTTTATTTTTTGACGCAGGGTTTCAGCATCACCCCGGACTGCCGTGGGGACCTGATGGCGAAACCAGGTCTCCTGGCGCTTGGCATAACGACGTGTAGCTGTGATACCATCGCTGATAGCCTGCTCTAGGGAGCATTCCCCTAGCACATGACTCAGTAACTGACGATAACCTACAGCGCGCATAACCGGATGCGTATCGGGAAGATTCTGATCGGCCAACCAGCGAACTTCATCAAGCCAGCCTTGCCCTAACATTAAATGGAAGCGCTCTTCCAGATGTCTCCGCAACACTTTACGTTCCACATCGAGCACGAATATAAAGGGGGTCAGGTCTTGTTTCGCGCTTTCTCCTGATCCTCCGACAGCGATTGATGTGCCAAACAAGACCTGCTCCCTTTTATGCCAGGCAGAAAGAGGTTTGCCGGTCGTTTCATAAATGGCCAGCGCACGCATGATACGTTGCGTATCATTGGGATTTAATCGCGAAGCGGTTTCGGCATCGCACAACTCAAGGCTCTGATACATGACCTCAAGACCAGACCTCTCTAATCTGGCCTCAAGATATCGGCGAATGTCCATATCTTCGGGCGGAATTTTAGAAAACCCCTCAAGCAAGGCCCGTAAATACAAGCCGGTGCCGCCGACTATCAGCGGTGTCCTGCCTGCCTCGTTCTCCCTGTGAATAATGACAGAGGCATCGCTGGCCCAATGTGCTGCAGAATAGATTTCCGGAAGCGTCACGCAATCTATGAGCAAGTGTGGTACTGCCTTCTGTTCGATGGCTCCAGGCTTGGCCGTGCCGATATCCAGCCCACGGTACACTTGCATTGAATCACAGGATATAATGCAATTACCTGATTCCTCCATCAGCTGCATAGCAAGAGCTGACTTGCCAGAACCCGTCGCTCCCATCAGGGCAATAACGTTTAATTGTGCTGAATCACTCACCACAAAACCACCAGAAAGTTCAGAACAACCCCCATCTCGGTGGTTCACCTTATTCCTTTCGACCAAACATACGTTCCAGCTCCAACAAAGATAGTCGCACATAAGTAGGCCTGCCATGATTGCACTGGGCAATATTCGGCGTTTGCTCCATCTGGCGCAGCAAGGCCTCCTGCTCTTCGTGTTTGAGAAGGTGGCCTGACTTAATCGCCCCCTTGCAAGCGCGGTTACCTAGCCAGCGTTCAAGAATGCGGCCCGACCCCTCCTGAACTGCACCAATAGCCATCACAGCATCGGTCAGCTCGGAGACAAGCTCCATTGGTGATGCATCACGCAGAATAGCCGGCATTGAACGAATCACGAAAGCCTCATCACCTCTGGGCTCGACCTCGAAACCGAAAGCCGACAACACATGTGCATGCTCATGAAGCCAGGCTGAAACACGTGCGTCCGGCTGCCAGCTCTCGGCCTTGAGCAACATCTGACGGAGAAGTTCCCCATTATTAAGTTGCTGTTTCATCTTCTCGTAGCTAATGCGCTCAGCAGCAGCATGCTGGTCAATAAGGATGATGCCTGTATCTGTCTGTGCCAGAATATAACAGCGGTGAATTTGCGCCAGAGGTACGCCCAGATTTAATACATCCTTTACCTCATAATTTCTTTCAGACTCGTGGACAGCAGGGGCGGAAAACAGGCTGTGCAATGTCGATGGAGTTGTGCTGGCTGCCCGGGGTGGCGAGGACCTTCCGGGAAATGTTGCAGAACGCATGGATTCCAACGCCTGCTTGTTGGCTGTAGTGGATACAGTTTGACCCATTTTCTCAATGGCTGCACGTACACAGGCAACCAGTGCGCTACGTACCCGTTGCGGTGATTTGAAGCGGACCTCACGTTTGGATGGATGTACGTTGACGTCCACATCAGCCGAATCCATCTCAAGCCAGACAACCGCCTGCGGAAATCGATCATGAAAGAGTACATCTCGGTAACCCGCCTTGAGTGAAGACAGCAACATGCGGTCGCGTATCACTCGACCATTGACAAAAATCAGCATACGGCTGCCATCGCGATGATGGTAGGTTGGCAAACTAAAGCTGCCTTGCACCAGGATACCTTCATGCTCCAGGCTACATTCATAACTGTTGGCGCCAAATTCAGGGCCCATGATTGAAGCAACTCGCTCTGCGCGTGATTGCCCCCGAGCCAGATTTAAACGTTCCTTGTTATTCAAACTCAGGCGAAATCCTGTGAGCGGATTACACAAGGCAAGAGAGCGAACAGTCTCGATAATTACGGCCTCTTCAGTTCGGTCTGTGCGCAAGAATCTGCGCCGGGCCGGTGTGTTGAAGAAAAGGTCCTGTACACGGATAAGCGCTCCAGCTCTCGGTGGCGCTGGTTGAACCTCAGCAGTATTCCCCCCGTTCACAATAACTTTCACACCTTCATTCGATGCTGCCTCCGACGTATGCAGAATGAACCTTGACACTGAAGCTATTGAGGGTAATGCCTCACCACGAAAGCCATGGCTGGCGATGACATAAATGTCGTCAACAGTCGATATTTTACTGGTTGCATGCCGTTTTAACGCAATTTCGGCATCCTCTGGCCCCATGCCACTACCATTATCATCAACTTCAATCAACTTTTTTCCAGCTTCCTGAATGCTGATACGGATTACTGTTGCTCCGGCATCAAGGCTGTTTTCGACCAGCTCCTTGACAACCGAAGCCGGACGCTCGACAGCCTCACCAGCAGCAATCTGGTTAGCCACCAATGCTGGCAAAATATGGATCAAGGGCTCACTCATGCATGTTCATCCTGTTTTCTCTGGCAGGCAATAAAAAAGCCATCATGATCTTCTCCCTGAAAAAGTCTGGCCATTCCCACATCGATTTCAAAAAGCTGCAGCATGTCTGGAAGTATATCAGCTGCCAGCCATTTCTCCGATAGCAGTAGAGTCACTACATGCTGATTTCCTTCACCATGAATGGAGCAAACGGCATTGACGATACGTACACCTTTCTTTACCAAACCTATGGCATATCAGAGCTGGCTGGAGAGCTTTGAAATGTACGGCTGAACTTTTTCTACGACTTTGGCTCTCAATGATTTGCACCATGCAATATACATCCAGGGAGGTAGATCACACCGCTCACTGCGCTTTAAGTTATTCGGGGCCATGGTGGCTATGCCTGCAGAGAACAGCATTCACCATACCGGAGGCAAAGTGACGTGGTGACAGTTTAGCTACGACAACCATCTCTTCAACGGCAGAAAAGGTCGGCACACACAGGTGGCGGATCTGACAGGCACCAGCCAACAAGACAAGCTGAATAAACTTCGGAGGATATTTACGAACAAAGCGGAATATATTCACTTTTACGGGAGAAATATCGACGAAATATGCAATACACCAATCAATCACGAAACCGACGATCCGTTTCTGATAGTTGGTGGCTTGTGAAATACCGGTCTATTACGGTATTTGCCTTATGCTGATGATGAATGATCTCCTCCAGACAGGAGACGACAATAAAACGTGGCGTCATCATCTGCCGCCATCTACAAAAAAGATGGTTTTATTATCTTCGATACAAGCCCAGATGTTCAGCAAATTCTTGTTCCACCTGTTCCATATTTTTTGCGTTATACATCACCAGGTTCCGCATATAACTGAACCCCTCCAGATCCATATTGATAAAATTTACCCCGATGCCATTCTTATCCTTGCGTACAACCTCGCCGTGTGTATCCACAGTGAGCGGTTCATGCTCACCTATCAAAATACGTAAATCACAAGATGTTCCGACTTCGGGGGCCTGATCAACCTGCATCAGGAGACCATTCATACTGATGTCGTAGGCTGAACCCTCTACTTTGGATCCATCTTCACAGGATAGTTCAACCCGGACCGGAACATCGATCCTGCTGAATTCGCGTAAATTACCTTTCTCCTG
>JBHHTX010000024.1:0-17065 GCA_046753585.1 Mariprofundaceae bacterium
CCAGCAGGAATACGGATCTGGATGAAAAATTGAATGGAGCGGTAGTTGGCAGGGATGATCTGGCCACATTGATCTACACTTCAGGGACTACGGCCCACCCCAAGGGCGTCATGTTGACGCATGGCAATATGCTTTCTGATGTTGAGGCGGGTCTGGGCGGTGTAGCGGTCTGGCCGGACGATGTGTTCCTGTCATTTCTACCTGCTTCCCATGCTTTTGAACGGACGGTAGGCCACTTTCTTCCAGTAGCCAGTGGCAGCTCTATTTCCTATGCCGAATCGGTCAACACCCTGATGCGGGATATGCCGGAGGCTCGGCCGACGGTGATGATCTCGGTGCCAAGGCTTTATGAAAAGATCTACGCCGGGGTTCAGGAAAAGCTCCAACAGGGCCCGGCCATTAAACGCTGGCTATTTGCCAGGGCTCAGGAACTGGGAAGCAGGCGTTTCGAGCTGGAGCAGGCGGGTAAGGAGATGACTGGTGTTCCGGCTAAACTTTGGAAGTTTCTTGATCATCTGGTCAATGCCAAGTTAAGGCAGAAGATGGGTGGAAACCTGCGTCTGTTTGTTTCCGGTGGGGCGGCCTTAAGCCCGGCCATAGCCCGTTTCCTGCTTGCCGCTAATATCAGGGTCGTACCCGGCTATGGCTTAACCGAAGCCTCGCCAGTCCTAGCCGTTAATCGCGAGTCAAAAATCAAACCGGAAACAGTAGGCCCTGCCTTGCCGGACACGGAGTTGAAGCTGGCCAGCGATGGTGAACTTCTGGCCAGAGGTCCGATGGTCATGCAGGGATACTGGAAGCGCCCCGAAGAAACAGCCAAGGTTTTGACGGAGGATGGTTGGTTGCTTACCGGCGACATCGCCGAAATCGATGAAGATGGTTACGTCAAAATCATCGACCGTAAAAAGGAGATTATAATCCTCTCAAACGGCGAGAATGTGCCCCCGGCTTTGGTGGAACAGCATCTGGCCCATGACCCATGCGTTCTTCAGGCCATGGTTATTGGCGAGAGCCGCCCCTGTGTTTCAGCTCTTATTGTTCCGGATACGAGCGGGATTGATCGAATATGGGCCCGTGAAAAGAAGCAGAAAATCCCTGCCGACTGGAGGGAAAACAGCGAAGTGCATTCCTGGCTGCTAGATCGTCTGAACCGTGCTACACACGATCTGGCCAGTTATATGCAGGTAAGGAAATTCTGTTTGGTTAACGAGGAATGGACCCAGGCCAGTGGACTTTTGACGCCCACTCTGAAATTCAAACGCCAGAATATCCTGGATCTGCATGCAGCAGAAGTGGATGCAATGTACGGCGATTAGCAGTAGAAAGGGCAAGTGAACTGACCTCATTTTACGTCAGGAAATTGGCAAGAGTCTAACGGTGGCAGCTATACACGAAATGTTGGATTTTGGGGTAAAAAAGTTGCCCCTGCGTGCGTATGTTTTTACCCGCGCTATTTTGAATGTTAGCTAACAGAGCAGAAATCAGCCAGCATTGGAAAATGCCAAAGCGTTTTATACAAAGGTATATGCCGGATCACCAAACAATCCGTGACCATCGTCACCTGCGCTTTATGGGGACGTTGCTGCATGATCGTAATCTGTGGCACCTAAACCGTCATTCTGTTGCCGGTGCTTTTTTCGTAGGTTTGTTTGTGGCCTTTATACCCATTCCTTTCCAAATGGTTCTGGCCGCACTTTTTGCAGTTGCCCTTCAGGTTCACCTGCCTATTTCGGTCGGGCTGGTCTGGGTCACTAATCCGCTTACCATGCCGCCGATTTTCTACTTTGCGTACCGTCTTGGATGCTGGGTCACCAGCCAGCCAGTAGGCGATTTTCATGTTGAGTTATCCATTGACTGGTTGATGACAGGTCTGGCAGATGTTTGGCAGCCCCTTTTAGTAGGTAGCTCAGTTCTGGCTGTCATAAGTGGCATGCTTGGTTATGCCGGTATGCGGTTGTTCTGGCGAGGTATGGTAATCTGGAAATGGAGGAAGAGACATGCGACAAGTCCAGGCGATTAGCTTACCTGAGAATGGCATTGAAGGAAGGCGACATCTAATTTTATTAACGTTTTTTCATCAAATCGTTGCTGGAAATTATTAATTCCAGTGCTAATCTCCACCTCAAATTCTTTGAGCCTTAGTCTGATTACAAGGCAATGCTAGGACCAGGTTATGACGCTAAACTCTGCTGCTCTAAAAGCTCTGGCACCGTCAATGCCAGGTTGGATAGAGGTATTGTTAATTTTGGTCCTGTCATGGATGTTGGCTGGGTTGGTTGTTAAACCCATGTTGCCATCATCGGGAAATTTACAACCATTGCAGCCAGAGGAAGAAAGTTATTCGGTGAATGTCCAGGAATTAATTGCCGCAGCACCCTTTGGCAAGGCTGCTGTGCCTAAGCCGAGCAAAGCTGCGGTTAAAAGCAGGCTGGCGATTAAACTTCTGGGTACAATCTTAGCTGGAGAGCAGTCAGCCGCATTGGTAAAGGCAAAGCAGGGAAGCGCGGAAGAAGTTTTTTATATTGGAGAAGCGATCAGCCCAGGGGTTCTCCTGCGGGAAATTGAGGCCTCTCAAATTGTTATCGAAGTATCTGGTCGTCGCGAAATTATTATGCTGGATGCCTCTGCCCCTATAAATACCGGGTTATTGCAAAAAAAGAGAAGACAAGGGAAATTGAAAAAAATATCAGCTCAAGTGCCTGTGCAACGTTTGAGGTTAAGCCGGAGCGTGTTGGGCAAGGAAATGCAGAACATGGCTAAATTGATGACCCAGGCGCGCCTTACCCCTTATTTTGAAAAGGGTAAGGCTAACGGCTTTCAGATTAGTGAGATTGTTCCGGGTAGCATATATCAGCGTATTGGTTTGCGTAATGGCGATATTATTGGAAACGTCAATGGTTTGAGCCCTTCTAGAATGGATCAGGTAGCATCGATAATCCAGACCCTAAAAGAAAGTCAAAGCCTGGAAATATTAGTACAACGAAATAAGCGATCCCTCAAGCTCCAGTATGAGATCCGATAAAATGCAAGAGGAATTTATGAAACAGTCTGCCAGATGGAAATTAAACGTATGCATGCTATTCCTAGCTTTTTTTCTACCTTGTCAGGCAATGGCAGAAGATGAAGTGACCTTTAATTTCAACAATGCAAATATTCGCAGCGTGATAAAGTTTGTTTCCGATTTTACCGGCAGGAATTTTTTGGTGGACAACAGGGTGAAGGGAAAGGTGACTATTATTTCGCCAAGAGCTTTACCTTCCGAAGCTGCTTATCAGGTTTTCTTGTCCATTCTGGAGGTTAATGGTTTCGCTGCTGTTCCGGGCGAGAATGTCACTAAAATTATACCCCTGGCCTTGAGTAAGCAGAAAGGAATCGAAGTTAAGCTCAACGGAGACCTTGCCAGCGGCGATGAGCTTGTAACACAGGTCGTCCCCTTAAACTTTGCCCAGGCACAGCAGCTCGTTGCTGTTCTAAGGCCTATTGTATCAACCTCAGGGAATCTCACCGCTTATGCTCCTGCTAATATGCTGTTAATCACTGACAGTGCCTCAAATATTCGCCGGATCATGGAAATTATTTCAGCCCTGGATATAAGCGAGGCAGTGGGTGTTAAACTGATTCGCCTCAAATATGCATCGGCGGACAAATTGGCCAAAATTCTAACAGGGATGTTTTCTGGCAGTTCGACCCCGGCTGTGCCCAGGGCTGGAAAGCTGGCGGGTTTGGGTAGTGTTGCAGGAGCATCATCTGTCAAGGTTACAGCATATGGCCCGGAGAACATGCTCATTATTGTGGCTCCTACAGCTGAGGTTGCAGCGATAAACTCACTTGTAAAAAGGTTGGATATCCCACCTCAGGCCGATGCCGGTCTTCTGCAAATTCGCTATTTGAAAAATGCTAATGCGGAAGAGGTTGCCAAGGTTCTTAATGAACTGCTTTCTGGCTCCAGTCAAGCCGCAACGTCATTAACCGGGCAACCTGCCGGGGGGAAGCCAGCAGGGAAACCCTTGTTTGCGGGTAAGGTAAAAGTCGTTGCAGACCCGTCAACCAATGCTTTGTTGGTAACTGCTGATCAGAGCGACAGAGAGTCCATAAATAAAATTATCGATAAGCTGGATATTCGAAGACTTCAGATTTTTATGGAGGCTATTCTTGTTGAGGTAAGTGCTTCGCAGGCGCAGGAGTTTGGTGTTGAATGGAATGCAATGAGCGATTTCACCCAGCCAGGCAGAAAAGCGGTTGGTGGAACTACATTTACCAACCAGGCGGGGGCGAACATTAAAACGGTAGCTGCCAATCCTTTGGCATCTGCCGGCCAGGGTCTGTTGGTCGGAGTTGTTGATGGAACCCTTACCTTCGGTGGCGTCGAATTTGCTAATCTAGGCGCACTGTTGAGGGCGCTAGAGTCCGATACCAATACAAATGTTTTGTCTACACCAAACCTTTTAACCATGGATAATGAGGAAGCGGAAATTATAATTGGTCAGAACGTGCCTTTTCTCACGGGTAGTTTTTCTCAATCTACAGGTACAGGTGGCACAGTAAATCCATTCCAAACAATTCAACGTCAGGATATTGGTCTGACTTTGAGGGTGACGCCGCAGATTTCCGAGGGTGACACCGTTTGGAAATCTATCAGGAAATTTCCAGCATTGCCCCTGGGGTAACTGGAGCAAGCGATATCATTACCAATAAACGTTCGGTAAAGACGGTGGTGTTAGCTCGTGATAAGCAGATGATTGTTCTCGGAGGACTGATCGAGGAGCAGGATGGCGAAAAGGTTCAGAAGGTTCCGTGCCTAGGTAGCATTCCATTGCTGGGAGAACCATTCAAATATACGGAGCTAACAAAAGATAAGAAAAACCTGATGCTCTTCCTGCGTCCACATATCATTAACAATGCAAGGGATATTGAGACTATCACTCAGGAGAAATACCTGAATATGCAGAAAATTCAGGATGAGCAGAGCAGTGACGCGACCTTGATCTTTCCACTAGAAAGACCGAAGTTGCCTGACCAAATGAATCCAGCCAAGCAAACTGGACCATTGGGTAAACCTGCAAACAACCAATTTAAACCGGAGCCCCAAACGCCCTGATGCAGCACTACGCACGCATTCCCAATGATGCAGTTGATGCGGAACGGGCTTTACGGTTTCCGCTGGCTGTGTTGAAACAGGGGCCATTACTGCCACTAAAACCGAGTGATGATATGCTGAATCCCGTCCTGGTGCCAACTGATGGCGACTGGCCTTATGCGCTTTTGGACGACATGCGGCGCATCTTCGGATCTGAGACTCAAGTCGTTCGCGCTCCCCGGGAAGCAATTCTGGTTGAACTCAACCGAATCTTTGATATGGCCTCTACCTCGGCTGAGCAAATGCTGGAGGATCTTGATGACCAGAGTGAGCTGTCGCGCGAAATAGAAGAGGTGCAGGACCTCCTCGACAGTGAAGATGAGGCACCTGTTATCAGGCTGGTTAATACATTAATCAGCCAGGCGTTGAAGGAGCGAGCCAGTGACATTCATATTGAGCCTTTTGAACGTGAGGTTCTGGTTCGTTTCCGTGTTGATGGTGTATTGCACACCGTGGTGAAACCTCCCAAGGGCGTGCAGGCAGCTATAGCTTCCCGCATCAAGGTTATGGCAGATCTGGATATTGCCGAGAAACGCCATCCTCAGGATGGTCGGATCAGGTTGCGTATTGCTGGCAGGGAAGTCGATATTCGTGTCTCCGTGTTGCCAACTGCTTTTGGCGAACGGGTTGTTATGCGTCTTCTTGATCGCGGCAAACAGATGCTTACTTTGCGCGAGCTTGGTATGAATGATTCTCATCTGGGTCATATGGATGAGGTTGTTAACTCTGCTCACGGTATTGTCTTGGTTACAGGGCCCACCGGTTCAGGCAAGACAACAACCCTGTATGCCGGCTTAATGATGGTGGACAGGCTCAATCGCAATGTGCTTACGATCGAAGACCCTATTGAATATCAGCTTGAAGGGGTGGGCCAAATGCAGGTTCAGCCGAAAATCGGTGTAAGCTTTGCCGAGGGCCTTCGCTCTATTCTACGCCAGGATCCGGACATTATCATGATCGGTGAAATCAGGGATCTGCAGACTGCCGAGATTGCTATTCAGGCCAGCCTTACCGGGCATCTTGTGCTTTCAACGTTACACACAAACGATGCGCTTTCAGCTGTTGCCCGCTTAACAGATATGGGCGTGGAGCCATATCTGCTTGCTTCTTCGCTGCTGATGGTTCAGGCACAACGTCTGATCCGTATTCTTTGCCCTCACTGTAAACAGGCTGCGCCGGTCGAGACTGATATCTGGAAGACTCTTGGCGTTTCAGGGCCGGAATATGATCGGGTCGAGAATATTTATATTGCCAACGGCTGTGATGCCTGTATGCAAACCGGTTTTCTGGGGCGGATCGGCTTGTTTGAGATGGCCACAGTAGATCAGGAGATGCGGGCAGCTATCCATGATCAGAAGCCGTTAGCCACTCTTCGGAAAATTGCCTCACGCACCGGTATGTACAGCTTGAGACAAGATGGGGCCCGGCATATTGCAGCTGGTACGACAACGGTGGATGAGGTTTTGCGGGTAACGCAGAGGGATAGCGTAGTGGTTGAAGGATGAGCCAGTTTGTCTATGAGGTTATGGACGCCCGGGGTAAGCGAAGTAAAGGTGAAATTGAAGCCGATTCAGACCGGGATGCAAGGCGACTTCTAAAAAACAAGGGTTGGGTTGTTCGTAATCTGGCCGCAGCAAACCATGCCCCTAAATTGGGAAAATACACTTCGGGAAAATGCCTGCGCAATAACGAAACTATTTCATTCCTGCAACAGCTTGCAACGCTTCTGGACGCCGGCATGCCATTGTCTGAGGCTTTACAGTCTATTGCCGAAGGTATGGAAAGTCGCCGTTCAAGGCGAACGGTGTCAACGGTGCGTCAACGTGTTTTAGAGGGTGAGTCGGTAGCAGATGCCTTGCAGGAAAGTGGATTCTCCGAGGATGTTTATAATATGATCTCGGCAGGCGAGCAAACCGGACAATTGCAAGCGGTTGCTGCCCGGCTTGCCGATGTTCTTGAGCACCGCCAACGCATGCAGCAGGAAATCCTTTCTGCCGTGTTATATCCTCTTATTGTCTCAGGGTTTGGTTTGTTGGTGATGATTTTCATGCTCGCTGTTGTCGTGCCGCAAATTGTCGGCGTGTTTGAGCAAACTGAAGGCCAGCTTCCGTGGCTGACTCAAATGCTGATCGCTGTATCTGACTGGTTAAGGGAAAGCGGACTACGGTTTCTTGTTTTTGTTGTAGTGATTGTATTTTGTTTTCATATGGCTATGCGAAAGTCGTCTGTCCGATACTGGCGTGATGAGTTGTTGTTGCGACTCCCTGTTTCAGCTGGACTACTTATCAAGATTCAAACTGCACGGTTTTCACGCACATTGGGGATGCTGTTAAATGGGGGAGTGCCGGTATTGATTGCGTTACGCATCGCCAATGAAAGTCTGACAATATTACCGATGCGCCAGGTTGCCCAGGAGGCTTCAGAAACCCTCCGTGAAGGTGGAAGCTTGGCTGAGCAGTTAAAAAAGGGGGGATATTTCCCTCATTTGGCTGTTCGCATGATCGCAGTTGGTGAACAAAGCGGAAAACTTGATACCCTGTTACTGAAGGTTGCCGGTTCCTATGATGAAGAAGCCAGACGCAGCCTGAAGCGCCTGGTTACAGTGCTTGAGCCGCTGCTGGTCATGTTGATGGCTGTTATGGTCGGAGTATTGGCTATGGCTATCCTTCTTCCGATCATGGAAATGAATGAATTAGTGCGTTGAAAAACAGGGGTCTTACCAGACAGCACTTATGGTTGTTTGTTTTTTTCTTGTGCTTTTGCTTTGGGCTTGTTTTATTTCCACCTTCAGCACTGGCCAATTCGGAGAACACCTATTTTGAAGCTATTTCGGTGGCCGGGAAAGGAGATGATGTTACAGCTATTCGGAATTTGCGAAACGCTGTAGATCATTTATCAGCGACTGACCCATGGCATGCACGCATGACCGCTGCTGCCTCCATGCTTGAAATGCGCTGGCAACGATCAGCATCTCCCAGATTCAGGAATGCAGAGATGCATCAGATTCTTGTGGAAGCTCACTTACGACAACATCCGATACCTGCCAGGCAAGATGTATGGCTCGTCGGACTCATGGCAACACTTATGCCGGGATCCGGGCATGCCTGGCAGGGTCGCTGGCGTGATGCTGAGGTTGCAGCATTCATGGTCTGGCCCATGCTGATTCTAACTTTATGGGCAGCAAGGAGGCGAATGGGGCCCGTAACCGTGTTTTTTTCGTTGATTACATTGTGGCTCTGGTCCGGAACCATTTTCTCCGCTGTTTCGCTTGTTGAACGGGGGAACGATGAACAGTATATCTTGTGGTGGCAAGAACTTTGGCTTGCCAGCGGCTTGCAGGGAAGTCCGTGGTAATGCGATCACAGGATGCCCTGAACACACTTAAGCTTACCCTTCTGCTTGCAGCGGGAAGCCTGATAGCGACTACAGGATTGCGATGCTTTTCTCTGCCAGCCCATTCGCCAGAGAAATTCCCTCTGTATTTTTACCAAAGAATTGTCGGCGATCTGGATGGCCGAAGCTGTCCGTCTTATCCTGTTTGTTCATTCTACGCACGCCAGGCTGTCGAAAAACATGGCTTATTACTGGGGAGCTGGCTTATCCTGGACAGGTTGATTCATGAAGCAGATGACGTGAGAGTTGGCCCCCGGGTTATCGTTGATGGCCGGCAAAGGCTGCACGATCCTCTAACAAGAAATGATTTCTGGTTAAAAAAAGGAGAACGCAATGCGTGGTAGGAAACAGGCAGGTTTTACATTACTGGAGATTATGGTGGTGTTGGTCATCATTGGTATGCTGGTGGCGATTATTGCGCCACGTCTGGTTGAACGTGCTGATGAGGCAAAAGTTGAGGCAAGCAAGGCCCAGATGGGGAACCTGGCACAGGCACTCAAATTATACCGCTTGCATAATCATCATTATCCATCAACTTCAGAGGGTATTGAAGCCCTGGTACAGCCAAGTTCCGGTGGCAAGCGATACATGGATCGTGTTCCTAGGGATGCCTGGGGTAATAATTTCATCTACCTGTCTCCAGGCGTTCATAGTGATTTTGATCTGGTTTCATACGGTGCCGACGGGAGGCCTGGAGGAACAGGTTTCGATAGCGATATCGGTAACTGGGAGTAAAACAAGATAACTATAAAACCGGCCCCTCTTCATCACGGCTTTACACTCCTCGAGATTATGCTGGTGCTGCTCATCATTGCCGTCATGGCGGCTTTGGTGGTTCCCAGGATGTTTGATAGCTCTTTGGATCAGCTTAACAATGAGAGTCGGCGATTACAGCAAAGCTTGCGTCTTTCTGTCCAGGAGGCTTCCCTGACCGGTTCGCCCATCAGGTGGAGCGGCTATCTTGATAGCTACAGGTTTGAGCAGGCTGATGAGAAAGGCGGCTGGCAGGCTATAGATGGAAAGGTTTTCAGCGATCACGAACTGCCCGCTTCTATTCGCATTGCAGAGGTGCGTATTGAAGCACTGGAAGTTAAAGAGGATCATCCGGCCAAGAGGGGAGAAGGAAAGCCTGCACTTGGACAAATTATCATCTATCCGGATGGCATGTTAACCCTTGCAAATATAGTTTTAACAGCTAGTGACACCAAAGGAGCTATTGCAATAATTCAAGTTAGACCGGGGCCTGGCGGCATACTCGCGGAGAGCCCGGATGAATAATAAATGCCATGGTTTTACACTACTTGAAGTACTGGTGGCCTTGACCATTGCGGCTACTGCACTGGT
Organism: Mariprofundaceae bacterium; assembly: GCA_046753585.1. Lineage (GTDB taxonomy): Bacteria > Pseudomonadota > Zetaproteobacteria > Mariprofundales > Mariprofundaceae > CAYLYU01. Next base: position 9,875 of record JBHHTX010000024.1, read on the forward strand.
CGTATTGTTATCCCGTTTGGGGAACTCGGCTGATATCCAATATAGTTTACGCGCGCATGCTCTGGCAATTGAAACATCTATGGATCTGCTTGCCCGTGAACGTTTAAAGCCAAATATTCCACGTTTTGAAGAGAGTGGAGAGGTCCACGCTCTGGACCAGCTTCTTCATTGGAAAAGTAAGGTTGAAGAAACTGCAGTTCCCGGATTTGTCCGACAAAATATGAACGTATCAATAAAGGGTGAACCGGATGTTCAACTCTTTCTGTATCGGGCCGAGTAGTGAAAAATGCGGCAGGGTTTACTTTACTTGAAGTGCTTGTGGCACTGGCAGTTTTTGCCATGATAGCGGCGTTTACCTACGCATCTGCCGTGCCGGCAGGCGAGGGTTTTAAGGAATTGCAAAAAACCCGCAAACAATATGTACAGGCTTATGCGCTTGGCAGGCAAATGCGTCTTGATGTTACGGCCTTGGCTGTTTCTCAAGACACAAGTTTGAGCTCCCTTGGTCTTGAAAATGATATGCGAAGTGGCTTGGGCTACGATCAGCTTACCATGCTGGTTCGCGAACCCGATCGACCCGGTTTAAGCCTGGTTAGATATTATCTGGATGAGGATGGAGATGAACCTCAGCTTGTCAGGGAGGTGGTATCTTCTTTGACAAGTTCTTTAGAAGCGGAGCCTTTGCTGTGGAATATGGGTGTAGTTGATTCTTTTGACGTGCAGGCAGTGGATAAGGATGGCCGGATGCACGATGTCTGGAATGCAAGCAAAAAGAAACAGCTTCCCTCAGCATTAATTATGCGTTGGAAAAATGCAGAAGGTGAAAGAGAGCTCCTGTTTCCCATATTTGTGGAAATACCAACTCAGACTTTGCCGCCTGGTTTCGGTTGATGCACCATGTTAAAGAGCGTGGTGTAGCGCTGGTTCTTGTTCTGGGCCTGTTATCAATGGTCTCGGTTTGGGCTATCACTGCGGCCTATGAAGATTGGATAAGTCTAAGGCAAGCTGAAAATATGGAGCTTTCATCTCGAGCCTGGATGGCGGCGGAATCAGGGCTTGAGTTGGGTCGACGGCTCTTGCAGGAAGATTCCAAGAACTCACAGACGGATGATCTTACGGAAGACTGGGCGCAGTCTGCACCCGCATTTCCTGTTGATGAAGGTGAAATTTATGTTCTGGTTGAAGATGCCAATCGGTTTTTAAACCTGAATGATTTAGTAAACTCGCAGGGAGTGGCGCAACCTGCCAGAGTAGCTATAATAAAACGTCTCTTTTCAATACTTGAGCTACCCCCTAATCTCGTAAATGCTTTGGTAGACTGGATGGATGCGGATGATTCTCCATCCGGTCCGGGCGGTGCTGAATCTTCAGCTTACTCGATGAAGTCATATGGCCCGAAAAATATGCCACTGGATCGACTGGAGGAAATAACATTAATCGCCGGATTCAATTCTGATATAGTCGATGAACTGCGAGGGCTGGTTATTGCCGGTGAAAGTAAGGGAAGAACCCTGGTCAATATCAATACAGCACCGAGAGAGGTTTTGTTGTCATTATCACAACAGATGACGCCGCCTGCTGTTGACACGATTCTAATGCTAAGAAAAGCTCAACCCTTTACCTCTGTTGGTCAATTAACCAGCCAACCTCAGGTGGCGGCTATGGCCGGGCAATTAACTGCTGCAGGAATTACTGTGAAGAGTGACGTCTTTATTGTACGATCCCGGGCGAAATTTGGCAGGGTACGTTGGGGTGAAGAAATGCTTCTTGCAAGAAAACCAAATAAACTGGAGGTCATTTACCGGCAGAGGCTTGGATGGAAGCAATAGTCGCTAACTGGGATAAGACCACTCTCAGCATTGGCATTCAGGGTGAGAGCCCGGAAGTTTCTTATGAGGAATTTCTTTCGCAAGAAAATGCTGAGGAAGCATTTTTTCCAGATGTTTCAGGTACATGTGCACCCGCTCAAACCTTGCTTTGGCCATTGGAGAGTCTGGTCATTCGGACATTTTCGCTTCCTTTGCCAAGCCTGCGCCTGCTTGATGCCAATATTCTCGGGCAAGAGCTGGAAGATCAATGTGGTGAGCCGGCTGAGGGTTGGTGGATTGCCTGGCAGGCTGAAAAAATCGAAGATAAAATTGAAGGTATCATGTTTGCTCTTCCGGAACCTGCAAAGGATGCCTTGTCTTCTCATTCGTATCTAAGTCACTGCAAATTTATTTGGCCGGATGGCTGGGTGAGACTGATGTCCGCTTTGCCGGCGGACTTTGAAGGATCGCATGCTGCTGTGCTTGATGCAGATGAGGATGGCTTGTTTCTGGGTGTTTACAGATACGGAGTATGGGTTGGTATTAGAAGGTTAAACTTCGTGTTGGTGAGGCCAGTAGAAGAACTTGTTGAGGATATTCGACTAAGTCTTGAAGCTATGGGTTATTCAACTGATATGGCTGTCTATGGTCGCTTGAACGATCTTTTGCTCTCGTCGCTTGAATCAATCATAAACTGGCAGGGCGAGACAACCTCGAATCTTCCCTCACGTGCAGCGACAAATATCAGCGCCGCTTTACGCTTGCCATGTACGTCAGGCCCAAATTTCAGACATACAACCTGGTCAGCCAAAGCCGACTGGCTAGAGCAATTTTCTCCCTGGCGAGGCGTAGCCATATTGGCCCTTATTGTCATCTCGTCTTCATTTTTTATAGATGTTTACTCTCTGGCATCCCTGAACAGTCACAAGGAAAGTCTTGAGCAAAATATCAAACATGTTTTTCATCAGGCCTTGCCGAATGAAAAAGTTATTATTGATCCGGTTGCCCAGCTCAAAAACGTGGCGGGTTCCGTCGGCAACGAAAGCAATGCCTGGTATTATCTCAGACAACTGGAAGCTATTACCAGGCTTAAGAAAAAGTTTCCTGCAATGAAAGTTGGAGAAGTGAGTCTGATTGATGGAGAGATGCTTCTTAGTGGGAGCATTACCGACTTTGCCATGGTGAACCGTGCCCGAGACAAGCTGGAAGAATTGGTAAGAAGTGAGGTAAAAGTAGATGATACGGAGTTGGAGAAGGAGAAAAAACAGGTTCGCTTTAGCTTGAGGTGGCTATGAAAAAGATTCATTTTTCTGGAATGTCAGCCATCGCGGAGCGATTCGATACCCTGAAGGAGCTAGTTTATTCAAGCCTGCTACCCAGATATCAGCTGCTGCAAAAAAGAGAACAGCGAATGGTTCTTACGACAATGGTGGTATTGCCTGTGGCCTTGTTTCTTTTTGGATTGTGGCTACCGCTAATAGCTCAGGTTCATGACGCTCAGAAAAGCATTCCCGCTCTTGAGCAGCAATATTCAGAGATTCAGTTATTGGCCAAAAAACTGAAAAGGGACGGCAAGAGAAAGGGGAATCAGGATTTGCTAACGACTGTGGAACAGTCTGCACAGGTGTCCCATGTACGATCATCCATAGTACGCCTCAAACCCCAGCCAGATCTGAACGGTAAAAAGCGACTTCAGATTCGTATGCAATCGGTCCCGTATCAGTCATTGATCTATTTTCTCTACAAGCTGGCCCAGGCCGGAGTTAGTCTGGATCGTGCTAAAATGCTGGCATCTGCCAAGCCCGGCATACTGGATGTCGATCTTCTGGCAGCGAGAAGCAAATAATGAAACGCTCCTGGTTGGTTTACCTTCTTGTTTTTGTACTGTCGTTGCCGGTTTTCCTGTGGTTTCGCTGGCAACCCGAACCGCTTGTTTATTCAACGATGAGCAGGCTTAACCTTGACAAGGTTCTCCACGTTGATTCGGTCGGCAAGCATTGGTTGCCCGGGTTTCGCTTGCAAGGAGTAATAATCAAGCTTCGGAAGGGGCCGGACATCAAGTTTTCACATCTGGATGTCAGTCCTGTCTGGTGGCGTCTTTTTCTCGGAACACCTGCGATAAAACTGAGTGGTGAGGGGTTGCAACAATCGTTCAGCGTTGTTGTGTCTATGTCAGGAGATAAACTCGAATTCTTGGATGTTAATATTAATATGGATGCTTCATTCTTGAGCTCATATATACCTCAAATGGCTCTTTTTCCGCTTCAAGGCCATGTTTTGTTGCAAGGTAAAACTGTTTTGAACAAGACAAGCATGCAACCCGAACAGGCTGATATAAGGGGTTTCATAAAACAGGCGGGTCTTGTATCAGGAAAAACACCCCAGCTTTTGGGGGATTATGAAATCAGGGTTCAGTCAGCTGAATCTGGTTGGACCTGGTCAGCCGCTGGTGGGCAAAATCTGTTACTTGATGCAAAGGGAAGCCTGAAACCAAATTCTACTGATATTACAAAATGGCCGATCAATGGTCATCTTAAGCTAACTGAAAAAGGTCAAAAACAACCCCTTCTTAAGCAGATTACCGGCCACAACCCGGCCCAGGCAAAAGTTTCCGGCATTTTCCGTAAACCGGTTTTCCATTGGGCACCATAAGTAGCCTGCTCGGTTTGGCAGGTATATTTTGAGAATGGGTTTTTATGGATATTGAAGGGATTATTCGTGGAATTAGTATTTGGGCTATTCCGGTTATGCTGGCCATTGTTTTGCATGAGGTGGCCCATGGCTGGGCTGCAGACAGGCTTGGTGACAATACTGCCCGATGGATGGGAAGGCTGACGCTAAATCCTCTGAAACATGTAGACCCCTTTGGAACGATATTCATTCCTCTTATATTGCTGGTCCTTCAGTCTCCTTTCATCTTTGGCTACGCGAAACCCGTGCCTGTTGATTTCAGGAAGCTTAGACGGCCCAAACAGGACATGATTTGGGTGGCGCTGGCAGGCCCGGCTACAAACCTTGTCCTGGCGGTATTGTCGGCAATGTTGCTGGCCTTGCTTGTCAAGATGCCACCAACTATGAACTGGCTGATCGAGCCGGTAGCCTTAATGTGTCAGGCGTCCATTCTCATCAACATGGTACTTTGTATCTTTAACCTGCTGCCACTACCCCCTCTGGATGGTGGCAGAATTGCCGTGGGACTATTGCCAGGACCCATGGCCTACCAGTTGTCCAGACTTGAGCCCTATGGCTTTATCATTGTCATTGCATTGCTGTTGTTGGGTTTGTTTCAAGCCATCCTCGGGCCTATGATTTTTGGAAGCAGTAACTTTCTCATCAGCTGGGCTATGGGGCGATAACGTTTTTCTTGCTTTAACACCATGTATTAGATAGAAAGCGCGCCACTTCGCTCGTCGCCTCAACGATTGTGCCCTTCTGGGGATTTGAGCGGCGGAGGAATAACAATCGGAGGACATAAATGTCTAAATTTACTATGAAACAGCTGCTTGAAGCTGGTGTTCACTTTGGTCATCAAACTTGCCGTTGGCATCCCAGTATGGCCCCGTATTTATTCGGGCAACGTAACGGAATCCATATCATCGATTTGCAGAAGACACTAAAACTGGCCAATGAGTCATTTCAGTTTATGCGTGAGCTGGCGACTGTCGGAGGTAGGGTTTTGTTTGTTGGTACCAAAAAACAGGCGAGAGATTCCATTCGGGAAGAGGCTAGCCGTGCCGGACAGTATTTTGTCAATCATCGTTGGCTGGGGGGCACCCTGACCAACTTCAGTACGGTTCAGCAATCCGTGCGCAGGATGAAGGACTTGCAACGTCAAAAGGAAGAGGGGAAGCTCGAACTCCTTTCCAAGAAAGAGGCCCTGCAGGCAGAGCGAAAACTTGCCAAGCTGGAACGCTCTCTGGGTGGCATTAAGGAGATGACGCAATTGCCCGACTGTCTGTTTGTGATTGATACGGGTAAAGAAAACCTGGCAGTCACAGAAGCTCGTCGCCTTGGTATTCCTGTTGTAGCTGTTGTAGATTCCAACTGCAACCCTACGGGTATCGATTATCTTATTCCCGGAAATGATGATGCTATCCGGGCTATTCGTCTTTTTTGCAGTAAAATGGCCGATGCCTTGATCGAGGGTTCCGAGACCTGGAATCTGGAGCAAATTGAAGACACTGAGGAGACTGATGATGATTCTGAGGCTCTGGCCGGGCAGAAAGAAGAGGCTAAACCGGCAGAGTCCAGAGTTGAAAAAGCCTGAGTTCATCTTTCCACTGCAGAGAATCCAAAGAATCTAGAACCTGGAGGAGTATATGGCTCAGATCACAGCCGCGAATGTAAAGGCATTAAGAGAGCGCACCGGCGCAGGCATGATGGATTGTAAAAAGGCACTGGCAGCAGCAGACGGTGATATAAATGCCGCCATAGATAATCTGCGCAAAAAAGGCTTGTCAGCCATGGCCAATAAATCGGGCAGGGTTGCAGCAGAGGGGATGGTTGCTGCAGAGGTAACCGGCAATACAGGCGTCATACTAGAAGTTAATTCAGAAACAGATTTTGTTGCCAAGAACAAGGAGTTTCAAGAATTTGTTAATAATCTTCTTGAATTGATTATAAAGTCGGACTGCAATACGATTGAGGCCTTGATGGATGAGAAATTTGACGAGCAGGGTCAGGCTGTCTCTCTGGTGCTGACGAAATTAATCGCAAAAATTGGAGAAAAAATTACCGTTCGGCGTTTTGAGAAGGTCCATATAGAGAACGGAGTTGTTGCAACCTATGTGCATGCAGGTGGAAAGATCGCCTCAATGGTTAGTGTTGATACGCTGATTCCGGCTCCTGTGGAAGCAATTAGCAAAGATATCGCCATGCATGTCGCAGCCTCTAATCCTTTGTTTATTAACCGGGAAGATGTTTCTTCAGATGCCCTTGAGAGGGAAAAAAATGTATTAACGGAACGGGCTGCAGCCAGCGGTAAACCTGAAAACATTATTGAGCGAATTGTGACCGGGCAATTGAATAAATATTATGCCGAGAATTGCCTTGTAGAACAACCTTTCGTCAAGGATTCTGATCAGACTGTTTCCCAACTGCTGGCTTCAGCCGACACTGAAGCAAGGGTGTCAGCTATATACCGCTATCAGTTGGGTGAAGGAATTGAGAAAAAAGAATCAGACTTTGCCGCCGAGGTGTCAGCCCAAATTCATGGCTGATTCCACTCCATTCCATTCAACAGATCTAATGCAGTGCAAACGTATATTGTTGAAGCTGTCTGGAGAGGTCTTGATGGGGAAGGATGGATATGGAATTGATGTTGATACGGTCAATTCCCTGTCAGCCGAACTGGTTGAAGTACGCAAGCGGGGCGTTGAGCTGG
>JBHHTX010000025.1:0-16958 GCA_046753585.1 Mariprofundaceae bacterium
CGTACTGTAACTCTACAAGTTTACGAATAGCTATGCGTTGATCCTGCGCTCTGCCAACTTCAAAATATTGCAACATATCGGCATAGACCTCAGGGCTACCAAGGCCATAAATACAGGAAACCGAAGCCACAATGATCACATCCTCGCGCTCCAGCAATGCCCGAGTAGCGGAATGTCGCATACGATCTATATGCTCATTAATGGATGAGTCCTTCTCAATTAAGGTATCCGAGGCGGGTACGTAGGCTTCAGGCTGATAATAATCGTAATAGGAAATGAAATATTCAACTGCATTATCAGGAAAGAACTGCTTGAATTCACCGTATAATTGAGCTGCCAGCGTCTTGTTGGGAGCCATAATAAGGGTAGGCTTTTGGGTCTTTTCAATGACGCAGGCAATAGTATACGTTTTTCCAGATCCGGTAACACCAAGAAGCGTTTGATGCTGTTCAGCACTTTTTACTCCATCAACAAGTTCTGCAATCGCCCGTGGCTGATCGCCCCGAGGTCTGAAATCTCCGGCAAGTTTAAAATGCATCGGTCAATTCTAAACAGATTCGACATGGTATCGAACAGCCAAACTGCTACCATGCGCGCCCATTTCCCTGCTGAGGTTTAAAAATGTCCCGCGATCTCCGTAATATTGCTATCATAGCTCATGTTGACCATGGCAAGACCACACTCGTTGATGAACTGCTGAAACAATCCGGCACGTTTACCGCACATGAAGAAATATCCGAACGCGTTATGGATTCGAATGATCTTGAACGTGAACGCGGCATTACGATATTGGCAAAAAATACGGCCATCCAATATGGTGATACAAGAATAAACCTTGTGGATACACCAGGCCATGCTGACTTTGGCGGTGAGGTGGAACGTATCCTGAATATGGTAGATGGCGTACTTCTGCTGGTTGATGCAGCCGAAGGGCCAATGCCCCAGACACGCTTTGTAACTTCAAAGGCCCTGAGCCTTGGTCTGAAACCAATTGTTGTTGTCAACAAAATTGATCGTAGCGGAGCAAACCCGGATGGCTGCGTGGATGAAACATTTGATCTCTTTGCTTCCCTGGGCGCCACCGATGAGCAACTCGATTTTCCGATTGTTTATGCCTCGGCCAAGAATGGCTACGCCATGATCGATCTCGATGAGGAGTCAACTTCACTCACATGCCTTTTTGAAACCGTTCTCAAGTATGTGCCACCACCTTCAGGTGTCCCTGAAGCACCTTTGCAAATGTTGGCCACAACGCTTAGCTGGGATGATTACATCGGTCGTATTGTCATTGGTCGCATCGCCAATGGTGTCATCCGGCGAGGACAGGATGTAGCTGTAATGCACGCCGATGGTAGCCAGTCCAGTGCAAGAATCACAAAGCTGCTCGGTTTCCGTGGTTTGCAACGTATAGAGATCGAAACGGCCGAAGCTGGGGACATCGTTGCTGTGGCCGGTATTGAGACTATGCATATCGGTGAAACCATCGCTGATAAAAATGAACCAAGCCCCCTCCCCGTCATCAAGGTGGATGAACCGACACTTTCCCTGGAATTGCATGTAAACAATTCACCACTGGCCGGCACCGAGGGTAAACTTGTGACCACCCGTCAGATTCGTGATCGCCTGATGAAGGAGATACGCACCAATGTTGCTATGCGGGTAGAGGAAACCGAATTTGGTGATATCTACAAGATATCCGGACGTGGCGAGCTTCATATCGCTATCCTTCTGGAGAATATGCGGCGCGAAGGATTCGAAATGGCAGTATCTCGACCAACTGTTATTACGCGGGAAAAAGATGGCGTCAAACAGGAACCTTATGAGCATGTTACAATTGATGTTGGTTCAGAGTATCAGGGCTCGGTGATAGAGAAACTGGGCCAGCGTGGTGCTGAAATGATAAATATGCAAAACGATGCCGATGGAATGACTCGACTTGAGCTGATTTGTCCAAGTAGAGGCCTGATCGGTTATACCTCCGAGTTTCTGACCGATACTCGTGGTACAGGTGTCATGCATCATATATTCCACGATTATGGTAAATTTATTGGCGAACTGCCTGGGCGCAAAAATGGCGTGCTGATTTCAATGTCCGATGGCTATTCAGTGGCCTATGCGCTATGGAAACTTCAAGAACGAGGCAAGATGTTTATTGGCGCTGGCGATAAATTGTATGAAGGCATGATCATTGGAATTCATAGCCGCGATAATGATCTTGTGGTAAACGCAAACAAAGAAAAAAAGCTTACGAATGTACGGGCCTCGGGTAAGGATGATGCGATTGATCTTGTAGTACCCCTCCAGTTAACACTGGAGCGCGCTATTGAATTCGTTGGTGATGATGAACTGGTAGAGATCACACCGAAATCTATTCGGCTTCGCAAGCGCTTCCTGATCGAACATGAACGCAAACGGGCAAACAGATAACCCTGAGGCCTGAAACCTTATTAACTATACATTTGATCTCATAGATCACTCTGGAGGAATGAACCATGTATACTTTTTTTATTTTCTTAGCCGTACTCTTCGCTGCTTTCCCCGCCTTAGCACAACCCACTTATGATCCTGAAAAAAATGCTGATGACCAGATGAAATACTGGGACTGGAATAGAGATGGTAAAGTTGAGTGGAGGGAATATTCCCGCCCGGCTACATTTCGTTTCAGTAGAATGGATGCAAACGGTGACGACATCATTTCTATTCAGGAAATGGCTGACTATCGAAAAACAAAAACCAAATATGTAAAGCCGGTCTTGAAACGCTGGGATGAAAATGATGACAAGGAAATAAGCAAGGATGAATACCTTCGCTCAGTAACGGAAGAATTCAATCACCTTGACAAAAATTCGGATGGGTTTCTCTCACGTCAGGAACTTGTTGACGATTGGGCCCTAAAAAAGAAAGAGATAGACGATTATATGCAAAAGAAGTTTGAAGATAGAGATTGATACAGGATTCTTCTCCGGGCAATAGTGTCAGCTTGTTTGTCACAGTCGAATACTCAAATAAAGCTCTGTTGAGAAGATAGTAGAACCCGCTTCGGATGCAGGATATGAGCCCCACTCTCAGTCGATAAGCGAACCGCCCCTGTACCCAGCAGGACATCTCCACAATATACGGTAAGCAAGTCACTTTCCTTGTGTGAGACTGGTAAACGTTGACCCATCACAAAACGTCGGGCCAGCTGCCGGGACAGATTTATCCCCAATATATCTTTGAGCCAGAATGGCAAAGGCCTAATGAGGATTTCCCTTTTATCATCCAGGGCGGTCATATCTACCATTAGTTCTTCATTCCAGGCCCCAATACTTAAGCGCCGCAGGGCTATTATACAGCCGCCTGTATGAAGAAGGGAGCCTATATCTCGAGCAAGCGAGCGAATATATGTTCCTTTGGAGCATTTTACGTAGAGATTTAGCACAGGGCTTTTCCAGCTCTTTAGTTGAATTTCCTCGATATGAACGTTTCTGGGAGGTAGGTCCACTGCCCTGCCCTGCCGTACCATATCATAGGCCCTCTTGCCACCAACTCGAATAGCAGAGTAAGCCGGTGGAATCTGCTGCTGACGTCCTTTCAGACTGTTTACCGCCTTAAGAATGGCTGCAGTGTCAATATCAGTAGACGAATATTGCTGTAGCAACTTCCCATGGGCGTCCAGGGTGTCTGTTTGATAGCTGAGGTCAAGACTAACCGCATAGGATTTGTTTGCATCCAAACCAAGTTCAGAGAAGCGGGTGGCCTCCCCGAGAAGGATTGGCAACATACCTGTTGCCAGGGGGTCAAGTGTGCCGGTATGACCCGCCTTAATACGATTAAACATTCTGGATACTGCAGCAGCAGCCTTTCGTGAAGTCCAGCCTGTCGGTTTATCCAGAAAAACTACGCCTGATATCAACTTAGTGTTAACAGGCTAGGAAGATAGTTCTTGCAATAATTTACTGACTTCGCTTTTTACTCTGGATTGAACCTCTTTCAGCGTTCCCGTCAAAATGCAGCCCGAGGCGTAGGCGTGGCCACCACCGCCCAGACCTGTAGCAAGCATGGCAACATCAGCGACCTTCTTGTTCCTGAAGCTAACCTTCCAGCCCTGCCCTTCCTCCGGGCGAATAAAAACAGCAATCTCTACACCCTCGAGACTCCTTCCATACTCAATGAAACCTTCAGTATCTTCCTGGTTAGCATGGGTTTTCTGGTACATTTCATCATTAACATAAAGCCAGGCAGATTGGCCTTTATCACCAATTTCCAAGGTTTTCAGACACAAGCCTAGCAACTCGAGCCAGGCAGATGAATGGTTCTCGTAAACACCTGTAGATATCTGCCAGGGGTCTGCGCCGGCATCAATTAAATCCGCAGCTATTCTATGGACCCGGGCATTTGCATTGGCCAGGCGAAAGCTGCAAGTGTCGGTGAGAACAGCGGTAAAGATGGCTGTGGCGGCTTCGGAGGAAAGAGGCAAACCAAGCCGATTTATTAACTCAAGAACAATTTCTCCGGTAGCAGAAGCTTCCGGAGCAACCAGGTTGATATGGCCAAAACGTGTGTTATTTTGATGGTGATCGATATTAAGTACGGTTTTTCCATGAAAGAAGACATCCGGCAAGCCGAGCCGGTCGATATTGCCACTATCAAGGCAGATAATCAGATCTACTGCCCCTGCGTGTGGAAAATCTGTTCCTTCAGTGATCTGGTCTGTATCAGAAATAAAACGGTACATATGAGGGACACCATCACGGTTATGGGCATATACAGTTTTACCTGCTTTGCGAAAGGAATGGTAAAGGCCCATTTGCGCGCCGATGCCGTCACCATCCGGATGGCGGTGAGCACATAGAACGATGGCCCCGGCATTTGTAATAGCCTCGCATGCCTGCTGCCAGTCACTCATGGGCTTTGCGCACGGTTTAGATCGTGCAGTAAACTCAATACCTTATCGCCCTTTTCCAAAGCTATATCCCAGCGAAACTGTATCTTTGGCAGGCGCTGTTTTGGTAAACTGTGCCGCAGCAAATGCATAAAGTGTGGGGCAAGTTTGTTCAAACCCCGTTCGCACTCTTCAGCATCTTTCACTTCCAATCTATGTATCCAGATGATCATGCCATGTCCGGAAGGTGTGCTTTCCACTCGTGTAATATTGATATCAGCGAGTCTCGGATCACTAATCTCCCGTTGCATAAGTTGAGTGAGCAGGCGGTATATGTCTGCCTGAAGCCGACTCTGGTTTGGGGATCGATGACGCATGGCATTCCTTACAGTGATGAAGCGATTTCCTCAATCAGATAGAATTCGAAGACATCACCAACCTTGATATCATTGAATTTCTCAATACCGATACCGCATTCGTAGCCACTTTTCACCTCTTTAACATCATCCTTAAATCGCCTCAGAGAGGCAAGAGTTCCATCATAAATCAGAACCCCTTCCCTGAGAACACGCACACTGGCCTGTCGGGAAATATAGCCATCCGTTACATAACAGCCGGCAACTTTGCCGGCCTTGGGCACAGAAAAGACATCACGAATCTCGGCAGCGCCAATAACCTTCTCTACTTCTTTCGGTGCAAGCAGGCCACTCAATGCCTGTTTAACGTCATCGATGGCATCATAAATAATCCTGTAAAAGCGAATATCCACACCCTCAGCTTCAGCCACACGCTTGGCCTTTGACTCCGGGCGAACATTAAAACCAAGAATAATAGCATTTGAGGCAGAGGCGAGCATGATATCGGTTTCCGTTATGCCCCCGATTCCCTTGTGAATGATATTGACCTGAACTTCTTCGGTGCCGACCTTGGTAAGTGCTTCTGCTATGGCCTCTACGGAACCGCCAACATCAGCCTTGATCACTATTGGAAGTTCCCTGATTCCCTCCTGCTGTATATTGCTGAACAATTCATCCAGGCTTAACTTCTTCTTGGCCTGCTCGCTTATACCAAATTGCCTTACTTTTTCCTTGCGAAAGGAAATAATCTCACGAGCCTGCCTCTCGTTCTCAACAGCAACAATTTCCTGCCCCGCTTCCGGCAAATCATCCAGACCAAGTATCTCGGCAGGAATAGATGGGCCGGCAGTCTTGTGTTGAACGCTATTTTCATCCACAAGTGCGCGGATACGACCCATTGCAGTGCCACTTACAACGATATCTCCCCGTTTAAAGGTACCGTTTCTTACGAGAACGGTAGCCACGGGCCCCCGACCACGGTCCAGTCTGGATTCAACAATGACACCCCGGCCCCGAAGGTTCGAATTTGCCTTTAACTCCAGAATTTCTGTTTGCAATGAAAGCATTTCCAGCAGATCATCCAAACCTTCACCTGATACGGCGGAAACGGGGACAAAGATTGCGTCCCCACCCCAGTCTTCTGGAACAAGACCATGTTCAGACATCTGACGTTTTACCTTCTCTACATCAGCTTCAGCTTTATCTATCTTGTTAATCGCCACAATGATCGGGACTTCAGCGGCCTTGGCATGGCTTAGCGCCTCCAGAGTTTGAGGCTTCACTCCATCATCGGCAGCAACAACCAGAACAGCGACATCAGTTATTTTAGCACCTCGTGCACGCAAACTGGTAAAGGCCTCGTGTCCGGGGGTGTCGAGAAAAACAACCCGATTGTCGTCATCCAATTTCACCATGTATGCACCGATATGCTGAGTAATACCTCCGGCCTCACCCTCAGCCACGGTGCTTTTACGCAAGGCATCAAGTAGTGCGGTTTTACCATGATCAACATGGCCCATGATGACAACAATGGGAGGTCTAGGCTCAAGATCTTCCTCATCTTCCTCTTCATTTCCTGTTAAAAGAACATCCTCAACAGCAGCTTCATTTAACAACTTCGGTCGGTGCCCGAATTCTTCCACAAGCAGCAATGCTGTGTCCGCGTCTACGCTCTCATTGATCGTGCTGGTCATGCCCATTTCAAAGAGCTTCTTGACTACTTCAGCGCCTTTGACAGCCATGCGACTGGCCAACTCGCCAACGGAGATAACTTCAGGAATTTCTACAGAACGCACGACGTTCGGAGCACCTGTTTCATCCTGTGAATGTTTTTTTCCTCTGGGTTTGGTTCCCAATCGGGCCAAACGCTCTTCCTCTTCCTCAGTTAGTGGAGCAGCACGTCTCAATTCCTCGTAATGACGGCGGGCAGCACGCTCGGCAGGTGACAGCTTTCTCTGTGGGCGGATCTGACCGCCTCTCCTCCGGTTAGGCCCAGATGGAGGTGCAGAAGGCATTGGCGCGACAGCTACGGAAGGAGTGCGCCTGGGCACTGCACGGGATTTTTGAGGTGATGATGGCTTGGGTCGCTGGGCATCCCTTCGCGCAGCGCGTTCTGTTTTAATCTGGGTTTCCAGTTCTTTAACTGATGACCTTGGTGCCTTTGCTGAGGCAATCTGGGCTGGTGTAAGTCCTTTTCGGAACGTAGTGCTTGGGCCGCGTGATTTATCGGATCTTCCGGTGGTGGCAGTTCGCCTTTGTGACCCCTTATCCTGTTGCTCCCGGGCAGGCGAGCTCACTGGTAATTTCTGGACTCGCTTTACTTCATCGGCCTTCTTGGCAACAGTCTTTTTTTCAGGTTTTTTTTCGGCTTTCTGAATCTTGGCATCCGGCTCAACGGGCACTGATGCTTTTGTTCTACGCCTCCGCACTTCAACTGTTACCGTGCGCCCTCGATCATCTCTACCACCCGCTCGTGGCTGGCCAGCAATAGTTGGCCGATTTAGAGTTAATGTTCTACCTAATGTTTTTTTTATATTTGTTTGTTTCCTCTTGTCTTTTATGGATTCAATAATCTTATTTTTGTCTTCATCATCCAACATGCTGGTGGGGCCGTTTACAGCCAGACCACAACGGACGGCAATGCGTTGCAACTCAAGCACATCGACGTGAAGTTCCTTAGCTAACTCAAGGATACGTATATTTGCCATCTAAATATTCACCTCAATTCTTTCCAACTGTTACACTCATCAAGCATTATCCTGAGCATATCCACTTCAACCTTGCCTCATGCCACTAAATGCAGGGCCGGATTGTACACTTTCAACAGATTTCTTGCAGGCTTCAATCAAACCAACCACACTTTTTTCTAGCGGCAATAATCAATGCATCCAATTGTTCCCGGGTTTGCCCTTCAATACTATCCAGGTCATCGGTAGATGCATCCGCCAAAGCTTCAGGAGTTGCAATGTTGCGCTTCCCCAAGGCCTCAACAAGATCATTAGTTATGCCCGGTATATCCACAAGGGAGCAGGACTTAATTTTCTCGGAAGGCTCAGGCTCGGAGTTTTCTTTGGCCAGAGCCTGGCTAAGTAAGGAGTCACGAGCCCTTTTTTGTAGCTCTAGCGCCAGATCAGCATCAAGCCCCTCAATGGAGGAAAGCTCCTCCACGGAGCAGTAGGCCAGATCATTCAGACTAAGAAATCCCTCTGAAGCTAGATATGCCGCAAAGTCCTCATCCATATCCAACACTTCATGGAACTGCAGTTTTACACGATCCACTTCATCCTGGCGCCGCTTATGTTCCTCACCGGTGGTCATAATTTCAATATTCCAGCCACTTAATTCAGAGGCCAGACGAACATTTTGTCCGCGCTTGCCGATTGCAATCGCCAATTGATCTTCTGCCACTGCCACTTCAATACATTGATTTTCTTCGTCAACAAGCACCCGCACGATAGCTGCCGGTGCCATAGCATTGATTACAAAGGTCGCCGGATCAGAAGTCCACTCGATGATATCAATCTTCTCACCGTGCAATTCATTGACCACTGCCTGTACCCTTGAACCACGCATGCCGACACAAGCTCCGACAGGATCAACGCTTGGATCATGTGTAATTACAGCAATTTTTGAACGGGATCCGGGATCTCTGGCGATAGCCTGAATTTCGACAAGACCATCCTGTATCTCAGGAACTTCTTGTTGAAACAAGCGAAGAACCATGCCGGCGTCTGCACGTGACATAATAAGAGTCGGCCCCGCAGACTGCTTACGTACCTCTCTCAGATAGGCACGGATCCGGTCTCCCTGCCGGAATGTTTCTCTGGGAAGCAGGTCTTCTCGAAACATCACTGCCTCTCCCCGGCCAAGGTCAACGTACACATTTCCTCGTTCGACCCGCTTAACGATGCCAGCGATTAACTCTCCTACACGGGGTTCATATTCAGCAACAACGCGGTCGCGTTCAGCTTCACGAATTTTCTGATTAATGACCTGCTTTGCAGTTTGGGCAGCAATTCGCCCAAGCTCAACAGGTTCAAGTTCCTCACGGAGTTCTATCCCCAACTCCGCACCAGAGTTAATTTTCTTGGCATCTTCCAGACTCAGTTCATTTTCCTCATCTTCTACTTCTTCAACAATCAGGCGCAGATGGTAGAGTTGAATCTGGCCAGTTTCACGATCAATAACAGCCTCTACATTTCTATCTCCATAAGTGCGGCGTGCAACTGTCTTCAAAGCCGATTCCATGGCCTCAAGAACAAGCTCACGATCCACTGACTTTTCGCGTGCAACTGATTCGGCTACCTGCAACATTTCTGTGGCAATCATTCCATAAGCTCCGTTTTCTTTTTATCCTTTTTCGTCTTTCCGGATGGAAGTGCTTTCCAGTTAATGCTTCGCACACACTTCGCAACCTTTTCCATAACAACCACGTGCTCAGTAGCGTCCCTTTCCTTGATTCGGAACCCATCCTTAGTGGGCCCAAGATTCATCCCCTCGACTATATGACCGTCAAAATATCGAGCCTGGATCCATTCTCCCCGATGGCGAAGGAAATCAGCCTTAGTACTCAATGGCCAATTCAGGCCCGGAGAAGTGACTTCCAGCTGATAACGCCCGTCAAACAGAGAGATGGCATCCAACTGCAGAGAAAGAGCTCTGCTAAAATCTGCCAGGCAACTGCTATCTACGCTCCCGACCGAATCGATTACTACCTTCACATACTTGCTACGATGCCTCCCACCTAATTCGACATGAAGTATGTCAACGCCAAGCTCGACCGCAATTGGTGCCGCTAGTCCCTCGACCTTCTTTTCCAAACAACCCCCAAAAATTAAAAAAGCGAGCCGCAGCTCACTTTCTGAAGCCCTGTATACTAAGCAGGCAGGATAAGATTACAAGCGAATTGGCCTGACCTGGGGGCCGGCTAGAGAAAGAGCCAGGTTGGCCACCTCCTTTGCCGGATCCTTCTCTCCCAATAAACTCCTAAGTTCTTTAAAAACCTGCTTCTGACCCGCGATCACCTCTCCGGATTGAATGAGCGGCAACAGTTGTTCCAAAATATTAGCCACAGTGCACTGCTTTTGGATCAGTTCGGGCATAACCGAGCAATCGCCCATGATAATATTGGCAAGCCCCACATGCTTAACAGTTGCAAACCAACGACCAAGAGTGATATGTGCCGGGGAAGAACGGTAAATGAGCACTGTCGGCACGTTCCATAATGCAAGTTCCAGCGTAGCAGTTCCTGATACGGCTACTGCCGCATCCACTGGTAGTGCAAACCCAGGAGCACTCCGGTCAATAAGTTTGGCTCCATACTTTGTCAAAGCAGAGAGCTTTGACTCATTTACACCAGCCGCTTTCGAAACAACAAACTGCAGCTGGGGTAACAAACCTCGCAACTCTTTCAACACACTGGTCAGAAGAGGTACATGACGCCTCAGTTCGCCCGGCCTGCTGCCTGGAAGCAAAGCAACAATTGGACGGTGATCTTCAAATTGAAACATTTGACAAAAATTTTTCCTGGTCCAGCCCTTTGAACAGGAATGGACGCAGGGATTGCCAACGTAAGAGGCCTGAATACCCACACCAGCAAACCATTCCGGCTCAAAAGGGAGAATACAGGCCAGCCTATCCTGGGATAAGCTTAACCGACGTGACCGCTGTTTCCCCCATGACCAAAGTTTAGGAGCAATGTATTGCAATACAGGGACACCCATTTGCCGCAGTTGGCGTCCCAGCCGCATATTAAAGCCAGGGTAGTCAACCAAAATAGCAACTTCCGGTTTGTTTTCTTCCGCCCAGGAAAGGACAAGTTTCTCAATTTTTCGAATTCGTGGTATTGCCCTGATCACGTCGCCAAAGCCCATCACATTGAGCTCCTGCACAGTCGCCAGAGGCTCGCAGCCAGCCTCCTGCATATATTCACCGGCAATACCGCAAAATGACAGCGCAGGATCGATATCTCGCATTGATTGAATAACTTTCGAGGCATGCATATCACCGGATACTTCGCCAGCACTTAAAAGAATGTGCATGTTTTTATTCGGGCCAAAGGTGATATTATTCTATGCTGTTGTGGACTATCAAACCAAGGACGGCAATCCCAAGCTGGTTTGCTTTTTGTACAAAACTCTGCTTATCAAGGATTAGTGTTTTACCTGCCTCTATTGCCAGCATTACGCATCCGGAACTGGCCATTGCCTGAAGTGTGTCAGGACCGACAGCAGGAACATCGAAACGCATGTCCTGATTTGGTTTGGCGATTTTTACAACGACGGCCTTGCCGCTCCCCAGCTCCCCACCCCGGTGAATCGCTGCATCCGTTCCTTCAATAGCTTCAACAGCCAGGACACTCTGATTCTGGATAATCACAGTCTGCCCTATATCGAGAGCAGCAATTCCCTTGGCCTGAGTAAGGCCAAACTCCGCATCTCTAATCATTTCCTTTTTGGGTTTGGGGCCATGCAGGTGGCCGTTTTCAGCCAACATATCGCCGGCATAATCAGTTTGGGGAAGAACCTCGATCCCTTCTTTTGCTAGCAGGCCAGCAATGGCATTCAAAATTGTATCATCCCGTCTATCCGAAAGCCTGGCTAGCGTTTGTATTGCCTTAAAATCTGGCCGGAAGTTCCTGAATAAATGAAGCTTTTTTACCTTCCCTGCCATAATGACGCGACTCACACCTGTTTTTTTGAAGGCGTTGATCATGCCCTGAACCTGGCCAACCCTGAGCCAGCAAGTCGAAACGCTGACATCTTCGATTGCCGGCGAAGTTTCCTCGTTGATTGCTACAGTATGTACCTGAAAACCAAGATTGAGGAGGTTTTGAGCAATTTCCAGAGGGAAGGAGCCGTAACCTGCTATCAAGCCAACCCTGGCTGAATCAGGGTGATTTTGACTCATTACCCTGATGCATGCACACTCCTCTCTTGGCAGTTCGCACAAAATTGCAAAGCTCAACAGCAACCTGATTGCCTCCGGCAACAGCTTCCGCTTCCTTCAATTTCAGACTCAGATTATCGTAGCTTTGGAAAAGAATGCGGTATAAAGCTTTCAGCAAACTAACTGTTTCTGAATCAATACCCCGACGGCGCAAACCAACCAGATTCAGGCCCGAAAGTCCGGCTCGGTAACCCCCTGCAATTGTACAATAAGGGGGGACATCTTTAACCACCCCCGTCATTCCCCCAAGCATCGCCATCTGGCCGACACGTGTTAGCTGATGCACGGCTGCCAAACCACCTATAATAGCGCCATCACCCACTTCCACGTGACCTGCCAGTGTGGCGCAATTTGCCAGGACAATATCATTTCCCAGCAAACAGTCGTGGGCTACATGAGAATAGGCCATAAACAGGTTTCTGTCCCCTACCCTGGTTAGCATGCCCCCACCCTCCGTACCTGGATTGATAGTTACATTCTCCCTGATGATATTGCCATTGCCAATTTGCAATTCTGAAGCTTCACCCTGATATTTAAGGTCCTGAGGCTCGCTGCCAACGCCGGCAAAGGAGAAAATCCGGTTGTTTTCTCCTATTGTTGTGTGACCGGAAACAACAACATGGGATATTAGTTCGGTATTGGCTCCTATACAGACATCAGGGCCAACAACACAAAAAGGCCCTATTTTCGTATCCGGGTGAATCTTGGCCCCCGCAGCAACAATAGCAGAAGGATGGATGTGAGTACTCACGCAGAACCCCCTGATACGATAGCTGCCATGAGTTCACCCTCACAAACCAATTGCTCATCCACTTTCGCTTCACCACTTAATTTCCAGAGATCCCCCCGATGACGCAGGACGGTAAGATCAAAAATAATCGTATCACCAGGACGAACAGGTTTACGAAAACGCACTTTATCAATTCCGGTAAAGTAGACCAATGAATCCTCTGAACATGGCGATGATTCAAAGGCTAATACTCCACCAACCTGGGCCATGGCCTCGACGATAAGAACGCCTGGCATCACTGGATGATTGGGGAAGTGCCCCTGAAAGAAAGGCTCATTAATTGTTACATTCTTGAGGGCCCGGATTGATTTCTCAATCTCATATTCCAACACCTTATCAACCATAAGGAATGGATACCTGTGTGGAAGTCGTTTCAGGATGTAATCAATATTCAGTGCCGCCATTTCAGCCCTCCGCAAACATTTTCACTTCCGACCTTTCACTAACATTTTCCAGGATCCGGGCAACCGTTGTAATAATGCCGTAGCTTTGAGCCAAAGCCGATGTGGCATGACAGGAATACCGGCATAAGTTCCACCAGCCTGCAAATCTCCCATAACCCCGGACTTGGCTGCGATTTTCACTCCATCACCAATATTTAGGTGGCCTGCGATTCCCACCTGCCCACCAAACTGGCAACCTTTTCCAATCACGGTAGAACCTGAAATGCCAACCTGACTCGCCATAATACTGAATGCACCTATCCGGACATTGTGGCCAACCTGGATAAGGTTATCGAGTTTCACACCCTCCTCGATCACTGTATCTCCAATCGCGCCCCGATCAATACAGGTGTTAGCCCCTATTTCTACTCCATTGCCAACTAACACCCTTCCCACCTGCGGAATTTTTAAATGTTCACTACCGTTCCAGGCATAGCCGAACCCGTCTGTACCAATGATAGCGCCGGCCTGCAAAATACAGTGATCGCCAAGAACACAATCTGCAGACAGAACTGACCGAGAGTGAAGAACACAATTTGAACCAATCTTTGCATCCTTCCCCACAATACAACCCGCTCCAATGATCGACCCCTCTGCAATAGTTGCTCCGGGCTCGATTACAGACAGAGGGCCGATCTCGACATCATCAGCCAGGCAAGAATTCGGATCAATGCTGGCAGTCGGGTGTCGGTAGCCGGAGGCAGCTTTTAGAGAATGAAAATGACGCTGAAGTAAGGCAAAGGCAAGGTAGGGATCCCTCACCCTGATAACAGGGCGGCTAACTTCCGGAAAAACTTTTTCGTTTAATAATATTACTGCAGCCATGGAAGCATCAAATTCGGCTTTGTAACGCATGTTCGCAAGAAACGCCACTTCACCAGCCCCTGCACATTTTAGCGATTGGACACCATGTATTTCCTCATCAAACCTGGCGTTTTCCAGCTTTCCCGATACAAAATTTTCCAGCTGACTTAAGCGCACGAAAAATCTATCCCGAGCTATTTCTTCTTTTCATCCAAGGCCTTGGTAATGTCTGAGGTGATATCGAAGCTGTCAGATGCATGCAAAACGGCTGGTTGCTTTTGCAGAATGAGATCGTAAGAGTGAGTTTTAGCATACCCCTTTACTGTTGCATAAAAGTCCGAGAGAATCCCCTGGTCAAGACGATTTTTCTCACGCATTAATGACTCTTGGGCATCTTGTTGCTTCCGCTCAAAGAGCTTGTTCATACTCTTCAACTCTTCCTGCTTCTCTTGCGCCCGCTCAGGCGACATGATCATTGACTGGGTACGCAGGCCCTCAGCGGCTTTAAGAATTTTATCTTTCAAAGCATTCAGCTCTTTCTGCTGTTTTTTTCTCATATCCTCAAGCCGACTGATTCCGGCATGGTAAGCGTTAGTGCTTTCAATCGCGCTTCTGACATCCACATAGCCCAACTTGATATCTGCCGCACTGGCTTCACCAATTGCAAAAGCCCCAAGTAACAACAGTCCTAACAACATCCGCTTATTCATATTTTCTCCTTCATTATTCTTTTTTACGATGAGACAATTTATTAGAACTGGCTGCCAATGGCAAAGTTAAAGTTTTGCACACGGTCTTCAGGCTGTTTGCGGATGGGGAATCCCCAAACCAGACCAATTGGACCTACTGGTGACAACCACTGGATTCCAAAACCATATGACACTCTCAAGTCGGCAATTTGTAGTGACTGATTATGATCAGCAACTGTGCCTGTATCAACAAATACTACGCCACGAAAACCGGAGGTCTGCATATATGGTATAGGAAAGAACAGATCCAAAGAGGCTGTGACAGTTTTGTTCCCGCCAAGAATATCGCCTGTAACCGGGTCCAAGATGCTAATGCCGAAGCTATCAAAACCTCGCATGGTCTGCAGCCCGCCCAGTGAATACCTTCTGTAAATCGGAACTCCCCGCCCAGAGAACCCGCGAATATATTTACCTTTCAGGGACGGGCTCAGGGTTAACCCCTCCGATATTGGGAAATAGATTTCGGATGACAACCTCGTCTCGACAAAGCGATTGCTTCCTCCCAAGCCAGCAATACCCAGATGAAACAATTCAAGATGCCCCGACGATGGCGTTATAGGATGATCTGTTGTATCCCAACCAAGAGACTGAATGACTTCCCCTGTAGTCTGCACACCGGCCTGAGAAAGAAGAATTGCAGAAGAATCAGGAGGAAGGTCAAAAATATTTGTCCGAGCTATTTGGTAGCCAACCCCGTAATTTAAATTCTCGGTTAGTGGAATGCCAAAATTGATACCACCGCCAATATTATCCTGTTTGTATAAAACAAAGTCCTCTAATCTGGTCTGCTGCTTAAAGGCGTTCACCGAAACACTAAGATCTTTTTCCAGAAAATAAGGTTCAGTGACTGATAGACTGTAGTTTTTTGTTTTACTGCCGATCTCACCTGAAAGATTCGCTTGCCAACCCTTTCCAAGAAAATTCCTTTCATCAACTTTAGCCGAGAAGAAAAGCTTCTCCAACTGTGAATAACCTCCACCCAGAGAAAAAGATCCGGTTTGTTTCTCCTCTATATCCACTTTCATAATGACTTTATCCGGCTCGCTTCCTTTAGGAAGTGAAACCCTGATATCTTCAAAGTAATCGAGCTTATTAAGCCTCCTTTTGCTCAAGCTTAATTTGCTGGCTGAAAAAAGTTCGCCTTCTGCCAACCGAATTTCTCTGCGGATAATCCGATCTTCTGTTTTTTGATTGCCGCCAATTTCTATTCTCTTGATGTAAACCTTGCTTCCCTTTTCGATATCGAAGGTCAGATCAACGGTTTTTTCTTCAAGATGCCGTTGGAAAAGTGGTGTTACGCTGGCAAAGGCATAACCCTCATCCCCCACTTGTTCATTCATTGCCTCTAGACTTTTCTGCAATTCCCCCTGAGAATAAATCTCCCCCGACTCCAATGTGATAGAGTCCATCAGCACTTCCCTGCTTGGAACCATATCTCCCTGCAGGACAAGTTTACCCACCCTGTACTGAATTCCTTCATGAAGATTAAAGGTTATATAGAACCACTCCTTATCCGGCGACAACGTGAAGAGCATCGACTCAATGTTCACATCCAGAAACCCGTGGTTCCGATAAAATTGATCAAGTAGCTGCCCATCGGCTCCCATCCGCTTTTTGTCAACAATATCCGCATCCGAAAACCACGCCGGCAGGTTATTCGCCTCCCGAGAGGCAATCACACCTCGAAGCTTGCTATCACTAAAGGTCTGATTTCCGACGAAACGAATACGCTTGATACGGGTAACCTCCCCTTCATGAACATCAAAAGTGACATCAACACGACCATCCTTCAACGTTTTAGGGCTTAGCTCCACTTCAACCTGATAATAACCCTCTTTCAAATATTCGCGTTGAATAATTTTGATATCAGCGGCTACCCTGGCTTTGCTATAGATTTGTCCAGATTTTAGCTTCAATTTAGGCTTTAACTTTTTATCTGGAATTTCGTCGTTACCTAGGATGCTAATTTCCCCTACCAGTGGATTTTCCCGAACATCGAAAATA
>JBHHTX010000026.1:0-16521 GCA_046753585.1 Mariprofundaceae bacterium
GCCGTTTGTGCGCATCCGGAACAAGTGCCAACTCCTGCCCACGGGCATGCTAAATGCCAGCCACTCCCCGTCATCCGAAAGTGCCGGGTTGATGCCCTCGGTTAATACACGGATCCCCTTGTCCGGATAGATTTGCACGATGCTGGCTTTGAAACCGGAAGTTGACCAATTGTTGAACACATCCCGATGCGTCGTCCTCTTTATTGGCTTATTGTGACGGGATGTCTGGATGCGATCTCGTCTTACTGCAATCAGACTGCCGTCACTCAGTAGTATCGGTTGAGCCAGGTTTCCATTTACCTCAAGCAGGCGACGAACCATACCTTCTGCATCAGCAGATTGATCCCAGAGGCCAGTGGATCCTGCACGTTTTGACAGAAAATAAATGTTGTTATTGTCCTTCCAATTGAAAGCACTGACAGCAACTTTATCATCTGTAACCACATTTGCAGGGTCACCATTTTCCGTGAAACGTCGAACCAGCCAGGCGTCCTTACCCCGACGGGTTACATTGATAAGGAACCTCCCGTTCGGTGAAATACGAGGATACATTTCCGTATCCTTCGGCTCCAGTGTGAGAAGGCGAGCGTTATCCGTAAGCTTTTGGGCCTTCTGCTTTGACGATGACGTAACCACCGAATCAAGCCATTCCTCCAGATCCACAGCAAAGGTAGTAGCCGGGGCAAGCAGAAAAGCAAGGAGCAACAAGGACTTTTTCATTATAATGCCCCTTTAAAGCTCACTTGCCATATATTCCAGTCACCCACAGTCGTGGCCTGAGGCTTGGTCGGGCTTCGGTTGGAATGAAATAAAACTGTAGTGGTGTCCTTCCAGGCAGGGCCACCGTCAGTAGCCTTCGGAGCATTTGTGAGTCTTCTGGAACGGCCTGATGAGATATCCATGATGTATATTGAGGTGTGTAAGACATGACCGTTGCTATCACGATTTGAAGCAAAGGCCAGCTTCTTTCCATCCGGACTCCAGGCGGGTTCAAACTCTCCATACGAGCTATTGGTAAGTTGTGTAAGGTTCGATCCGTCCATATTTTGCATCCACAGATCGTAGTTGCCATTGATTTCGCGGGCAAAGGCGATTCGCTTGCCATCAGGGGAAATCGATCCGTTTAGTGCATTGGGAATCATAGTCAGCTGGCTTGAGGAACGGTCAAAAATAAACAACAAAGGAGGAGCAAACTCATTTCTATTGCCCGATTTTGTTGGGTTGTAACCCTGTTTGAAACGGAACGAATCAGAGTGGTACATCCGCCATGACTGTCCAATAAGCTCTGTGTGTATATAGCCATCCGTAAAATCATTCAACACCTTGGAGCGGCGTTTTTTATCCATCGATGAATCAAAGCACCAGAAGCGACCGTTATGTGAAGCCTTTAAATTCATGGGCATAACTCCGCCATTAAATGTAGCCATATTGGCGATGGCCACATGGCCATCACCCCGAGCCTGGCGCATCCAGGCACTAATTGGCCCCATGCGATTGCTGACATAGCCAATAGAGCCATCACCGAGAGCCACGCCATAGCGCACGGCTTCTTTGGGTTGGTTGGGCACAATCCCTCGACCACTTGCCGTGGCTGCATCAACACTGACACGGGCTACGGCAAACTGATGGGATTTCCTCAAACTGTAAACAAGGTAGTTGCCAGCGATCGAAGGATAGATTTCATCACTTTGTCTGTCGGCGATAACCGTCTGTACAGGAAACAAAGGGGCTGGTGCCTTGTGAAATGGTGCTGCTAAAGCGGTCGGGCTTCCAAGCCCGATAACGACCAGGCCAATCCAGAGCATATGTAACGCGAACTTCATACAAACCTCCTTGCATACGGATATCGGGCTAAAGCCTACATTGGCGGAAGCCCCATAAATTGTGATTTATATCACAATTATTATCTACCTATACGAGAGGGATATGGTTTTCTATCGCTTGGAATAAAAACAATCGTGCTTCATTTTTATTGTGCGCGCATAAGAAACATCTTGCCCAAAACATGATGGCCCAGAAGCTGATGGAACAGGGCCATCACAAAATGCCCCCCAAGGAAAATCCACATCAGACTGGAGAAAATTTCGTGTACCTCCTCCATATCGTGGGCAAAACCTTTTAGTTCACCACCTTCACCCATGGCGAAAAACATAATGATGCCGGTTAAGGCCATCACAGAGGCGATAATCAGGCCCAGGCCATGCACTGTTTTGGCAATTGCGTCCTGCTCGCCCGGCTCAGAAATCCTGCCTTTAAGCCAGTCGGGTATCTCCCGCTTAATGTCACCGATTAATTCACAGCGGCCTGCCTTTGTAATCCATGGAAACAAACGTTGCCAGCCTCCTGTGTTATGGCCGGAGAGTCCCCATAGCCAACGTGCAAATAATAAAGAGAAAGCGATCAGGCCAATATACTCATGCCATTCAAACAGGATGGCTTCCAGCCATTCGCGTTTCTCACCAGGTTCGGGCTCTTCCATTAGCAGGCTGATGAACATTTGCAGGGTAATACTTACGGCAATTCCCCAATGCAGTAATTTGGTCAATAGGTCATAGCGCATGTGTCAATCTCCCTGAACTGGCCGGTCCAATATATTGAAAAGCAAGTGCAGATGATAATGGGCAGAAAGTATGAAAAAGATATGAAATTGGTGGATTAATCCGGGTTAAGGTCTACGCAGAGCAAGCTCTTCCAGCCTTAGCCGGAGCGCATTCAGCTTGATAAACCCGCCGGCATCGTGCTGGTCATAGGCTCCGGCATCATCCTCGAAGGTGCACAGACGATCATCAAACAATGAGTTTTCAGACCTTCTGCCAGCTACAATCACATTGCCCTTGTATAGTTTGAGTCGAACATCGCCATTCACCGTGGCCTGGGATGCGTCAATCATTTTCTGGAGCATCTGTCGCTCGGGACTGAACCAGTAACCATTGTAAAGCAGTTTGGCATAGCGTGGCATCAGCTCATCTTTCAGGTGGGCAACTTCGCGATCGAGCGTGATTGATTCTATGGCACGATGCGCTTTGAGCATGATGGTTCCGCCGGGTGTTTCGTAGCAGCCGCGTGATTTCATGCCAACATAGCGATTCTCTACAATGTCTATACGTCCGATACCGTGCTGGCCTCCGAGTCTGTTAAGCGATGTCAGAACTGCAGCCGGGCTCATGGCCTCACCATTGATGGAAATGATGTCACCACCCTGAAAACCCAACTCGATATATTCAGCTTTGTCCGGAGCATTTTCGGGAGAAACAGACCAGCGCCACATTGACTCTTCCGGTTCGTTCCAGGGATCTTCAAGGTCGTAGCCCTCATAGGAAATATGTAGCAGATTGGCATCCATTGAATAGGGTGATTTGGATTTCTTGCGCTTGCGCTCGACAGGGATGGCGTGTGCTTCAGCGTAATTCATCATGTCCTCGCGTGAGTTCAGATCCCACTCCCGCCATGGCGCGATAATTTTCACATCCGGTTTCAGGGCGTAAAAGCCCAGTTCAAAACGAACCTGATCGTTACCCTTACCGGTAGCACCGTGGGAAACAGCTTCCGCTCCTTCGGCTTCCGCGATTTCGATCATGCGTTTGGCAATCAGGGGGCGGGCTATGGAAGTTCCCAGTAAATACTCTCCTTCATAGATGGCATTGGCGCGAAACATTGGAAAAACGTAATCCCGAACGAATATTTCAGTAAGATCTTCGATATAAATCGCGTCGATTCCGGATGCCCTGGCCTTGACCCTGGCATCCTCCACTTCTTCACCCTGACCGATATCGGCAGTAAAAGTTACCACCTCACAGCCATAGGTGTCCTGCAACCATTTGAGGATAATGGAGGTATCCAATCCACCGGAATAGGCGAGCACTACCTTATTTATATTGGATTGTTTCATCTAAAACCCTCTGTTGATATATAATAACTTTCACCCTTCATCAATATTTCTGTAATTCCAACTTTATTGCTTCAGTAGAAATTCAAGCAGGGCTTTTTGTGCATGCAAACGGTTCTCAGCTTCATCCCAAACTACCGATTGCGGCCCGTCAATAACGCTTGCTGTTACTTCTTCGCCGCGATGGGCAGGCAGGCAGTGCATGAAGATGGCATGTGGCGCCGCCACGGTCATCACACGCTCGCTCACCTGAAAACTGGCAAAGGCCTTCTCCCGCTTGGCCTGCTCTTCTTCCTGCCCCATCGAAGCCCATACATCTGTGGTGACAAGATCGGCATCCAGGCAGGCGTCGATCGGAGCATCGAACACATTTACAATTGCTCCGAGATCTCTGGCTGCCTGCAACAGGCGAGTGTCCGGGCAATAGCCCTGCGGACAGGCTATATTGAGCCTGTAACCGAAACTCACCGCGCCATTGATCCAGGAATGGACCATATTGTTACCATCGCCGACCCAGGTAACGGTCTTGCCTGAGATATCACCGCGGTGTTCCTCGAAGGTAAAGACATCAGCCAGTATTTGACAAGGGTGGGTAAGGTCGGTCAGACCATTGATGACCGGCACTCGCGAGTATTTGGCAAAGCGTTGTAAAACATCATGCCCGTAGGTGCGGATCATGATGCCATCAACCATTCTTGATAGGACCCGGGCTGAGTCTTCAATGGGCTCGCCCCGGCCAAGCTGGGTTGTACCCGAGTGCAGGAACAGGGCATGTCCACCCAGTTGATACATGCCGGTTTCAAAGGAAACACGTGTCCGGGTTGAGGCTTTGTCAAAGATCATGCCCAGCGTCTTGCCAGCCAGCGCTTTATGCGGGACATCTTTTTTTTGCATGTCCTTCAGTTCGGCAGCACGTTTAAGGATAGCTCTGGCCTCGGAAGAGGTAATGTCCAGCAGGGTTAGAAAATGTCTCATATTGAAACCTCATGCAAACAGTCCGCCAGAATGCCCAGGGCCTCTTCAACCTCTGCTGAAGAGACATTGAGCGGCGGCAAAATGCGCAATACTTTGGGCCCGGCTGGAAGCAGCAGCAAGCCCTTGTCCCGACAGCTGCTAATAACGGATGTCACCTCGCAGCCAAGTTCAACCCCTGTCAAAAGGCCCAAGCCGCGTATATCTCTGATTTTACTTTCTTTTTTTCTGATGTTCTTGAGCCCGCATATCAAGCGCTTACCCTGCTCGATAGTATTGGCGAGTAAGTCCTCAGCTTCTATAACCGAAAGCACTGCTGCCGCTGCCCGGCAGGCAAGAGGGTTGCCGCCAAAGGTAGAGCCGTGTGTACCCGGCCCGAAACTTTTTGCCAGCTTTGCAGAGGCCAGCATGGTACCAATAGCCACCCCTCCACCCATGCCCTTGGCAAGGGTCAGAATATCTGGCTTGATACCGGAGTGCTCGAAAGCAAACATTCGACCGGTTCTGCCAATGCCTGTTTGTACCTCATCCAGAACAAGAAGGATGCCGTGATCATCGCAAAGATTACGCACGTATTTCAGATATCCGTCCGGGGGAAGATTGACGCCCCCCTCTCCCTGTATGGGTTCAAGCAAGATGGCAGCGGTCGTTGAATCCACCACTTCCTGTAGGGCATTCATATCCCCGTAAGGCACGTGCAAAAAACCGGGAGGCAGGGGATCGTAGCCGATCTTGACCTTGTCCTGACCCGTGGCTGTGAGGGTATTTAAAGTTCTGCCATGAAATGAATTAGCGGCACAGATAATGTTGCGCCTCTTGCTGCCCCTGTCATACCAGAATTTCCGGGAAAGTTTAAATGCTGCTTCATTGGCTTCGGCACCGGAGTTGCAAAAAAAAGCAGCATCAAGCCCCGACAAGATACAGAGCTTTTCAGCCAGCGCTTCCTGCTCCTGGATGCGGAACAGATTGGAGCAATGCAACATGGTGTTTGCCTGATCGCAAATTGTTTTTGCCAGCTCCGGGTGAGCATGACCAAGGCTGTTCACAGCAATTCCGGATACGAAGTCCAGATATTCTCGCCCGGCATCATCCCATACTCTGCTGCCCCGGCCTTTGACCAGGGTAAGCGGATAGCGGGCATAGGTATTCATAACGGCTGACATACTCAAACTCTAGTTGGCAGCAACATGAAAAGCATCCGTTTTCCTTTTTTGGACGCGCTGCTTGCACTTTTGACTGCGGGGATAATGTTTTACTGATCCCCTATTGGCGACTCAAAATATTCCGCTCTACCGAAGCTGCAGTTGCCTCGGTATGCTTCGGAAGATGCGCTATACACAACTGTTTGCTCCGACGCTGCGGGATGTGCCGGCAGAGGCGGAGGTGATTTCCCATCAACTTTTGCTCAGGGCCGGGTTTATTCGCCGTGTCACCAGTGGGGTCTATGATTATTTGCCGCTTGGTTTGAAGGTGTTGCGCAAGATTGAGCAAATTGTTCGTGAGGAAATGAACCGGGCCGGTGCCCAGGAGTTGTTGATGCCTGCAGTGCAACCGGCCGAGCTCTGGCAGCAGTCCGGTCGCTGGGAAAAATATGGCAAGGAACTGTTGCGGTTTATGGACAGGCACGGTCATGAGTCTTGCCTGGGACCAACCCATGAAGAGGTGATTTGCGATCTGATACGGCGGGAACTTCGCTCTTATCGTCAGTTGCCGATCAATCTGTATCAGATTCAGAGCAAATTTCGTGATGAAGTTCGGCCTCGTTTCGGCCTCATGCGAGGACGTGAGTTTGTGATGAAGGACGCCTATTCCTTTCATGCTGATGATGCGGATCTGGCTCGTGAATATCGGAATATATTTGATGCATATACACGTATTTTTAATCGGCTCGGGCTTCAATTCCGGGCGGTGGAGGCAGATACAGGCTCCATTGGAGGCAGTAGTTCGCATGAATTCCACGTGCTGGCAAATTCCGGTGAGGATGAAATCGCCCACTGCAATGTCTGTGATTACGCTGCCAATGTCGAAAAGGCGACTGGTAAGCGGATGCGAGCTGATTCGGAAAAGTTAGTTCTGGCGGAGGTTTCCACTCCGGGGCTGAAAGCAGTGGAAGATGTGGCCGCCTATCTCGGGAGAAAGCCAGCCACTTTTGTAAAGACGATGTTATATCGGGTCGTGGGCGGCTCAGAGGACGGGAAGATAATAGCGGCTTGTGTACTCGGAGATGATCAGGTGCAGGAAGTGAAGCTTTTGCGGGCATTGCAGGCCGAAGAGGTATTCCTGGCCGGGGCTGAAGATATCACGGCTCTGGGTTCGGTTAGCGGATACGCCGGGCCACAAGGGGTTGGCATCAGGGTTCTGGCCGACTGCAGCCTGGAGGGGGCGGCAGGCCTGATAGCCGGAGGGAATAAAAAGGATACGCATGTTACTGGTCTGGATATGGCCCGGGATGTACCGGAGGCAATATATCTGGATGTTCGTCATATTCGGGCAGGTGATGTGTGCCCACGCTGTAGTGGGACGATTGAGCTGAGCCGTGGTATTGAGGTGGGGCATGTCTTTGAACTGGGCCGGTGTTATGCCGAACCGATGGAGGTTTCCTTTCAGGATAAAGACGGCAAGCGGGCCATTGCGACGATGGGCTGTTACGGCATTGGCATTTCCCGTTTGCTGGCGGCCGTGGTGGAACAATGCCACGATGAATCAGGGATTTGCTGGCCACTGCAACTGGCACCATTTCAACTTGCGCTTGTTTCAATCGGCAAGAGCGAAAAGGTGGAGCAGGTGTCCGCAGAGATCTATGAACGTTGTCATAAAGCCGGACTTGAGGCGCTCTGGGATGATCGTCGGGAACGGCCCGGTGTTAAATTCAGGGATGCCGAACTGATGGGTCTGCCTCTGAGACTGGTTGTGGGTGAGCGCGGTCTTAGCAGTGGCGAGATTGAATGCCAGATGCGGGGCGGGAAGCGGATCCAGATTCCTTTGTTTGAGGTGGAGCAGCATTTGCAGGATATTTTCGGAGCCCTAAGCTGAATACAGTTGAGCTGCGGCGGCTTCTGAAGGGCAAGTCGCCCAAGTCGATTCTAGCGGGTATGCTAATCGTCGGTTTTCTGCTGACGTTGCCACTCTGGTTACTTGGTACCTCGGAACAGAAGCAACGCATTACCGCTGAAACCACAACGCAGAAAAAGGTTGAGAGTGTCGTTAGTCTGCTCGATATGCTTCCGGACGAACGGGAACACCTTCAGTCGATGCTTCAGCCTTCATCCGGTGAAAGCGTGCAAGATTTTGAAAGGAATGTCTGGATGCAGGATCTTGGAACGGTGATTCAGTCAGTGGTTCCTGACCCTGAAGAAGCGGAGGCGATAGCCCGCTGGGTATATCTATACAGCAAACGCCACGATCTTTCGCCGGAACTGATTCTGGCCGTGATTGCTGTTGAATCGCACTTTGATCGCTTTGCAGTGAGTAACGTCGGAGCCAGGGGTCTGATGCAGATTATGCCATTCTGGAAGAAGGAGCTGGGCTCAAAAGAGGATAACCTGTTCAATATTGAAACCAATATCCGTTATGGCAGTGCTATCCTGAGAATATATCTAAACCGTTATGGAAAGATGTCCAAGGCGCTGGCTGCCTATAATGGTTCTCTGGGGCGTAAGAAATATCCCAATAAGGTGTTTGCTAAAATGAAGCGTTTCAAGGCCAGCCCGACAGGTTCCTAGATATTCCTTGCTTGTTCTTCGGCATTACCTATATAGGTGGCAGGTGTCAGCTCCATAAGCCTTTGTTTCGCCTCAATGGGAAGATCCAGTCCATCAATGAATTCACGCAACCTTTCGGTTGTGATGCCCTTACCGCGAGTTAGTTCCTTCATCTTTTCATACGGGTTTTCAAGTCCGTAGCGACGCATGACGGTCTGCACGGCCTCTCCCAGAACTTCCCAGGCTGCCTCCAGATCGTTATTCAGGGCATCTGTATTGATCTCCAGCTTGGAAAAACCCCTGCTGGCAGAGGTGTAAGCAAGAACAGAATAACCGAATCCCACTCCCAGATTACGCAATACGGTAGAATCAGTCAGGTCACGTTGCCAGCGTGATACAGGTAGTTTTTCGGCCAGGTGATGTAACATGGCGTTTGCCAGGCCGAGATTTCCTTCTGAATTCTCAAAATCAATCGGATTCACCTTATGTGGCATGGTTGATGAGCCGACTTCTCCGGCAATCAGGCGCTGTTTGAAGTAGCCAAGGGAGACGTAGCCCCAGATATCTCGGCAGAAGTCGATCAGAATTGTATTGAAACGGGCCACGGCATCATTGAGTTCTGCAATGTAATCGTGCGGTTCGATCTGAGTTGTGTACGGGTTCCAGCCAATGCCGAGGGATTCGACGAAATCCTTGGCAATAGCAGGCCAGTCCAGATCAGGGTAGGTGGCCAGATGGGCATTGTAATTCCCCACCGCACCATTGATTTTTCCCAGGATCGGTATGGCCTTAATCTGTTGAAGTGAGCGTTCCAGACGGGAAGCTATGTTGGCCCATTCCTTACCCATCGTTGTGGGGCTGGCCGGCTGACCGTGGGTGCGGGCCAGCATGGAATGGGCAGCGTAAGCATTGGCACCATCCGATATCTGATAAATTAAATCTTCGATCACCGGAATCAGCACGGTACTACGAGCCTGTTGGAGCATCAGTGCATAGGACAGGTTGTTGATATCTTCAGAGGTGCAGGCAAAGTGGAAAAATTCAGAACTCGCTGCAAGTTCCGCTTGATTCGCCACCCGTTCTTTCAGGAAGTATTCGACGGCTTTAACATCATGATTGGTCGTGGTCTCTATCTCTTTGACACGAATCGCATCGGTTTCACTAAATGTTGAGATAATATTATTCAGAAAGGCATTAGCCTTTGCCGAAAAGGATGGAACCTCAATAAGGTTCGGGTTATTAGCCAGCATCTGCAACCAGCGAATCTCGACGATCGTACGAGAGCGAATCAGGCCGTATTCACTAAATATGGGGCGTAAAGCTGCAACCTTATCGGCATAACGCCCATCCAGTGGTGAAAGTGCGGTGAGTGCGGTCATAGACATGGGCTAACGGTACACGCTATAGCTTGGTTTCTGAAGCAGAGCTTATTTCACAATTCTGAGGGATACTTCAGGGAGTGTGCCGCTCACATGTACCGGGATACGAATTCCATTCTTTGGGCTGGTAGTTTCTTTCGCCATGTCACCTTGAAGAAATTGAATATCCAGATGGGCATCGACGCTGTTGTCCGAGTTGATACTACCTTTGCCGTGAGCACTGAATACTGGTGAGTCAAGAAGCAACCTGGAAAACAGGAAGGTATTATCACGTAGTTCAAAACGAGCGTTCAATCGGGAAAATAGCGTTTCTTTGTGATTTGATCTATGCGGCAGTCCAATAAGCGAAGAAAGATGACCATAAAGGTTAGTACCGGCCAACTTCCCATCTCGTATCTCAATTTCTCCGACTCCCTCCCATTGTCGCCAACGGCTTATCGGGAGCGCACCATGAATTGTTGTTGTCGCGTAGAGAATGCCGTTTATCAGCCTGTCTGTATCTCTGAAGCGAAGCTCATCCAGGTTAATTCCCTTGATAAGCAGCGGTCCGGAAAACAAAACCGGGCTATGGTTCAGGTCAAGCTGTAGTAAATCTGAACTAATCTTGCCTCTAGCCAGACTGGCTAAGGTTTTTCTCAGCTTTAATCTACCGGACTTCAGGCGGTAGTTTCCACTTATTTCACGGAATGCATTGCCCCCCCAGGCTAATTGTTTGCCTGCAAAGCTTCCGCTAAGATCAGCCATTTTTAGCCAGTCAGGAAATGATATATCACCCTCGGGGAAAATCGCATCCCGGATATGCACTTCACCGGCCAAAGGTATAAGGGAAACTGAACCGCTCAGGCTGGCTTCCTGCTGTTGATGTTGCCAATGTAACCTCGGGCTGGAAGCCCTACCTTGTTGCAATCGGAGCGTTCCATTCCAGAAGTGTTCATGAGGGCCAAAATCTTTCAGATAAAGAATTGCATCGGCGCCGGGGAGCCACGATTGCCAGTTTTCAGAAAGAAAAGGCTGTGTCGATTTCGTGTTAATACCAAATGATCCCCTGATCTTTCCATGCAGATCCGTCAAGGCGTCAGGAAGTCCTAACTTAAACCGTTTGGCTTCCGGAAAATCCAGATCCATTGCTTCAACACGTATATGCTGTTCACCTTTTTTATGCTGCCATGATGCGTTTTTTATACTGGAAGAGCCCAGTTGAAAATCAGCTATTTCCAGGGCCCGGCTTCCACCTTTGTCTTCAAAGAGAATGGATCCCGATGCCGGAACCTTTTCCGGTTTAGAAAAAACGGACGCATAAGTAAGAGATGCATGGTCTGCATTCCATTGTGCCGAGACGCGGAGAGCCCCCATGCTCTTCGATATTTCAGCAGATCCACTAAGAACTCCTCCCCCTTTCCAGAATGGTTTGAAGCCGGTGAATGCAGAGGCGGTATTGGCCACCTCAACCCACCAATCTTCCATTTCTTTTATGCGGACGGATACAGACCAGCCCCCGGTATCATGTTTTATCGAGCCCAGCCGGAGCGTTCCATTCTTCTTGCCCTGTTTCGCCTCAATTGTTTGAATCTTTAATAAGCCTCGGGAATTGAATTGAAGTCCCTCGAAGGTTGCTATTATATTTGGGACTGGAGTTCCAGACCATGCTGTTGAAAGCCAATCAAGCTTGCCGTCACCTCTCAAGGTACCATCACTCCATGTCAGCTTGCTTTCAAGGTTCAAAATTCCTTTCAAGGGAATATCCATACCAGTAGCTGCAATCATATCCTCAAGCCTGCCTTCACGGGATGTTGCCGTGAAATTATAACTGCCTCCGGCATCACGTTCGCCGCTGCTTGCCACAACTGTTTTCCTGCCAATATGCATAAAACTGTCGTGCCAGCTTAAACGCCCGGTGGTGGAGTCCCCCTCAATTTTTCCGCGCAGTCTGATGGCAGGAGTCTCTTCTTCTGTGTTATTCAAGCTGAGATCCCCGAATAATTGCCATTGCCCTCGGACATTCATGTTAAAGGTCAGTGTGGTGGACAGCATGTGTCGCCTGAGCCAGTTCGGAATTTCCTTGTTGGTGAAAGTGCTTACAGGAAGAGCATCTGTCTTGAATTTTCCGAAAGCTGTGGATATAGCACTGTTTCTGATGCTGGCCCGACCGTCAGATTGCAGGGTCTTGTCGCCAAATCGCGCCTTCATTTCCCAACGGGATTCGATATTTTGGGAAAGTCCACGTACATCCAGAAGAATATGATCAAGGCGTTGGCCCACATCGGTAAGTTGGAGGCTGCCATTGCGAAGGCTCAAACGTTCAAGCTTTAGATCAGGCGGTAATTTAAAAAGTGCGGTTTCCGGAACAGAGGTCAAAAATATATCGGGGGATAATATAAAGATCTTTTGAAAGCGTAATTCACCCATCAACAGGGGAATCAACTCCAGAGATCCGTCAACCTGCCTGGCTGAAAGACCCCATGAATCACCTACACCCTGTATAATTCTGAAGTCACGGATGCTCAGGCCGGGGCCATGTGCCAGAGAAAAGCTTACTTCTCCGATTTTCACCTGCCGCTGAACAGCATGACCAAGCTGTTCGGAGAAATGTTGACCCAACAGTTCAGCATCCAGACGCCAGAACAGGAAGGTAACAATGGCCAGAACCAGGGCCGCAACCGCAAAAAGAAGGCCACGCAACTGTGTCCACTTCATGACAGCTAGGAGTTTGTCGGGCTTAGGGTGATCGTAGCGAGAAGGTAGGGGAACGAGTCAAAAAAAACATGATTTTGAGGCGCATAGTGGTAACTATGCAATGATAAACCGGGATGTTTTTGGCCGTTATCCCTGCCGCGCGGTAAATTTCTCATAAGTCCGACAGCCTCCTAGGCTTTAAGAATTTTTAGAAGGCGTTGGTTAACCAGTTCGGGATTAGCCTTGCCACGGCTGGCTTTCATGACTTGACCAACAAAAAAGCCAATAAGCCTGTCCTTGCCAGCCTGATATTGCTCCACCTGCCCCGGATTCTCATCGATGACCTGTCGGATAATGCTATCAATAGACCCTGTATCCGTAATTTGTTTGAGACCTCTTTTCTCAATAATTACATCGGCACTCAGGCCGGATTCAAGCATGGCATCCAGCACTTCCTTGGCTATCTTGCCCGAAATTGTATTGTCAGCAATGCGATTCAGAAGACCGGCCAACGTTCCGGGTGGTAAGGGGCAATCCGGAAGATCGATGCCTTTTTCCCTGAGCCTTCCCAGAAGCTCATTGGCGACCCAATTGGCGCAACGTTTGGCATCAGCACCATGTGCAGCTACGACATCTTCAAAGTAGGCAGCCAGAACACGGCTCTGGGAGAGGACATCTGCATCATAAGCCGACAGGCCGTAAGCAGTCTCGAAGCGCAAACGCATCTGGCCGGGGAGCTCAGGCATGCCGGCTCGGATCACATCAATTTCTTCCTGCCGAATCACAAGAGGCGGCAGATCCGGCTCTGGAAAATAGCGGTAGTCATGTGCTTCTTCCTTGCTGCGCATGGGGCGTGTTTCACCAGCTGTTGAATCGTACAGTCGCGTTTCCTGTACCACCTTGCCGCCATCCTCGATCAATTCAATCTGGCGGATCACTTCATGCTCAATGGCCTGTTTAATGAAACGGAAGGAATTCAGGTTTTTTAATTCCGCTCGGGTTCCCAGAGGTTCACCGGGTCTGCGAACAGATATATTAGCATCGCAGCGGAACTGGCCTTTCTCCATATCTGCGCCCGAAACATCAAGGAATCGGATTAACTGATGCAACTGTTTCAGGTAAGCGATGGCTTCTGCTGCATTGCTCATGTCCGGTTCAGATACAATCTCCATCAGCGGTACACCGGAGCGGTTCAGGTCAATATGAGAAACGCTTTCCAGACCCTCGTGCATACTCTTGCCGGCATCTTCTTCCATATGAATGCGGGTGATGCCAATGCGCTTTTCCCCGTCGGAAACCGGAATCATCAAATGCCCGTGTTCAACCAGAGGTAAAGCAAACTGGCTGATCTGGTAGCCCTTCGGCAGGTCAGGGTAAAAGTAATTTTTTCTGTCAAACCTGGAAATAAGGTTGATGCCCGCATTGATAGCCAGTCCGGTAAGTACCGTCTTGTGTGCAGCTACATCATTCAGTACCGGCAATTGTCCGGGCATGCCAAGGCAGACCGGACAGGTTTGGGTGTTGGGTTCTGCACCGAATGCAGTGGAACAGCCGCAGAATGCTTTGGTTTTTGAGTTGATCTGGACATGGACTTCCAGGCCGATAACAGTCTCCCAGCTCATGATTCAAGCTCCTGCGGATGTTGTTGGTGCCAGCTTCCGGCTGATTCATAGGCACTTGCCGCATTCAGAAGCATATCTTCGCGCCACGCCGGAGCGATCCAGTGCAAACCCACAGGTAAACCGGCAGTAATACCACAAGGTTGCGAAAGTCCGGGCAAACCGGCCAGGTTCAGGGCAATGGTGAAGATATCGGCCAGGTACATGGTGACGGGGTCATCCGTTTTCTCGCCCAGGCGGAAAGCTGGTACAGGGCTGGTCGGGGTGGCAATGATATCCACCTTTTCAAAGGCCTTTTCAAAATCCCGGCGGATGAGTGTGCGAACCTGCTGTGCCTTCTTGTAATAGGCATCGTAGTAGCCGCTGGATAGAGCGAAGGTGCCGGTTAAAATGCGCCGTTTCACCTCGGAACCAAAACCTTTATCCCGGCTGCGTGTATACATATCCAGAAGATCCTCAGGTTTGTCACAGCGGTTTCCATAGCGTGCTCCATCATAGCGGGCCAGATTTGCAGAGGCCTCGGAAGGTGCGATAACGTAATAGCAGGCCACAGCGTATTCGGTATGTGGCAGGGAAATATCCATGATCTCAGCCCCCAGAGATGCACATTCTGCCAGTGCATTTTCTACGGTATCGGCTACGCCTGCATCCATACCTTCAACAAAGTATTCTTTCGGTCTGCCAATTCTCAGGCCTTTCATATCTTTCTTGCTGCAAGCTCCCATCCAGTTCACTTCGGGTGCATCAGCCATGCTGGTGGAGTCGCCGGAATCATGTCCGGAAATCACCGAAGCAATCAGGGCAGAATCCTTTATGCATCGGGTCATAGGGCCGGCCTGATCCAGGGATGATGCAAAGGCGATGATGCCACGACGGGAAACCCTGCCATAAGTTGGTTTCATACCAACAATACCACACAGTGCTGCCGGTTGTCGGATGGAGCCACCGGTATCTGTGCCAAGTGCTGCCGGGGCAAGGCCTGCAGCTACAGCAGAGGCCGATCCACCTGAAGAGCCGCCGGGGATACGATTTTCATCCCAGGGGTTGCGTACAGGGCCGAAGGCTGAGGTTTCATTGGAAGAGCCCATGGCAAATTCATCCATACCCGTTTTTCCAAGTAGTACGGCACCTGCTTCGCGCAGTCGTGAAATCACAAATGCGTCATAGGGTGCCACAAAACCTTTGAGGATGTTTGAACAGCAACTCGTGGGTGAATCGGTGGTACAGAAGATATCCTTGACGGCAATAGGCAGGCCTTCCAGTGGTCTTGCCATATTTTTTGCACGGTATGCATCGGATGTCTCAGCCTGTGCCAGAATATTATCTTCATTGCAGTGCACAAAGGCGTTGAGCCGGGGATTGTATTTTGCAATACGTTTAAGGTAAGTGGCAGCTAGTTCTTTTGCTGATATTTCACTGGAAGCCAGTTGTCCTTTTAGTTCTGAAAGGGAGGAGAAGGGCATTATTCGATCACCTTCGGTACAACGTAGAGGCCTGCTTCTACCTCCGGGGCCGGGGTCAGCAAGGCGTCACGTCGATTTGTGTTTGTCACCACGTCTGTTCGCAAGGGCATGGCCACATCATGTGGATGGGCAGTTTCAGGCACACCGCTGGTATCAACTTCCTGCAATTTATCCACATAACCAAAGATATTGCCTAATTGTGGGCCCAGTTCGGTCGTTTCTTCTTCAGTCAGTCGAATGCGTGCCAGAAGTGCTACCTTGTTGACATCTATCTCCATGAGCCAGGCCCCTTATATAAGTTCGGTCGAAGCATAATTGGCAACTGAGATTTTCTCTACTGAAAAACTTATTGGTGATCTGGAAATTATTTCTCAATTACGGGAAGTTGATCCAGGAAATTCAAATATTCTGCCGGCAGCTCGTGTTCACTGGCACCTGCCAGGATATAATCCTTATACCAGCCAAAAGGTATGGGATTTGCAGTAAGTTGAATGGCCACATAGGTCTCGACTTTGACTGAATCAAGTGCTGCCGAATACACTTTCATGGTTTCCCGTCGGTAGCCGCCTTCAATACGATCTAGAGTCTCAAGATCTTCCATATTCAGCGTATAGATGACACCATGGACGACGGCATTTTTCCTGCTCACGATATTGGCCTTGGCAGATCCATCCCTTCCCAGTTTGTTGCAGACCAGGGTCCAGTTTGGTAACCAGGCCGGGCCTAGCACTGAGGCAGAAGATATCCGTTCTTTTATCCTTGCCGTGCACATGTTCGAGCCATAGGCAAAATATAATGACTTCATGAATTTAGACCCGATCAAATTAG
>JBHHTX010000027.1:0-15978 GCA_046753585.1 Mariprofundaceae bacterium
CGCATCAAAAATGGCTATTTCGCTACGCCCAGAATTAGTGTGAACAGGCCCTAATAAATAAATGCACCGTCATCAATTTTCTGTATACAGGTAAAGGTGCTATATGTGAGGGGGTCAAGCATGTCGAGGTCCGCGATTTCAATAGAACACTTTGTCGGTCGGCATCTGTTGTTGGATGTGAACACATCCAGTCTTCAGGGCATTAATGAGCCAGCCGCACTTTATGCCATGCTGGAGAAGCTTTCCCAACTATTGGATATGACGCTGGTTTATCCTCCCCTGGTGGCGCGCTTTCCGTTTGCCAATAATGAGTTGGGAAAATTTGTTCAGTCCCTCAAAAATGAAGGAATTCAGGCCAGAACCATATCATCTATGGAAGGGCTTCTTGAGCGGCGCAACAGTCAGGATGCGGGCGTTTCAGGCATTACCGTATGGCTGGAATCACATGCGGCCATTCATACATGGACGGAGAAAAACTTTTTTTCCTTTGATGCCTATTCATGCAAGGATTTTGATGCGGATAAAGCAGTAGAATATATCCTTTCCTGTTTTGATGTTGATTCCTATAACGGGCTCGACATTATCCGAACCATTAATGCCCCCCAGCAGGTTCGTGTGATCGGCAGTAATCAAAACTTAAGCGCTGAAGTCACAACGAATCTGCCGCATGGAAAATTTTCCAATCAGAATTGTTAAGCTGAAAAAAACCGTTAAGAATGGCGCTGACTGTCTCTGGAGGCTAGTTTAACCTCATGCCGGACTGGAAGAATCTTTCCCGAACCTCAAGCCTTATCTATCTGATGTGGCTGTGGCCCATGTTGCTGGTCTTTGCTGTGGCCCTGCTTGCAATGCGTCTGACGGGAAATACAGAGGCCATAGGTTTACCTGCATGGGTATCATGGCTCGATATTGTTCTGTTTCTCTGCGTTTATGTTTTTGCCAGTATCTGGGTACAGCGTCCCCTGGCACATTGGGGAAAACGAAAACGGTCCGGGAGCAGTCATTATCAACGGGCTGCCGAACTGGTCATGTCTGCTTTGCCATGGAGGGCTGCAACAGTATTTGCCATAGCTGGCTGTATCTATTCAACATACCTTGTCTTGATGATGGTTATAGTGTCCGCCATGAACGATCATTTCTTGAGCTGGCGAATGATTCTGGCCCTGGTCATGACTTTTTACTTTGGCCTTGCCGTGGCCGGACCTGCCCTGGGAGGGGCCCAGTCAATTGCCTATGCGGCATCCGTGCGGCGACATCTGGCCAAAAAGGGTGTTTTTCTCAGTAATCTGCGTACCGGCAAGCCCATGCATGCGATTACCAGGGCTGCTGGAAGGCCATGGGTCCTGTACTTGGTTACCGGCCTTCTTCCAACATCCTTGCTGGCAGTTTTTGTTATACTGGCTTTGGGCATTGAAGATCAGACGGAGAAAAACTTCATTCTGTCTCAGGCAGCCGTTCTTTTTGTCATCTCCCTGATTGCCGGAAGCTATATTGTCTTCACTACCAGCCGTACGTTACGGATGGTTGCCCATGAACTATTGCATGGCCTCAATAAGCTGCATGATGGGGACTTTCACGGCAGAGTACCTGTAATGATTGATGATGAGTTTGGCATGCTGGCACGGGGGTTGAATACGGCTTTACAGGGTTTGCAGGAACGAGAAGACCTTAAGGATTCTCTGAAAATCGCCACGGAAATTCAGGATGGCTTACTGCCAAAGACAGTGCCGAATATGTCCGATTACAGTCTGCTCGGATTTCAACAGAGTTGCTATGCCATTGGGGGCGACTACTACGATTACATCCAATCGCCGGACAATCGCCTGTGGATGATGGTAGCGGATGTCTCCGGTAAGGGCTATCCGGCAGCCTTAACCGTTGCCAATCTGCAGGCTATGCTGCATGGCATTGCCTATCTGAATACATCGATTGAAGATGCAGCCGTGTACATCAACGACAGGCTTTGCGAAACATTGACCGGAGGTCGCTTTGTAACAATATTTATCGCCACGCTGGAAGTTGAGACACATTCTTTATCCTGGCTTAATGCCGGACAGCTGCCACCCTTGTTTTCCAATGGTGGGGTTACGAAAAGCCTGCATGCCTCTTCCCCTCCCATGGGCTTGACACCAAATCTGACATTTGATGTGCAGCATGAGAAGATGAATCCCGATGATATCATTTTTGTGTACACGGATGGATTAACCGATACGCTTGATCGTTCAGGCAAGGAGATATTTGGAGAAAAACGGTTATTCTCATGGTTTGCCGAACATGAAAAGGAGCCGCTGGATCAAATGAAAGATAATCTGCTGTTGACTCTGGCAGATTTTGGAAAGGTGGCTCGCGAGGATGATATGACCATCCTCTGTTTGCGGCGGGAGGCGTGATGACAAACTATCGACTTGAACGTGATTCAATGGGGGAGATGCGGGTACCTGAAGATGCGCTCTACGGTGCCCAGACGGCAAGGGCTCTGGAAAACTTCCAGGTTTCAGGGATTCGTTTCCCCGCGTCTTTTATCAAGGCGCTTGGTCATATCAAGGCTGCCGCAGCCAGGGTCAATGCCGACCTTGATAAACTTGATAAAAACAGAAGTGAATGGATATGTCTGGCTGCAATGGAAGTGGCCGCAGGCAAACTGGATGACGAATTTGCACTGGATATTTACCAGACAGGTTCCGGCACCAGCACAAACATGAATGCCAATGAAGTGATTGCACACAGGTGCGGGCAACTTAATGCTGAAACGGCCGTGCATCCGAACGATCATGTCAATATGGGGCAGTCCTCCAACGATGTTATTCCGACAGCAATGCATGTGGCGGCAACCGATCTTCTGTTGCACAAGCTTATGCCTGCCCTGAAACATCTGCATGGTGTTCTGCTTGAGAAATCAAACGAGACGATGGATGTGGTCAAAATTGGCCGCACGCATTTGATGGATGCTACTCCTCTGACTCTGGGTCAGGAGATTTCAGGGTGGGCCAGACAGGTTGAACTCGGTGTGAATCGTCTTGAGTCCTGCCTTCCCCGGCTGACGGAGCTTGCCCTTGGTGGTACCGCTGTAGGTACGGGCCTGAACACGCATCCGGAATTTGGCAGTCGCGTGGCGGTGGTATTGTCAGATGTGTATGGGGTTCAATTCCGTGAGGCTGCAAATCATTTTGAGGCGCAGGCAGCACAGGATGCGTCAGTTGAATTGTCCGGCCAGTTAAAGACGGTTGCTGCTTCCCTGCTGAAGATTGCCAATGATGTGCGGATTCTCAATATGGGCCCGAGATGTGGTCTTGGCGAGATTACCGTGCCGGCGGTGCAGCCGGGATCAAGCATTATGCCGGGCAAGGTTAATCCGGTGATTGCCGAATCCATGGCACAGGTTTGTGCTCAGCTTATTGGTAATGATACGGCAATTATGGTTGGTGGCGCTTCAGGTTTACTGGATTTGAATATGATGCTGCCGTTGATTACGCGTAATCTGCTGGAGTCGGAAACCCTGCTGGCCAATGCCTGCCGCATGTTTGCTGACAGGTGCATGGCGGGCCTTGAGGCCAATCGTGACAAGTGTGAACAGCAGATCGAATGGAGCATGAGTATGGTAACAGCTCTGGTACCGAAGATTGGTTATGACAAGGCTGCCGAAATCGCCAAACAGGCCATCCTCGAAGGCAAAACAGTACGCC
Organism: Mariprofundaceae bacterium; assembly: GCA_046753585.1. Taxonomy (GTDB): domain Bacteria; phylum Pseudomonadota; class Zetaproteobacteria; order Mariprofundales; family Mariprofundaceae; genus CAYLYU01. The sequence goes on from JBHHTX010000027.1 coordinate 3,684, forward strand.
AGCTTTGTCTGGAACAACGTGTGCTGCCCGAAAGTGAATTAAACGAAATGCTTGATCCCGGAGGAATGCTTTTCCCGCATGCATAAGCTCGACACACCGGAGATGGTTTCGTACCCTCCAGCACGGTGAGGTGAACATGACAGAGTATCGGAGTGCAATACTGGCGTTGGCGGATGGCAAGGTTTTCCGTGGCCATGCATTTGGCCATACGGGACATGCGGTTGGCGAAGTCTGCTTCAATACATCGATGACCGGCTATCAGGAAATTCTTACTGATCCATCCTATACAGATCAGATCATCACCTTCACCTATCCGCATATTGGTAATGTCGGTTGCAACGAGATTGATGTCGAATCAAGTGGTGCCAGTGTAAAGGGCGCGGTTATTCGACAGCCAGCCCGGATTACTTCCAATTATCGTGCTTCATCCGACTTCGAAACCTATCTGAAATTGCAGGGTGTTGTCGGTATCACCGGCATTGATACCCGGGCCCTTACCCGTCATTTGCGTCTGCAAGGTGCTGTCAATGGGGTTGTGGCTTCGGACGGGATGTCTGAGGATGAAGCAATCAATATGGCGCGTGCGTGGGCCGGTCTGGAAGGTCGTGATCTTGTCAGCAAAGTCAGTACCAATCATATCTTTAGCTGGAAACAGGGAAGCTATAATCTTGAGAGCTGTCGCTTTGCAGATGTCGATGGAATTCGACATATCGTGGCGTTTGATTTTGGTTGTAAACGAAATATCTTCCGTAAACTTGCTGACCGGAATTGCAGGGTCACCGTCGTTCCGGTCGATGCATCGGCTGAGGATATTCTATCGCATAAGCCAGACGGCATTTTTCTGTCAAATGGCCCCGGAGATCCTGCCGCTGTCGCTTATGCGGCAGAGACAATTCGCGAACTGATAAGAAGTGATACGCCGATCTTCGGCATTTGTATGGGGCATCAATTGCTTTCAAGGGCCCTTGGCATGAATACCTTTAAACTCAAATTTGGTCACCGTGGCGGTAATCATCCCGTACGTGATGAAGAAACCGGAAAAATCGAGATTACCAGCCAGAATCACGGTTTTGCCGTGCGGGATGAAAATATACCCGATCATGTTGAGGTTACGCATCGCTCCCTGTTTGATGGAACCATAGAGGGGATAAGGGTAAAAAACAGGCCGGTTTTTTCCGTGCAGTATCATCCCGAGGCCAGTCCGGGCCCACATGATGCTGACTACCTTTTTGATAGATTTATGGACGTTGTCGGCTCATATTCTGCCAGATAAAGACCGGATTTATCAGCATTAAGGTCAAACAACCCCGGGCTGAAGGGGAAGAAGCACACTGACTGAAACACCCTTGAGATCCTCTTTGTTTTGAATTTTCACACGCCCGGAATGATGTTCAGCTATCACCCTTACAACATATAGGCCTATTCCAAGATGGGGCTTTGTTTCCCGGCCCGGACTTCTGCCTGAAACCATGGAGTCGAACAGTTGGCCCTGAATATCGGCTGGCAACAGAGGGCCATTGTTTGCGATAGTAATTCTTGCCTCACTGCCTTCAGACTGAGCTTCAACCAGAATCCGGCTACCTTCCTCGCTGAAGTCCACGGCATTATCAATAAGCTTGTCCAGGAGCTGTTCAATCCTGAATCCTGATCCGGAAATTATAATTGGGGTGTCTGGAGAACTTAGATGAAAATCAAAGCTAGGGTAGCGCGCCGAACAGTTTTCAACATATCGTTTAAGCAGTTGGCATACGTCGAAATTTTCCCGTTCTTCGCCGGCAAGAGCGGATTCCAGGTTGCTTGCGTCAGTCATCCCCTGCACAATATTTCCAAGCCGCTTTATTCCACGATCTGCACTTTGCATGTATTTGCTTTTAGCAACTTCAGGGATCTCACCTTCCAGGTTCTGAAGTGATGTGCTGAGTGAATTCAGCGGGTTGTTAATCTCATGTTTGAGTGTTCGGGGTATTCTTTCCAGAAAAGAGGTATGGCTTGATAGCCGTTCAAGTAGCATCGAAATTCCCCTGGAAAGGTCACCAATCACATCCTCGGACTTGCTTTCCGCAAGAATTTTCTTTTCCAATACTCTGCCATCATGGGAAATGGCCCGGAGTGTCTCACTTCGCAGGCGATGAATTCTCCAGGTTTGCCTGAAAGCGAAGAATAAAAGGCCTGTTATCAATCCCAAAAAGACCAGAAGAGTAGTGCCCATAACTTTTTCCAATGTTTTTCTTTGAAGACTCAGGATATCGTTGGTTGACTGTTCAAGCAGAACTGCCCCCAGCACACGGTTACCAACACGGATTGGCGAGGCTGCCATGATGATTTCTGCCATGGAATCCGTGGACAAGCGGAGTTCCACACCTTCAGATCCATCCAGAGCAGAATAAATAATGGCATCATTGCGTACATCGATGCCGGGGTCATGATCGACAAAGGCAGCGATCGGACGATTCAGGATATTTTGCAGAACAAATGCCAGAAATTGATCCCACAGTCCCTGTTCGGATACAGACTCTTTACTCTGCCGGAATCCTCCCACTTCAGTGCGAACCCGACGATCCTGATCGATAATCCAGATTCGCGCTCCGGGTCGATCAAGTCCTCTGATAATTCGTTCCATTTCCGGAGAGCGGAGCAGCACAGGATTCAGGCTTTCTGATGCCCCGTATGTTCCAACTATTGCAGCTATTTCCCGGCTAAGGCGATCATCAACATCAACAACGGCAAATCCGAGCCTCAGTTTTCTGTCCATCATGGACATGGGTATCCTTAATTCAATACTGTAACCGCCATCCATGCTTTTCCAGTAGCCGAGAATCCGGGTTTCATCCCTTCCGGTAATCGCATGCTTCCAGTCATTGCTTATAAAGGCGGAGGTAGCCCCTTGCTGAAACACGGTTACGATATACCGTCTCTCCAGACCTTCCTGATCCACAAATGATAATCTTATATGGTCACTGTTATCCAGTCGCCTGTAGTCCGCATGACGGTAAATAACCTGATTGTCCCGAATCTCCAGCCGTACATTCAGGTAGTTTTTACGTTGCCCGATTAGAATTCCCATTCTAAGGTCATTGTCCGGTTTGGCCGAATCAGAAAATAGTATCTTATTGAAGTAGCGCATGCTGGAGCGATAGGCCGACCAGCCTGTTCCCCGACCGTCAATGCGTATCGGCTTTTCCAGCGGATGTGCATACAACAGAGTTTCCTCTACTGATGCCGGAGTTCCGGGATACAGATGAAAAAGATCATCGCGTTCATGCAATGCCATGGCAACAGCTTGTGAAGCCATAAGCAAAGCCTCTTTCTGACCCTCAATGAGGAACGATTTCATTTCCTGGATGTAGCGAAGCCCAAGCCAGGGAATAATCAGGAGGGCCAGGCCGAAGGCTGTCAGTTTGAAGCTAAGGCCTTGTCTTCCAAAGGGGCTTTTCATCTGTTCGAGTTCCAGCGGTATCCAACAGCGTATTCGTTGAGAATGCAGTCAAATCCATCATCTATGGCTTTGAATTTCCGACGCAGATGCAGGATATGGGTATTCACTGTATTGGTAGTAACAATGGATTGAAGTGTTGCATCCATGAGAGCATCGTATGTCAATACAAACCCCGGCCTTCGTACCAGTGCGGCCAGAATACGGAACTCTGTCAGGGTCAGGTCCATACATGATCCTTTCCAGCTCACCTGCATGGTGTTTTGATTTATCTCCAGATCACCGTGTCGCTTGCCACCTTCATTTGAAACCGGTCTTTCTCTTGATGCGGCTATTCTTAGAAGGGCCGCGACCTTTTCAGCCAGAAACAGTAGTGAGACCGGTTTCGTTATGTAGTCCCATGCACCCATGCGAAGTCCCGAGATGCGATCAATTTCATCGACACGATCCGTCAGAAAAATAACGGGAAGCCCGGGGGAGATGGACAACAGGGACCTGCACAGATCAAAGCCGCCATCCACCTCATCGTCAAGAATGATGTCAAGAATGATCAGGTCAGGAAGTGATGCCCGGAATGATTTAAGGGCCTCTTCTCTGTTCCCGTAGCATGTGACAAGGTAACCACGCTTTTTCAGCGCATCTGTATAGTTTTCCCGCTGATCCGGGTCATCTTCAACAATGCCGACGGTTTGTTGCATATTGTTCTCCGGTTTCGGCCAGCTTATATCCAAAAGAGATACATGGTAACACTAACTGGTCATATCCACGGGTTCTCCATTTTTTACCATAGCTTCTTCATGCCTTTACCGAAACTTTATTCATTTTTATGTGTTTGAATGCTTTCTACGGGGGAGGAAGCCGTCACATCCCACCTCCTTAATGTTGTCTTCGGCTTCCTTCCCTGTACCAAACCTGTAACGGAGATGAGGGATGAGGAAATATGTTTTTCTGCCAATGAGTGACGAAATAATGAAGCAGCACCCGGAGCTGTTAACGGCTCCCATGATGCCCTTTGATCTGTCTTTTCCATGCTGTCGAATTCTTGATGAGGAGGAACAGGCTGCGGATCAGGGCGGCGAGGATGAAAGATGAATATGCGGTGGCAAGCAGCCTTAACGCCGATCAATTTCATAATTCTTGCTGTACTGCTGAGCTTTTTATTTGCCTTGATAAAAATCTATGCCGGGGAGGACGTTGGATCCCTTCCGTCTCTGGAACATGAGAAAGCGGTTATGTTTATGGAATCAGACCCTGATCGTGCCGAAAAAATACTTGAATATTCTTCTACCCTCACAGAGCGCATGGACTACGCACTGTTTCTGCATGCTTTCCGCACACATACCAGGAAAAACATCAGGCTGATCAGGGCGATTACGGATGAAGTTAATTCCGCAGCGCTGGACAGCTTAAAGTCTATGGACGAATCCCTGAACAAGATCATGAATAAAAAAGGATCAAGCGAGGCTTACCGTTTCCTTTTCTCACTGGAAGGGCCATGGAACCTGGCTTCAGCAATCGATATGTTCGGTCCGTTGAATGCCTATGATGGTACTGACAAGCCTTTGATTGCAACTTTGCAATACGGTTCTGTCTCCGGCGTTATCCGGACGGGCCTTTCTCTTTCTTATGAAATCCCCTGCGGCGTTCTTTCCAGACGCCCGGCACTTTTGGAGGCTCTTGACGAATTGTATGGTGGAAATCGTGCCGGCTATCAACCGGTTTCCGGATGCCAGTACGGGCGCGGGCATGTTTCCGGGTTTCCTGACGAGTTGATACAACAGTACAAAGAGATGGCCACAAAGTTGGATGGAGACTTTCTGGATAACCATCGCGGCAGCAACAGGGTGACGCTCTCACACGCACAGGAAAGAGACCTGGAATATTTACGGCTCAAGCCAGGTGTGGGAGATGTCCGCAAACAGGGTATTCCCTACGAAACCTGGTCCTATATGTCATTGAGTAATCGCAAGGTATTCCTTCCATTTAAAGCCCTGTATCTGAAAACGGTTGATGCCGTCGCAAGATATTATCACAGGCAAAAAGGCATCCCTGAGACCGAAAGCCTTCAAGGGGCAAGAGTCAGACTGACAAACCTTGTTTTTGGAGGCGAATGCGGCAAGGGAAAACCCGGAGCGTCATTACGAAAACTTATTATAGAATCCGTCCCGTTGGCTCAAATCCATGATTTTGTTCATTCTGATCAATTCCGGAATACAGCCAGCCTTGCTCCCTTCAAAAAATGTTCCAAACATGCCGGCATTGACCCGCTGATCCATATCGCAGTAGGGAATACTGAAGTGCTACGCTATCTCTTTGATTTTTCCAGAACACTGAATCTGACACATGATGAGCGAGTGAAGATAGATTTTCAGATGGGTGTAAATGAAGTAAATATATTCCATAAGACACCGCTGATGACGGCAGCGCAACATGATCTTGTGGAGTCTGCAAGATTCCTGATTCAACACGGGGCAAATATTAACAGCGTGACGTTAAAGGATCTTTCCGGAACGTATTATCCGGATCTCAAACATGACCACCGAACAGCCCTGATGTATGCAGCCGCCAGCGGCTCCCTGGAGATGATCAGGCTGCTGCTCGACCATGGGGCGGATCCTTTGCTAAAAGATACCAAAGGGTTAAAGGCCCTTGATTATCTGGAAGGACAAGGATCTCTCGAAGCCAACAGTCTCCTGTCTCCAGATGAGCTGCTCCGGGCGAGGACGCTGCTGCTGTCCGGGGTGGAATTTGCGCACAATGAGGGAACCGGCGACGCCGAATAAATGAGCAAAAGGAGTATTAATGTGGAAAACAGCAGCCGCTATAGTATTATAAAGGGGACGCTTCCCTTTTTATGAAATTCGGGCACATATATGGTCTCTGACTTCTGATTTATCCCCTCTATACATGGTAGTATTCAACCCTGTTCAACAATATGTAGCTGTTCAGATTGCCGCTAATTTTTCTGGGGAGAAGGCGAAAAAGCGGAGGTTTAGCGTATTTTTATCCCCCTGTTTTATCAATCAGCTGAATACATCTTCCCAAACATCAATCGCATGCGCTTCTCATCCATTAAGGTCGGATCAGTGGCACCGATTTCATTCACTGTCTGCCAGTTTTGTTCAGCTTTTTCCCGTGTCGAAAACTGGAAAGAATAGCGGTATGTCGGGATTTCTGTTTCCTGCATCTGTAAAGAGAATGGTATCCCGGTCAATGTCAGACGATTTTCAAATTCCTTGGCATAACCGGGGATGAGGTAACGGCCAAGGCTGACTCTGAAGCCGGAAGCTTCCGGCAGTATTGCAGCTTTCACCCCGTGTTTTTCCCACTCGACTATTGCCAGCTTGGCTTGCCGGCGTTGTCGGAACGTTCGTTTGTCATCAAAAGCATAGAGCGTAGTCTTTTCTTTTCTGATTATAAGCTCGGGAGTATACCCTGTTTCAAGCAATCGCTTGCGGATATCTTCTGCTCCCTGCTTCAGCATAAATGCCCGGGTAACGACGTACCACTTGCCGGGTTTCTGAACCTCCTGAGCTATAGCTGTCTGAATTCTGTCCGGACTCCAGATAGTTACAGGAAGAAAACATCCAAGCCAGATCAGCATGGTCAGAACGGGTAAACCCGGATGGCTAGGTGGTAGCACTTCCCTAATTCCGGTTTGCCAGCAGCAATAGTCCTTTAAGTGTTAAATCAGGTTCCAGATGATCGATAGCGGTGATCTCCTGCCTGATGATGCTGGCATAACCACCGGTAGCAACAATGGTAGCATCAGCATAACCGGGCTGGGAGCGAAGCCGCTGGATGATACCCGACAGGCCATCTACGGTAGACCAGTAAGCCCCGGCCTGAATGCTGCTGATTGTGTCTCTGCCGACCAGTGTATGAATTCGCTTGAAGGGCACAGCCGGTAATTTGGCTGCACGATCACACAGTGCCTCCAGTCCAACCTGCATGCCCGGAAGGATCAGCCCTCCGGCATAATGGCTGTCTTTGGATACGATATCGAATGTTGTAGCGGTTCCACAATCTACAACAATGACCGGTGCGCCGAACATTTCTTCAGCTGCAACCGCATTGCAAATCCGGTCAGCACCGACTTCCCTGGGGTTCTTATAATCAACAGCCATTCCGGTTTTGACCTGCGGTGAGCCGACAAAGGCAGCGCCGAGGCCAAACACATGCTGGCAGGCATCGGAAAATATAGCGTCAAGATTGGGCACAACGCTTGCTGCAATAACCTTGCTGACCATGGCAGGGTCAAGCTGGTTTTGAACAAACAACCCACGCAGTTGCCAGGCTAGTTCGTCCGAGGTTATGGGACGCGCGCTTGAAACCCGCCATTTGTACAATAAATCAGCACCCTCAGACAGGCCGAAAACCATTTGAGTATTACCGATATCTGCCGCCAGTATTGAATTCACTACACAATCTCCAGATCGCCGGCGACAATACGTTGCAGGCCGGTTTCAGTTTCAATGATGAGCATGCCATTGTCATCAAGTTTCCTGGCAATGCCTCTGATGTATGTTGTTCCATCATGGACGTGAACAGGTTTGCCACTGGCTGCGTGAGCCTGCCACCAGCGTTCCCGGATTGATACGAAGCCCTGTTGAAGGTATGTCATGTAGACATTTTCCAGGCATGATATTGCCTGAAGGGCAACTTCCAGCCGTGAAGCTCGTAAGCCGGAGGCGCTGCCAAGGTCAGTAGCCTGATGCTTAATCTCTTCTGGCCAGCCACTTAAAGGGGGAGCCAGATTGATACCGATTCCGACAGCAATGGCCTGAACTTTTCCAGCTTCGGACTGCATCTCCGTAAGTATCCCAGCCAGTTTTTTTCCGCCGAAAAGAATGTCGTTCGGCCATTTAATACGAACTTTTGGAGCAAATGCAGAAAGGGCATCATGTACGCCGACTGCGGCCACAAGGCTGAGCCGGGAGGCCTGATCGGGAGAGACATTCGGACGCAGCAATACGGACATGGCCAGGGACTCCTCGCCGAAGGCATGCCAATGTCTGCCCATTCTGCCCCGGCCATGCCTTTGTCGTTTTGCAATAATAACAAGGCCCTCCTCAGCACCCTGGCGGGCCAGACGCATGATCTCCAGATTGGTTGAGTCCACCTCATCAGGCATCAGACATTCCTGCCCCAGAAGCATTGTTTTCAATCTTGCTTTAATAAGCGAAGGGTTGAGCGGAAGCTCATCTTCTTTCCACTCCGGACACGAGGCATCAGCCTGTTTCATGCTTCCTTGACCAGTAAGCTAATATCAAGTGCGGAAGCGGAATGGGTAATGGCACCAATGGCCAGTCTGTCTACACCGGTTTCAGCATAGCGCCCGGCATTGTCAATAGTGATGCCGCCGGAGGCCTCCAGAACAATGCTTTCCGGCACCAGATTGTGTGCCGCTTCTACTTGTTCAACAGACATATTGTCGAGCAGGATCATATCGGGCTTGCAGGCGATGGCTTCCCGTACTTCTTCCAGTGTTTCACATTCTACTTCAAGCCGGACATCGGAAATGCGGCGACAGGCAAGAATAGCCTTTTTAAGTGATCCTGCCGCCATAATATGATTCTCCTTAATCAACATACCATCAGCTAGATCGATACGGTGGTTCACTCCGCCACCATGTTTGACAGCCCGTTTCTCTAGCTGTCTCAGACCCGGTGCTGTTTTACGGGTATCTGCTATGAGGCAGTCATAATTTCGTACTTCCCGGCAAAATGAATGGGTTGATGTGGCTATACCTGAAAGGTGTTGCAGAAAATTCAACGCCGTTCGCTCCGCCGTAAGAATTGAGCGAAGTTTACCCTGGAGGAGGCCAATCACGTCACCGGGCTTTACCATTGTGCCATTTATCATTTTCCAGTTCTGTTCGATATTTTTATCAACGAGTGTGAACACCGTCCGGGCAACGTCGATACCGGAAATAACTCCCGCTTCCTTGGCTGTAATCTCTGCCCGACCTGACAAATCGGATGGGACGGTTGCCAGACAGGTAAGATCACGGTCAGTCCGGTCTTCTGCCAGGGTTTGTCGAATCAGCTTTTCCAGACTCATAAAATCCACAGCATGAGTGACATCGCAGCAACGAGGCTTAGAGGTTGCCATTGTTTTCTTGTCATCGTGCGGCTCAGAGAAGCTGCCAATCCTGTTAATAAAGCAGAGAGAATGCCATCTTCCCAGGAAAGGCCATGATATACTTTCAGGGCGAAGGCAGTGACCAGTGCGGTGATAACAATCAAGGATAAATGACTTGTTAGCGTCTGATTCGGGTCGGCAGGAAAGCCAAGTTTTGAGCCAATCTCTGCATTCTCCAGCCATTGTACCGCAGGCAGTGCCAGGCTGATGGCCAAGGCAGTGGCCAGGCCAAATTCAGGAATATTCTGAAACAGGGCCGCAGACAAGAATAGACCAATACCAAATGAGGACAACGATACGAGTCCAACTTTCTGCAGGGACAGGGCAAGCTGCAAGTCTCTGAAAAAGGGGTGACGCAAGCGGACTGCCAGAGTGAAGAACAGGAAAAGAAAGGCCATGCCGACAAAAATGGCCCAGTTCGTCTGATACAGAGGCCAGAATAGCACCCATATCGCCATAAGTGGTGGCAGCGGGTTAGCCAATAGCTTAGCCTGAGGCCTACGACGGTATAGCATAACGACGAGCCAGACGATTTGACCCAAACCGGCCACGAGCAAAATGCTCAGAATAATATCTATTTGCTGCATGGCCTTAGCCTAACCTGTAGACAGAGCCTGTACATTCAGACTTTTTGGACGTGATCTATATCGGTGATTGAGGAGAGAAGAAATGACACAAGATGAAATGAAACAGCTGGTAGCTGAGGCTGCTCTGGAATATGTGGAACCAAATACGATTATCGGAGTGGGAACGGGCTCTACGGCCAATATGTTCATAGATGCCCTGGCTACGATGAAAGAACCTGTTAAAGGCGCGGTGGCGAGTTCTGAAGCCTCTGCGGAACGCCTTCAGGGTCATGGTATTCCGGTATTGGATCTGAACAATGCCTTGAATCAGACAGAAGAGCTGTCCGTGTATGTGGATGGAGCCGATGAGTTTGATTCGAGCAAGTATCTCACCAAAGGTGGAGGCGGGGCCTTGACACGTGAAAAGATCGTGGCTGCTGCTTCCAGACAATTTGTCTGCATTGTGGATGAATCAAAGAGGGTTGCAGCACTGGGCGCTTTCCCGCTTCCCGTTGAGGTCATTCCTATGGCCCGTGAGTTGGTGGCATTGGCAGTACGCAAGCTTGGCGGCGAACCAAGGCTGCGAGAGGCTTATCTCACTGATAATGGCAATGAAATCCTGGATGTACATGGACTGACTGTCACTGACCCGATGGCTATGGAAGAACACCTCAACCAGATCCCGGGTGTGGTTACCAATGGTATCTTTGCCCGGCAGGGGGCAGATATTGTCCTCATGGCCACGCCCGACGGAGTTGAACGAATTCAATAGCATTTGTTTTTTTGTGATTATGGTTGCCATCAGGAATGCAAATTTCGCGTAGCTGCTCAAGCTGATCGGGGGAAAGTCAGAGATTATAATGAAAACGCATGATTTTCCGGAAATTACGGAAGAACTGATCGGGCAATGGGTAGGCGAGAAATGTGCAGCAAGGGGCAAGTCGCTTTCCCGGCAGCATAGGGTTCTTGATACCCAGGTGAATGAGGGCGGTTCTCTTGTTCTGGGAGCAGTCATGGACACGAATCAGCAGTCGTACAGTGTTCTTATCCGCCACTTGTCCGGGCAACGCATGAAAAGCAAGTGCACATGTTCAAGTCAACACGATTGCAGACATGTCGCCGCTGTGTTGCATGCCATTCTGGCAGAAAGGAAGCAGAACAATTTATTTGATACGGAGTCGGATGTTCCCGTGCCGCAGGCCTTTCATCACTGGCTGGGTATGATGGGCAAGGGTAAAGTTGAAAGGCCTGCTTTCACGGATTATCCGGATACAGTCAAACAGCGCTTACTTTTTATTCTGGAACCGGATGATGATAGAAATGTGCGTCTGAATTTTATGTCGGCCCGGATTCTGAAATCGGGTGTTTATGGCAAGGCTCAGCCCTACGACCCCGCCAGTATTTTAACCTATGCCCCGGCCCAGTTCGTGCTGGCAAGCGATGAAAAAATACTCAGGGAAGTAGCAACAGATCGTTCGCTGTCTTCCATGCATGGTTACCGAATCAAGGGGATGGAAGGTTTAGGTATCCTCAAACGGATTATAGAGAGTGAGCGTTGCTATTGGCAGAGTATAGATGCGCCGGCGTTGAAGCGGCAAGACAGGCGCAGCGGTGAATGGCGGTGGGAGCTAAGTAGACGGGGGGATCAGCATCTGACGTTACTGGCAGGTGATGCAGAAATCATCGTGCCAACATTACCACCCTGGTATATTGATACGAAGTCAAATACATGTGGGCCTGTGGACAGTGGGCAAGATGCAGATATTGCGGAGATTCTGCTGAATATTCCCGCTGTTAAACTGGACTGTTCCGATGAGGTGATCGAGTCGGTGACTCAGCAGTTGCCGGAAGGTGTGCCGGCACCTGTGCATCTGGCACATGAATTTTGTCATGTCAGGCCGGTTCCGGTTGTCAGGCTTAAATCAAGCCGATTGTCAAAGCGTTGGGGTTATAACACCCCCGATCACTGTCATGTGGTTGAGTTATTATTTGATTATGATGGCAAGCAGACGTCTTTCCCCGCAGAAGTCGAGTCAGTCCGTATTATCAGGGGCGATAAAGTCATTGATTATGTGCGGGACACTGTGTGTGAGAACGAGGCAATTGAAGCCCTTGTCGCTGCCGGTTTGTCTCCATTGAGTGAAAGTAGGCT
>JBHHTX010000028.1:0-15920 GCA_046753585.1 Mariprofundaceae bacterium
GGGAATGGAACAGGATGGCACCCTTGGGCTAAGACCACAGCTTGCCGTCCTACTGGGGCATGAGAAAAATTGTATTCACTCCGCTCTGGCAACTGACAATTTCGCGGGTAACAGCTGTTTTCGTAAGGATATGCTGTTTTCCTATTTCCCCAGACGAATTCAACAGCGCTATTCCCCCTCAATCCATTCTCACCCTCTTGCCGATGAAATCACGCATACTGTCACCGCAAACTATCTGATAAACAATTTTGGCCTGAACAGTCTCCAGTATCTGCGTGGCCTGGTTGATGCGACGCATGCCCGTATCGCGCAGGCACTCCTCTTATCTGAATTTATCCTTGATGGTGAACCCCTCAGGACTGGAATCTGGAAGCAGGCTGGCAGCATGTCCATAGCCTGCCAGCTTCAGCGCATACTCCAGGATAGTATCATTCACTTTGCCGAAGACATATTACGCCTTTGTCCGGTCGATCAGATGGACAAAGCTTGGATGCTAAAACAACGCCGCCAGTTCCGCCGCTACCGCCGTAGCATTGGTGAAAGCCCGTACGATAGTATGAAGACAGGCCAACACCCGGATATCTTGCGGGAGGCAAAGGACGCAGGCATGGATGAATGGCTTGCTACTGACATGTCTACAATACCGGAACTTGCTATGGCCGGCGTAGCGGTACACGCAAGTTCATCTCTAAACCTGCCCATTATCGTCTGTCTGAGAGCCCATCAGATTTGCTTGCATTACCTGCCATTTGAAGAAGCGGAAACCAGGCTCAGAACACCTGCCTGGGGAGACGAACCGGCGCACGAACTGCGCCGTGATTGGCTGCACCGACTGTGCCTCCTGAAAAACCGCGCCACCCAACAATTGCTCAAGTTACCAGGCAAACACAAACTTGCGGCAGGAAAAAAACTGTGGGGATCACACAGATATTGGGAAAATATCCAGCAACTTAAAATTCAGCTTGCTACAGATGGTAAAGCGGATCGCATGCTGTTGCTGCTACTGTTGAGTCGCATGGAAACACTGATTGATGAAACCGCTGCTACCACCGCGCAATAGATTTCTCATACGTCCGCCAGACTTCTGGATAACAACACTGCAATACCAATACCGATCATGGCAATAAAGGCACAAACAAAAAACGCCGCATCAAATCCAAATCGTTCGGCAATCACACCACATGATACCACCCCCACCGTAAGGCCCAATCCAAAACCACAGGCGGAATACCAGCCCTGGGCAGAAGCTTGCTTCTGTTCCGGTGCAAGACGCCGAACCCAGGTAACTGCTGTGATGTGAAAAGCCGCGAAGCTTGCCGCGTGCATCAATTGCATTGCCGCCAGCACCCACCAGGCCTCTGCCAGGCCAATTCCCAGCCAGCGTAATGCAGCCAGAAAGAAACATGAGCCAAGAACCCAGCCCGGCGCTGCCTGTTGTAATGGGCGTGACCATCCCCACATCAGCACAATCTCTGCCAGCACGCCAAGTGTCCAGAAGGAACCAAGCTGCCAACCGGAATAGCCAATATCCAAAAGATACAGACTAAAAAATCCGTAATAGGCCCCATGCGAGAACTGCATGAGAAAGGCCGCCGCAAGAAGGATAATGAACGGCGTGGAAAATTGCGATCGAATATGGCCTGTCTCTTTCGATACCTCTTCATAAGCGGGGAATCCAACAGCGGCATACGCTGTCAGCAAAAGAAGTGCCGTCATATAGTAAGGAAAAGTAGACATGGATGTATCTGCCAGCAAACCTCCGCCGAGCAGGGTGCAAACAACAAATCCGATCGACCCCCATACTCTCAGGCTTCCGTAGTCGGCCAATGCGGCTTCAGAAACAGCTACACTTAGACCATCGGTTAGAGGTAACACAGCTGACCATAGCAAGCCGAACCCAAAGATCAGAAAGAAAAGTAACATCGGCTTGTCCACCCCGGGCATGAGCAACATCAACAATGCAGCAGCCAGTGTAGCCAGACTAATAAAAGTGGCTCGATTACCAGCCTTGTGGTCCAGAGCACGACCGGTTAAGGGAGGAGAAACAACCTTGGCAATGGCAAGCAGGCCGGTAAAAATACCGATCATGCTAATATCAAAACCCTTTTCCGACAGGTAAACAGGGAAAAAGGGCAGAAGTAGGCCCATCCCACCGAAATAACTGGCATAAAACAACCGAATATGATGAAGGGACTTTGTCGGAACCATGCCGAAGAATAGCGGTAAGCGTGCTCCACTTACCACCTTTACCAGAGCACATTTCAAATGTTTGCTGAATAATCCCAAAAAAAAGCAATACCTTGATTCTGCCAAACAGATATCTAGCTTTCATTTTTCAGAGCGGGCATCGTATAATGGCTATTACCCCAGCTTCCCAAGCTGGAGACGCGGGTTCGATTCCCGCTGCCCGCTCCAAGCTGCGGGCGTATAGGGGAGATAAGCTATTAGCGAAGATAAGAACACGAGCAATCTGGTAAGGTTTGCCTTTCCACTGTCTGAAAGAGCTCATGCCTTTCTTCAACTGCGGGACGGTTTATCCGCCCTGTCTCAGGCCGAACATGAAGAACAGGCAGTATCCTGGCTGTTGGCAGCGGTTGATGTACGAGCTTCCCTGCTAGGTGAGCAGGGCAGAAAACCGGCGCTGCAAGAGGTGCAGGGCCTGCTTGCCTCGGTACAAACATATCTGCAGGACATTGCCTCAGAGCACCCGCGATATGCCAGTGCCATTCGTCGTTCCACTACCGATATTAATATGTACATTAGCCACCTTGAACAGGGACTGGGCGAAGCAAATCGCTTTCTGGCCCAGGACTCACTTATCTGTGCCTACCTGAACGCCCTGAAAAAGCAGGACTGGCTGGCCCATAAACCCTGTCTTCCTCAAGCACTTTCAACCCTGTGGATGGGTGATATCGAGCGCCGTCAGGCATTGCAGGAAGGACTGAAACCACTGCATAGTGCAGTAACCGGACTCGACACCATGTTACATAACTTTGTTGACTGGAAGTGGTGTCGAGCCGATGAAGGTAATGATCAAATACAGCTGGATCGGGACGCCAGCTTTGGCCTGCTCGTGATAGGACTTGATCCTTCTGTCGTGCAGACGGGCATTGTACCTGATATATCGCGCAATCGATTTATGGCTCAACTCCGTTTTCAACACTGGCGACCGGGCAGCTCACCCTGCAGTGCCACAATGAGCATTCCCTATGCCATGATGCTTGTACCCGTAGTCTGAAAAAATGCTATGATGGAAAAGAATTTGTGCCCTGCCTGTCGTAAAGAAGCCAAAAGGAACGAGCCATATTTCCCGTTTTGCAGCGAGCGCTGCAAGCTCATCGACTTGGGAAAATGGGCCGGTGATGAATATCGAATCAAAGGCGGGTATGCCCCGACTGAAGGGGAAAAATAACCTGCCAAAACTCATGATGAACCAGGCAGTGACTGATCTGATTCTGGCCTCTACCTCCCCTTACCGTGCCAGCCTTCTAAGAAGGCTTTGCCTCCCATTTAAAATCATAACACCTGACTATACAGAAATACCTGCCGACAAGTTTCCTGCCTCCCGGGTTGTCCGTCTGAATACGCTGGGCAAAGCCTATTCTGTATTACAAGCACGACCAGGCTGTATTGTGATCGCTTCCGATCAACTTGCTGTCTGTGACGGCAAAGCCTTGGGTAAACCCGGCACAGAGGCCAAAGCATGTAAACAGTTATTACGTCTGTCGGGCAGTTCTGTAGATTTTCTCACCGGGCTGGCGGTTCTGAGCGGAAGCCATGAATATTATGAAGAGATCCCCTTCCGCGTACACTTCCGCAAACTTTCCAGAACAGAAATCAAGACCTATGTTCGCCTGGAAATGCCTCTGGACTGCGCCGGCAGCTTTAAGATTGAGGGACTTGGCATAAGCCTTTTTGAACGTCTTGAAGGCGAAGACCCCACCGCTCTGATGGGCCTGCCTCTGATCCGCCTGTCCCACTACCTTAAGCCTTTATCATTACCTAGAAGTTGAATCCACGAAGACATATTCAGTAATCACTCATCAACAAACGCCTCAATTCTGTTACGGATCTGGTCTCTTATCCGACAAAATTCAGCCATGATTTCCTCTTCAGTTCCGATCTCTTTAGCAGGGTCTTCAAATGGCCAATGTTGTTTTTCACAACTGGTAGGAATTGCCGGACAGGACTTATCCGCATTGCCGCATACCGTGATTAGAAAATCGATGTTTTTGAGCAATATTGGATCCAACTGTTCGGACTTCTGCCCGCTAATATCAACACCAGCCTCTTGCATTACTGCAATAGCACGGGGATTCTTGCCATGTGCAACTATACCTGCCGAATAGACTTCAAAACGGTCACCCCCCAGATATTTAAGCCAGCCTTCGGCCATCTGAGAGCGGCAGGCATTACCTGTACAGAGAAATAGAACTTTCTGTTTGATGCTATGCCCCTTTCATACCATGTTTTACTTCGATTCAGGAGCGTACGTTAAGGTGCAAAAAACGTCGTTTGCCGAGCTTTATCACGTACGGGCCTCCAGCTTGAAGCTGAAAGTCTTTGTCGTTTATTTTCTCACCATCAATGGACAGTGCTCCCTGCCTGATTAGCCGGATAGCTTCGCCATTGCTCTGCGTAAGTCCGGCCTGCGTGAGGGCATGAGCAATCCACAGCTTGCCGTCGTCAGCATCAAGGGTCTTGCCGGGAATATCAGAAGGAAGGTTCCGCTGGGAAAAAACCCGCTCGAACTCTGCTCTGGCTTTTTGCCCCTCACCTTCACCATGAAACCTATCCACAATGATCGTTGCAAGCTGCTTCTTGGCATCCATGGGATGCATAGTCTTACGTTCGTTGACATCCTCATCCGTAAGCAACTGGAAATAGGTCCACATCAGCTCATCGGAGATGGACAACAGCTTGCCAAACTGATCCTTTGGACACTCTGTCACCCCGACATAGTTGTGCAGGGACTTGGACATTTTGTTAACGCCATCCAGCCCTTCGAGTAGTGGCATAGTAAGTATGATCTGTGGTGATTTTCCGTAGGCCTGCTGGAGTTGACGACCCATCAGTAAATTAAATTTCTGGTCATTCCCCCCCAGTTCCACATCCGCCTCCAGAGCTACGGAGTCATAACCCTGAATCAGCGGGTAGAGAAACTCGTGAATAGCGATGGCCTGACCGCCCTTGTAACGCTTCTCGAAATCATCCCGCTCCAGCATACGGGCCACAGTAGCCTTGGCCGCAATGCGAACCAGATCGGCAGTACCGAGTTCTGAAAGCCACTCGGAGTTAAAACGGATTTCCGTCCTGGCCGGGTCAAGAACCTTGAACACCTGTTGTTTATAGGTTTCAGAGTTTTCCAGCACTTCTTCGCGCGTCAAAGGCGGACGTGTCTCATTCTTGCCGGAGGGGTCGCCGATCATGCCGGTAAAATCACCAATCAGAAATACCACCTGGTGCCCGCAAACCTGAAATTGACGAAGCTTTTCCAATAACACAGTGTGGCCCAGATGCAGGTCGGGAGCTGTCGGATCAAAACCTGCCTTTACCCTGAGTGGTCTGCCTTTCTTTGCAGAATCGACAAGCTTCTTCTCCAAACCGCCGTGCGGAAGAATTTCTACAGCCCCCCGGCTCAATAGCTTCAGCTGTTTCCCAATATCCATATTCACCTCGCGCTGCCATCCTACGAATACGCGTGACTTCCGCCAGCTTGCGCTTTATGTGCCCGGGGTCTGCGTTATAAACCTTTCAAATGCTCGCGCATCCACAATGCCTGGTTATGGACGCAGGACTCTGATTTCGACGGTCTCGAAGTTGCGCGTTATTTCGAAAAGTCATAATTCAGAAAGTAATGGCCCGAGATGAGCCCTTGAGATTATCGTATCCCGAATTGATTGGGTTGTGGCCCTATAGTGCTGTAAATTCATTGTTTGTTGTGCTATTAAAACTGACGCTGTTTGTGCCAAGCCTGACAGCGACGAATATATTAGCCCGTGCCGCTCTCTTTGTGCTCCCTGAACAAATCCTGCACCTCCTCAAACCAGCCGTTCTGTGGTGTCAGGCGTTGCTCAACATTGTTTCTAACCCAGGCCTGCCCGAACTTGTCCAGCGTGTTCTGAGGGCCGGGGATGGAGACCATCAGGGCTACAATCGTTGCATATAATAAGAAGTAGGACCTTAACTCCTTCGGGTTAAAAAACTTCAGGGCGGTTCCGAATGATTCCTTTAATACAGAGTTGGAGAAATCCACGCTATACATTTCATCCAGGCTAAGATGCGTTAAATAACCAATCAGGAGGAAGAAACCACAAAGCCAGGCAGGTATATCTTCCATCTTAAAAACATAAAGTGACAAAAACACGGTCAACAGTGAAAAAAGAAATGCAGCCGGAATAGAATGAAAGATTCCGCGATGTGCCGTCCACTTCATGAAAACCTGGTAGATTCCGTATCTGACTATCAGGAAAGCTGCCAGGCTGACGATAAGCAACTCGGCAATAGAGTAATGACCCACAAATCCGAACAGGGTGGAAAACGTCAACACAATGGCAAGGATATTGAACATGAACTTGACTGTAGTTGAGTGATCCGAATCGATATCCGGTAAAATACCGCCAACGATACCCAGAGAAAAACAGGCCAGGATATGTTTTGGTGAGGCGATATTCGCACCCAGAAGTGCGCTTGAGGCTGCCAGGCTGACACCGGATGCAACTGATATATGTGTATTAAAATTGGCCAATTATTACTCCCTGTTTAAAGACAGGAAGATTTTGCCGGTTTTTTCTCAGTATAAAGTGACCGTTATCACCACAAAAAATCCACAGTCGAAAACCATGCAGGCTTTCTGTCGGATAAAGCTTACATCTTCGGCATGCCGGGCATTCCCCCCATGCCACCAAATTTTCCGGCCAGCTGGGCCATCATGCGCTTGCCTTTGGAACCCTTCATTTTTTTCATCATTCTCTGCATCTGGGTAAATTGTTTGAGCATCTGATTGACCTGTTGAACGGAGGTGCCGCTGCCGGCAGCAATCCTGCGTTTGCGACTGCCATTGAGGGTTTTCGGATAGCGCCGCTCTTTTTGCGTCATTGAAAAGACAATGGCCTGCATCTGTTTGAGTGGCTTCTCATCAACTTCGGCCAGTGCCTTTTCAGGCAGGCGCATGCCGGGAAGCATTTTCAGCATCTCACCCATTCCGCCCATCTTTTGCATTTGTCCAAGCTGGTTGGCAAAGTCCATCAGGTCAAAACCAACGCGCCCGGCCTTTTTCGCAAGCTTTTTCGCTTCTTTGACATCAACATGTTCCTGAACTTTTTCAACAAGGCCAACAATGTCGCCCTGACCAAGAATACGCCCGGCCATGCGTTTCGGATCAAAAACTTCCAGGGCCCCGATTTTCTCGCCGACTCCCAGAAAACGTACAGGCACACCTGTGCTATGAGCCAGAGAAAGTGCAGCACCTCCACGGGCTTCCGCATCCGCCTTGGTCAGAATGCTACCGCTGAGATCAAGGGCAGCATGAAACTGTTCTGCAATCGTCAGAGCAGTCTGACCGGTCATGGCATCAAGCACAATCAAGCGTTCATTTGCCTGAACAGCCCTGGAGACGCCGGAGATTTCCGTCATCAAAGCCTCGTCCACTACCTGACGTCCGGCCGTGTCCAGAATAAGCACATGTAAACCCTGGCGGCGTGTCTCATCCAGAGCCGAAGTGGCCATGGCAACAGCTGTTGAACCCCTGCCCTCCATATAAGGAACGTTCACCTGATCGGCCAGAATCTGTAACTGCTCACGCGCAGCGGGGCGAGTAGCATCCACACTGGTAAGAGCTACCTTCTTTCCCCGGGCCGTCAGGTAACGGGCCAGCTTCCCGGCAGTTGTGGTTTTTCCTGCACCCTGAAGGCCAGCGAGCAAAATCACAGTCGGGATACCGGATGTATCCAGCTGACGTTGTTCTTTTCCTAGAATTTCAACAAGGGCATCATGCAGAATTTTAACAATGACCTGGCCCGGCTTGAGGCTTTTGGCAACTTCCGCCCCGGCGGCACGCTCTCGCATGAGATCCAGCAAATGGCGAACCACCGGCAAGGCTACATCCGCTTCCAGCAGGGTGAGACGCAATTCACGCAAGATTTTGTCCAGATCCGCATCAGAAATATGCGCGGTCCCGCGCAGGCGATCTGCCAATCGCCCTAATTTTTCACTTAAACTGTTAAACACATGCCTCTCCTAGGCCGAAATCTTCATGGATATATACCTTGCCCTTGTTTCCCTGTACATACTTTTGAAATTTAATTATTTCGTCAGACTGATAAAAAGCTCGGGCAGTCTTTCAGGTAAACGATCCACGTGGTCAATGATGGTATACTGTCGGCCAAAGATATCAGCAACATATTCATCCGCCTTCGGATCGAGGTTGATGCAGTAGGTGTAGATACCATCCTGATCCAGCTCTTTCACTGCCTTGTGCGCATCCTGAATCAACAATTGCTGATCATCGACATCGATATCTGCAGGTTCACCATCGGTGAGCACCAACATCAACTGTTTATCAGCCTGCTGTGCCTTCAGATAGTGCGCTGCATGACGCATGGCCCCGCCCATTCGTGTTGAGAAACCGGGTTCCATTGCAGCCAGTCGTGCCTTCACTTCATCATCCCATGATTCGTTATACCCTTTCACATGAAAATAACGGACATCGTGGCGTGTATTGGAGTGGAACCCTGCTATCGCGAATTTATCACCTACCTGGTCAATCGCCCAGGCCAGCAATGACACTGCCTCCTGAGAAAGTTCCAGAATGGTTTGATTGCAGCCCTCTGCTTTTTCATTCAGTGATTGTGACAAGTCGAGCAGCAGCATCACTGCTACATCACGCCCGTCAGTACGGTGAGACATGTTAATGCGTGGATCAGGCGTTGCTCCCCCCTTAAAATCGATCAATGAACGTATTGCCACATCCAGGTCTAGTTCGGAGCCTTCTTCCTGGTAACGAATACGCACCTTATCCTGAGGCTTAAGCATATCGAGCATCGCCTTAAGGCGCTTGGCCAGCGCACGGTGTTTCTCAAGTAACTTATCGATTTTCGATGCATTGCCGCGAGGGTGCAGTGATTCATAGACACTTACCCAGTCCGGACGATAGTGGGCAGAGTTGTAATCCCATTCATGGTAATGCCGGGGGGGCAAGCCTTTCAGCTCTTCATCTTCCTTTTGCCTCTGGTCGAGATGTTCAAAGGTTGTGTCTTCATCATCCCCCTGCTCGATATATATCCAGAGGTGCCGGTTATCATCACGGTAATCCACCTCTGTATTCTCGAAATAGGTGTTTGGCAGGGCATCAGACTGCTTGCGGGTTCGGCCGATAAAAGAGAGAGCGATCATGGCCACATCTTCACTGGTCGACTCACCTTTTTTCATCTCATCAAAGAAGCGTCCGACAAATTCACGAACATCTTCATTTTCATACTGGTAGTCGGGGTCAAGAATCGCTCTGGAAACCATAGCCAGGCGCAAATTGATCAGGGAGACACCTTCCAGTCCCAATGCCTTCTCATCAGGGATCGGATGCAGGGCAAGAAAAAGCTTTCGCAAACCTGGATAGCGTTGCATGGCCAGATACTCAACACGGGAGTCCTCAAAGGTCTCAACTGCAATGCGCTGGAACGGACTCCAGTTATCCACGACCATCTTCTGGCTCCAGCGGCGGTGTGCAGCCATATGAGCCAGTGCGGCGCGATAACGATCAATACCGGAGACGCCTCGGTCATCATCGTAAACATCGGGGATACGGATGCCCAGATCATCAAAATAGGGCGTAGGTTTGCGCAACTCATCGAAAGCCAGTGAATACGGCACAAGATAATCATGATCATCCCACAAGCTGCGCAGGTAGTGGTCAAGCTTGCGCTCATGATCGATGAGCAATGTGCCATGCCGTTCCCTCTGCATCACGGCATGTGAGTCCGGTGACTGAAAACTAAAATAGTCGACCTGACGACCAGGATGCTTGCTATAGTAGTTAATACCGTAATCAACCCAGTTTTTGAAACCTTCGAGTGAAAGTTCAACCAACAGGCGCGGAGCCTGATTCAACAAATCTTCAAGCCCCGGACTCGGAAACGTCGTGTGATGCCCATGAACCGAAACAGAAGTACGGTCCAGCATATCAATGACAATGTCATTATACTTTTTGAACAGTTCATAGGTTTGCAAGCGCCGTGTTGCAGCCCCGATCGTCTGCAGATAGGGAACCATTGCCTTGAAGTTGGTGTGCGTGGACATGTAGTGGGCATGCTCTCGCATATCTACCAGCGCCTGCTCACCTACCACGGAAGCAACACCCGGCGCCTCTTCCAGATAGACCAGAACCGGCTCCGGGCCTCGGCCCAGCTTGCCCAGGAAACCAGCATTCTCAACGTAACTGACCAGCCCTTCAGATGAAAGCAGAGCCTTGGCTTCCACCATGCAATCATCAAAGACCTGATCAACCTGAGCAAACTTGCAACCCAATCGCTGCCAGAACATTTCCAGTTCAGTGCTTCTTGAGATTTCAGGCATCTTTGATCAGTAACCCCTGGCCAGACCTTGTCCGTTATTCCCCAAAGGTTGCATCAATAGCGTGATCAAGCGTGTCGCGAATATCGAGATCATCCGTAATTGGACGAACCAGTGCCATACGGCTGGCCGCCTTCGGATCAATACCTCCGTTAATCAAAGTAGCTGCATAGACGAGCAGACGGGTCGAAATTCCTTCATCTAGCCCATGTCCTTTCAGGTTACGCGCCGCAACACCAACCTTCACAAGCTTTTCGGCGACGTCCTTTTTAACGCCGGTTTCCTTGGCCAGAATCCCGGCCTCAAGAGATTCGTCGGCATAATCAAAATCAAAGCCGGTGAATCGCTGCTTGGTGGACTGTTTCAGATCCTTCATCAGGCTCTGGTAACCGGGGTTGTACGAAATCACCAGCTGGAAATCCGCATGTGCTTCAATCAACTCGCCCTTCTTGTCGAGCGGCAGCGTGCGGCGATGGTCGGTCAAGGGATGAATCACAACCGTTGTGTCCTGACGTGCCTCCACTATCTCATCAAGATAACAAATAGCCCCAATGCGGGCTGCTGTCGTCAACGGCCCGTCCAGCCAGCGGGTACCGTTGGCATCAAGCAGGTATCGGCCGACAAGGTCAGATGCGGTCATATCCTCGTTGCAAGCCACAGTAATTAACGGCCTGTCCAGTTTCCATGCCATATACTCAATGAAACGCGATTTACCGCAACCTGTAGGCCCTTTGACCATCACCGGCAGGCGAGCTGCATAGGCGGCTTCGTATAGCTCCACCTCATCGGCCTGTGCTTGATAAAATGGCTCTTCGTGAACCTTATATTGTTCTTTGTCTGTCATAGCATTACTCCCGGTGATGTCTTTCAACGCATTGTGTCGACTATCGATAAACAGGTGTGCTTTAAATTTGTATACCTAAGCCCTTTTCCTTGCAGTTAAATACAAGGCAAAACCCGTGAATACCATCCCACCAACGATGTTACCTAAAAGTACGGGGATTTCGTTCCATATCCACCAGTCTGTAACCGTAACATTTGCTCCCAGCATAATACCAGCCGGAATTACAAACATATTGACGATTGCATGTTCATAGCCCAGCGCAAAGAAGGTCATGATGGGCAACCACATGGCTGCAATCTTGCCAATGGTAGCCGTTGAGGTCAGCGCCATAACAGCCCCCAGAGTCACCATCCAGTTACAAAGTATTGCACTGGCAAAAGCCGAAATAGTGCCATCGAAACCCAGATGCCTGTAATCAATCGTTTTGTGCTCTGCGATGGCTATGATCTTTTTAGCTGCCTCAATGGTTGCCGGATCAACATGCCCCATCTTTGTAATAACAACGTAGTAGAGAGCAGCGTAGAGAATACTACCAATCAGGTTGCCAATTAGCACCCATGTCCAGTTATACGCCAATTTGCTGAAGCTGGTCCTTCCATCCTTAACCGCAATTGGTAGCAAAGCAAAGTTGCCTGTCGCCAGTTCAAGCCCCAATAAAATGAGCATGACAAATCCAACAGGGAAGATGAGCGCTCCGACAATCCATGAACCACTCTGAGTTGCACCGGTAATGGCCAACGTGGTTGCATAACCAAGTAAAGCTCCGGACAGAACACCCCGAATCAGCATATCCTTTACAGTCAGGCTTGATTTCTTGGTGCCTGCCTGCAACATACTCTCAACAACTGTTTCCGGTTTAACGTATGCCATCAGTTTTTCCTTTTCATATGTAAATGATTTTTACTCTGATTGATCCCACCTTCCGAAGAATCCGACACCAGCCCAGTAGACCGCGATTGCCACTGCCAGAATCATGGTTGTATAACCAAAATCTTCTTGCTGATTAACAAGGTAGTTGTTGCAAACTCGCAGCGGTGCAGCCACATAAAGCCAGCCAAGCACGCCCAGCATGGATATTGCATTGGCCCAGACTACCCCGCGCGAAAATGCCGACATGCGAGACCAGCTTGCGCCAAGCGGAACGCCAATCAGCAGAGGTATGGTGACAAATTTAATCACTTCCCAGAGAGGGTCGCTCAGGGAAGCATCAAGCCAGCGTGGGATCATCCAGAACAGCATCGCAAACAGGGCAACCAGCAAGCCTGGAATGCCATGCCTGTTCCAGTCCCGAAACAGAAAACCGACCCCGCCTTTACCAATCATCCAGCCGGCCAGAACCAGCAAAGGTATCTGTCCGAACATGTGGGCCGTCAGGCTTGATTCAAGCGTACCCCTTAAGGTCGGCACTGCCAGAACAATAATGATGCCGATACCCGTCATAACCTGAAGAAATGCCAGCTCACAAGGCAGGCCCATTCTGCGCATGAGCATCAAAGCCGCTTCCATAATGCCTCCAAAGCCTTGTTGGGCGGATCATGATCAACGATTTTGTCCAAATCCCCCTGTCGATTTACAAAATGGACAGCGGCATTGTGTTCAAAGTTGCCCCAGTTATCCGGAATCACAGTAATGCCAAAGGTGTCCAAAAGCGGCTGGATATCTTCGGGGTTTTCAACCCTGGCAATACGCCAGTGCTCCGGCACCGCATCAAAGCGTTTGCCATATTCCATAAGGGCTGCCACATCATCGCGCGGATCAAAGCTGATGCTGATCAGATTCACCTTGCTGCCAAGATACCCGGCGGGAAGCCGTTCACTCACCTCTTCAAAAGTCTCGCCAAGGGAATTACATAGAGTTACACATCGGGTATAGATAAACTCAACCAGCAGATTGCTGCCCTGGAAGTCCTGAAGCCGAAAAGCCTCTCCCCGCTGATCCCTTAACAGGGTGGCAGGAAGAGGCTCAGGCTTTTCTTCAATGGCAATGCGCCGCGCACCTTCTGCGGTGAGAACCCGCAGTCCGTCGGTGCCTGCCCATATGACCGCCACACCGGTAATCAACAGAACAGCAATGGTGACGGCGCCACGCATAGTTTATGCCTTGGCTATTTGTCCCACACGGCTCAGGAAGCGAACCGCAAAGATTGCTACACCAAGTACCGCTAGAGCGGCAAAGGTCGCTCCAATCGCATCAATACCCATCCACTCAGGCTGATGTTCAGCAAAGCGGCGCGGCACACTCTCTCTCCCTGCCCACAGGAAGGTAAGCACGAAGCCGAAGCCGCCGGCAATGAAAGCCCAAAGGGCTGCCCGGTCAAGGCCATTACCTTCGTTATTGGCCAGGTAATACATAAAACCCATGGCCATAGGCACCAGACCCATCAACAGGTATGTGTGGAAGTGTCCCGGCACCCACTGCGTGTTATGCAGCACCAGATTAACGACAATGGTTCCATCCACGATGGCCGGAATCGATCCCGCCGCCCAGCCAAAGACGGCAAGAAACAGCAGGCTTGGCGCCATGGCCCACTTCAGGCCGGATCGATGCACATAGGTCAGAGCACCCACAGCTGTAACCACCAGGACAGGGATACCGCTAAGGTAGGAAATTATCTGCCCCATGACATTCATCCAGGTCGGCATGGCAAAATCCATCAACAGGTGATGTGGGTAGACAATGAGCACAAACAGGGTTGAGCAGGTCCAGGCCAGCAGGAACGGCTTGTTCGCTTTCCATGGGCGTTCCGTATAACGCGGGATAATCTCATAGACGGCAATGACGCTCATATAGATCGTGGCATTGATGAACACATGACCGAAAAAGAAGATCAGGTTCTTGCCGAGCAGCGGATCAATACCGAATTCAGGCACCAGCAGGTTCACAATACTAATGACAAGAATCGTAGCGCCAGAAACCAGCCCCAGAACATTGACGATCAACACCATGGTTGAAGCTATCACGGTTGGAGGAGGAGCATCTTCGGTGCTGGAGCCAAATAACTGCGGCCAACCCATGGCATTGCCGAGGTTGCCGTATTTTTTCAAAATGGCCCAGCCCGTATCCAGGTGGAACAGCAAGAAACCCACGCCGATAAGCAAAACGCCGCTTAAGTGCAGAACCGCAGCGCCGGCTTCCCATGCTCCACCGGAGATAGCGGGAAGCGGGTAGAGGAACGTCCAGGCACCGGCAAATCCACCGATGAAAATAGCACTGAGAATCATCACAACACCTGTCAGGAACAGCACGATGTTCAACACGAATATGGGCGTACTAAGCTTCACATAGTGACCCAGGAAGTACCACATAATGGCCGCGCCACATATGCCGGCAATGCCGACCATGCCGATGCCATGTGCTGTCATAAGCTGATAGAAGATTTCGGCAGGAATGGCTACACCGCCGGCCTGAGCCGCACGCATGACCAATCCGAATACCATGAGAAGAAGAAGAACGACTCCAGCTGTTGCCAGATAACCCAGAACAGACTGCTTGGCGCCTTTGGAAATACCGTTTTCCATTTCAGTTACCCCCAGCCGCAACAACGGAAATTTCTTCGGTCATCACGTGATGACCGGTTCCACAATATTCGAGACAGAGAACTTTATAGGTTCCTGCCTTCTCGAAAGTATAGCTCAGTACGTTGGTATATTCTGGCATCGCCTGTGTTTGAGCTAGCAATGTCATAGAATCATCATAGATCGCAAAACCATGCGTGGCGTCAGCTGCCGTCACATGGAACTCCACCTGCTGACCGGCAACGATCTGCGCAGGGCTTATATCCCAGCTGAATTGAGACCCTTCGGCCTTAACCACCTGAACTGCCCCGGTTGACTGTGCTGCATATGGCAAATCAGCCAGAGTAACCATTGTTACCGGCACACCGGCAACAAGAATGATCCAGAAAAGAGCTGTGCGGACCTTACCCGCTGTGCTCATCACTTTGGCTGTATCGGCCTTGTCGCCCGATTTCACGGCAACATAAACAAACGCTAAAGCCAGTAAAACCATCAACCATAATGAAATGGCCCATGCTAAATCTTGCATACTCACCCTCCTTTATAAGTTGTATCGGCGGTACATGTTATAAACCTTGCAAAAGATGTCAACTGAATATATCTTTAGGTGGTGCAATTAACCTCTTACACTGATTACTCATTGCGGGTTCTTCTCTATTTGGGCCGCCTTACTGAGGATCGTCTTGCAACGATATCTGAAATTGCAACGCACCATGGAATATCGCGCAACCATTTGGTGAAGGTCGTGCATAATCTTGGGAAATCTGGCTTTATCCAGACAGTCCGGGGTAAATCCGGTGGTATTCGCCTGGCCCTAAAGCCTGAGGATGTAGTACTTGCTGATGTCGTCAGGCTGACAGAACCTCATATGGATATTCAGGAGTGTTTTTCCAACGGGTCCAGCTCATGCCCTTTGAGCGATAACTGCAAACTGATGGGCGTGCTCTATCAAGCCCGGCAGGAATTTATAAATGTACTGGAAAGCAATACGCTTG
>JBHHTX010000029.1:0-15080 GCA_046753585.1 Mariprofundaceae bacterium
TCAGGCCAAGGATCTCCCAGTAGCCTTCGTTGTTGGAAGGGTAAAGGGGACGCTTCCCTTTTCTGGAGCAATTGGAAGCGTTTAGCAAGATCAAAGGCAAGGCTGCAGTTGTAAAAAAACACAAACAGAAACACCCTCAATTTGTCGGCAATCCTTCGGACATCATAGAATGCATCAGGCTATAAGAGCAAGAAAAAAGCCTGCAAACACAAGGCTTACAGGCTATTATCGGACTTTATCGTATCACTAAATGGTACCGAGAACTGGACTCGAACCAGCACGGCCTTGCGGCCACTGGCACCTGAAGCCAGCGCGTCTACCAATTCCGCCACCTCGGCAAAGGCACAGGCAAATGCCTGCGTTGGTCGGCGGGTGATGTTAAAAGGGAGTCCAATCGTGTCAAGCAGGAAAAGCGGGCGAAAGCCTTACAGAACCGACCGAAAAAGAAAAAGCAGTGAGAAAGCCTATGTGAAAAGC
This sequence comes from Mariprofundaceae bacterium, assembly GCA_046753585.1. Taxonomy (GTDB): domain Bacteria; phylum Pseudomonadota; class Zetaproteobacteria; order Mariprofundales; family Mariprofundaceae; genus CAYLYU01. The sequence goes on from JBHHTX010000029.1 coordinate 478, forward strand.
GGCAAAGTTATTGCCCACGCGGACGGTTATGGCTTTGTTCGTCTGGGCGCGGGACGCGATAGCGATGTGTTTATTTCCATTGATCAAATGCGCGGGGTATTACACGGCGATACAATATCTGTGCGAATTATCAGAAAACGTGGCCGCATGTCCGCTGAAGTACTTAAGGTTATTAAACCGGCATCCGATACCATTACGGGCCAATATAGTTCCCATAGGGGGGGCGGAATAGTTGAGCCCCGCTCCCGTCGTGTTCCACTGAGTGTTCATGTTCGTAAAGAAGATTCTTTGAAGGCCCGCGATGGTGACTGGGTGCGCGTAAAAATTGACCGGAGATATTCGCCTCTACGCGGAACCATTGTCAAAGTTCTGGGCGATGTGCTTGCTCCGTCCCGATTGATCGACCTGCTTGTGGGCGAACAGTCATTGCGCCAGGAGTTTCCGGCGAATGTCCTGTCCGAGGCAGAAAAAACGCCTGAGCGGGTTAGCCGCTCCGATCATAAAGACCGGCTTGACCTGACCCACCTGCCTTTTGTCACTATTGATGGCGAAGATGCCAAAGATTTTGATGATGCCATCTGTGTCATCCCCAGAGGTGATGGCTTTGAACTGTGGGTTGCTATCGCCGATGTCGGCCATTATGTGCAGCCGGACAGTGCCATTGATAAGGAGGCCAGACAGAGAGGAAACTCCTTTTATTTTCCGGACAGGGTAATCCCCATGCTGCCGGAAGTACTAAGCAATGGCATTTGCTCCTTAAAACCGGATGTGGAGCGCCTTGCCATGACCATCCGCATGCGCTTTGACGCAGGCGGCCGCAGGCGGGCCGTACACATTTCCGAAGCCCTGATCCGTTCCCGGGCTCGCCTCACCTACACACAAGTTGCTGAATTCCTTGAAGATGAGAGTGCGGACACCATTCCTGAAGCAACATTGAAGGAAATGATCTACCATGCTGTCGGGCTTCATCGGTTGATGGCAAAATCCCGCCGGCGCAGGGGTACGATTGATCTGGATCTTCCGGACATGCACCCTGTCGTTGAACAGGACAGCGTGACGAGAATCGAGGTTCGCGAACAAAACATTGCGCATCGTCTGATTGAAGAGTTCATGCTGGCCGCCAATACCGCAGTTGCCCACTACCTGGAGAAAAAAAAGGTCGCCCTCCTCTACCGTTCCCATGAACCGCCCGGACTTGACGCAATCCGCTCTCTGAACGAGTTTTTTGCTCCTTTTGGCATCTTCATTCGCGTCTACGATGGCAAGCCACCACATCCAAAAGATTTCCAGAGGGCTCTGGAAGAGGCAGCTGACAAACCACATCAACATGCCTTCAGCCGACTGATCTTAAGGAGCATGAAACAGGCCTGCTACAGCCCGGACAATGCCGGTCATTTCGGCCTGGCTTTCAAGAGTTATACCCACTTCACCAGCCCGATCCGGCGCTATGCGGATCTGACAGTTCACAGACGGCTGCGAGCTGTTCTGCGCAAGGAAAATCCGGATGCTGTTCAACCTGCCAGTGAACTTGCCACCATTGGTCAGCATGTTTCTGCACAGGAACGCATACAAATGCAGGCAGAATGGGATTCAACTGCGATGCTGGCCGCCCTTTATCATCAGAAAGATGTCGGCAAGGAATTTGATGCCATGATTGCCGGTGTTTCCGAACACAGTATCTTCCTGGAGTTGCAACCCAGTATGGCCGAAGCCGCCGTTTCAGTTGCTTATCTGGGACGCTTTGAACTGGACAAAAGAAGGCACAGGCTGGTGCAGCCGCGCTCGGGAAAGACTTATGCACTCGGAGATCGTATGCGCATTTGCCTTGAATCCACTGATCCGGTTCGTGGCCAGATTCGGGCAAGCCTGCTGCAGGATAAATACTGAGTGGAGACGACCATGATCTACACCATATTGCACGCCAACTGAAAATCAGCAACAGCCATGATAGATGAAATAATGGGCCATGGGAGTACCACCGGACAGGAAGATAAAGGCCGCATTCTTCTAACACTGGCCAAATCCGCCATCTCGGAAAAGATGGGGGTGTCACTTAACGATGATATACCGGTCAATGCACCATGGCTCAGTGAAAAAGGAGCCTGCTTTGTTACCCTGAAAATCAATGGGGACTTACGCGGCTGCATTGGCTCCATCGAGGCCTATCGGCCCTTACTACAAGATGTGGTGGCCAATGCTGTTGCTGCCGCTTTTCATGACCCCCGCTTCCCCCCTCTTGGACCTGAGGAATTTGATCATCTACGTATCGAGGTTTCCGTGTTGGGTCCCCTGAAACCCATACAGGCCAGAGATGAAGGTGACTTTTTGGGTCAGTTGAAGCCCGGAATTGATGGTATTATCTTCGAGTATGGCCCGCATCGGGCTACATTCCTACCACAAGTCTGGGAGCAATTACCTGACCCTCGTGAATTTCTAGCGCATCTGAAGCTGAAGGCAGGCCTGAATGCTGATTTCTGGCATCCTGATGTGCTACTCTATAGATATAAGGTGGAGAAATATAAGGAAGAATCGGAGCGCTGATCATGGCTGATGCCCATTTCCCCGGTCGCTACTGGCATAAACTGGAAGATGGCCGTATCCAGTGCGATGTCTGCCCGCGTGACTGCAAACTGCATGATGATCAGCGGGGGTTGTGCTTTGTACGCAAACGTGAGGGCGAGCAAATTGTGCTCACCACCTATGGACGATCTTCGGGCTTCTGTGTGGATCCAATCGAAAAAAAACCGTTGGCCCATTTTTATCCGGGCTCAAGCGTGCTGTCCTTTGGCACGGCTGGATGCAACCTTGCCTGCAAGTTCTGCCAGAACTGGGACATCAGTAAATCCAGGGATTTTGACCGTTTATGCGATGAAGCCTCTCCCGTAACAATCGCCAGGGCAGCAAAGGATATGGGCTGCAAAAGTGTCTCTTTTACCTACAATGATCCGGTTGTTTTTCTTGAATATGCCGTGGATACAGCCAGGGCCTGCCATGAAATCGGTATCAAAACCGTGGCAGTTACCGGAGGCTACATTCATGCCATAGCGGGGGTGGAGTTTTTCAGCCACATGGATGCGGCCAATATAGACCTGAAGGCATTTACCGAAGATTTTTATCACAAATTATGTGCAGGTCAGCTGAAACCTGTACTTGATAGACTTTGTTACCTTAAACATAAAACAGATGTCTGGCTCGAAATCACTACCCTGCTCATTCCCGGCAAAAATGACTCGGATGAAGAACTGGCAAATCTCAGTGCCTGGATCGCAACTGAACTCGGCCCGGATGTGCCACTGCATTTTTCCGCCTTCCACCCCGATTACAGGATGACGGATGTGTCCCCTACCCCTCCAACCACGCTCACACGGGCACGCCGAATCGCCCGGGAAGCAGGCCTGCAATATGTCTATACCGGTAATGTCCATGATGTCACTGGTGGCAGCACGAGGTGCCCTGCCTGTGGCAATGATCTCATCGTTCGTGACTGGTACGACATCCTCGAATATCATCTTAATGATGAAGGCTGCTGCACCTCGTGCGGGCAAGCCATCGCCGGCGTCTATGGCCCCTACTCAGGCTGCTTCGGAAACCGCCGTATGCCCGTCGCCCTGAATACAACATAGCCATACTTCAAGTCAGGCTAAATAATCATCATTCTTTCTGCGAACAGCAAAACTCAGGGCTTCGCCCGGCTCATCTCCCAGAGAAATAACAGAATGCCAGACGCAGTTATCCAGATCACGCTGCGGTAACAGCAATGCATCGCCTGCATGCAGAACATGAGCATATCCCTGTTCAACAAGGTGCCTGATAAATTCAGGAGATCGATCCACAACCGCTTCGACCAGTTCATGATCAGATTCATCCATATAATCAGATAGTGCTTTACGGTCGGCAAGCAACTTGAACAATGCATCACGATCATTTTTCTTGGTAAGCACAGCACAAATGGCATTGCCATTAGAACTATTGGCAGAAAATGCAATCAGTTCATCCATCAATTCAGGCTTTGCCAGCGCCAGCCAGAAGCTTGCGCCGCTTAATTGTGCAAAGACCACACCATCATGGCCGCGTTCCACATCATGATGCATTTGGGCTCCACCATCGGGCGCATTGAAATAGACGATGCGCTCTACAAAGGCCGGAGGTACACCGAGAATTTCATTCAGAATTTCAAGGATTTTTTTGTTTTCAGTAATAATGGAAGATTCTGTAAAAACCCTGTCGCATAAACGAGCAGCTGCTTTCTGCCTGAACGGATCAGCGGCAACATCTTCAAAGCCTTCAAGACCAAAGGAAAATCGGAACCGCAGAGAAGCATCTTCATCATGAAAAGATAACCACGATGCCTTACACCAGAGATTATCGACATCTTCAGTGTCAAAATAAAGTTTTTCGATGCCCTGCTTGTCATGTTCTTCAGTCGAAGATGCCACCAGGAAAAATTCCGGCTGCAACCGTGTCGGGTAGGGTTCTGCCTCAAGCATTGAGGCAACTTCCACACCATTTAACGTCTTTTCCATCAGTGCAAGCGATTGTTCAATGGCGCTGGCATGCTGCTGCAAGGCCTCGCTTACCAGTCCCGGCAACAGCATCGCTTTATCCTTCTTCCATGCTGCAACAACTGTTTTGATATCCGGCATGGTCGGTCTCTCACCTTCCGAGATCCAGCCGAGTTTGAATCCACGACGATGCAGCAAAAGTGATTGCTCATTCCCTTTAGCCTGCCACTGAATCATTTGGAGCCTGTGTTAAGCCGTCCTACGACTGCCGCCCCCACTGAATCACCAAAGACATTGACCGTGGTGCGGCAACGATCCAGAAACCAGTCGATGGCAAGGATCAGACCGATGCCTTCTAGGGGCAGTCCAACGGCCTCCAGGACTATCACCATGGTCACCAGGCCTGCCTCGGGGATTCCAGCCGCGCCGATAGCCGCCATCGTCGCGGTTAGAAGGACAATCAACTGTTGTCCGAAGGAGAGATCAATCCCCATCGCCTGGGCAATGAACAGAACAGCGACAGCCTCATAGAGTGCCGTGCCATCCATATTGATCGTGGCTCCAAGTGGCAATACAAATCGACGCGCCGACTCGGGCACTTCAGCCGCCTTCACGCCCTCCATTGTCACCGGCAATGTAGCACTCGATGAAGCGGTCGAGAATGCTGTCATCAGTGCTGTGGCCATGTGTTTTAGATAGTCAGATATGCTTCTGCGGGCCAGGACAAGAAGCAGCAGGCACAAAACCGCCGCATGGGTTAAGAGCCCGGTAATAACAGTCAGGGCATATTTGGCCAGGCCTGCAAGTTGTACAAAGAAGGCCTCACCGCCGCCTGCTGCGCCCAGACGGGCAGCGATCAGGGCAAAGACACCGATGGGCGCAAACCACATCAGCCAGTGCACCAGCTTCATCATGCCCTCGTTCAGACTATCAAAAAAAATGATGAGTGGGCGGCCACGCTCTCCCAGTGTTGATAATGCCGCAGCAAAGGCTATGCAGAAAACAATAATGGGAAGCAGCTTCATCTCGGCAGCAGCAGCAATGATATTCGGATGCACCAGAGAGAGAATCAGATCGGTCATGCCAACATCACCGACCTCCGGCCTGGGTGCCTGCAAGTCTCCCAGGGTCACTCCCGCACCGGGTTGCCACAGGTTGGCCATGATCAGGCCAATAGTAACAGCAATAAATGTCGTCGTAGCATAATAGGTTACGCTGATACCTCCTATCCTGCCCAGCTTTCGGACATCACCGAGTCCCGCAACACCTGTGATAACACTGGCAGCCACCAGCGGCACAATCAGCATCTTCAGGGCGGTAAGGAATAAATCCCCCAGCCATCCTACTGCCACCATACTTTCGCCCCAGATAAAACTGGACAGACCACCGGCAACGATGGCAGTGAGCATAGCCCACATTAGCAAACGTTCGGATTTCATATCACCTCAACAGTTTTGATGCATTCAACAAGTCTCTGGGCCTGCCAATATCCAGCCACATGCCGCCTTGAATAATTCCACAAAGACTTTCCTGCGCAATCAGATCAGAAAAAAGCCTGTTCAGCGGGAATGGGTGATCAGCGGCATAAGCGTTGAAAACATCTTCATGAAAAATCGCAACCCCCGAATAGGTATAAGTTGCCCCGACAGGTTTCCTGGCCCGAACCAGACCACTTTGCAGGCTGTAATCTCCCTCAGGATGATGCGATGGATTATTGGTCAAGCCAAGACAGGCGTGAACTTTATGGGCATCAGCGAAACTGGCCAGTTCCTGCACATTGGTATGTGAAAGCACATCCGCATTGTGAACAACAAACCAGCCTTCTCCGGGAAGCAGCATCAGCGCCTTTTTCACACCGCCACCGGAATCCAGAAGATGCTGCTCCCTGCTGAAATAAAGGCGAACGCCAAACCTCGAACCATCTCCAAGGTGATCAATAAGCTGATCCGCATAATGATGTACATTGATCGCAATATCCCGAACACCCTGAGCGCTCAAAGCCCGAATGACATGAACAATGGCGGCAACCCCGGCAACAGGCATCAGGGCCTTGGGCCTGCCTTTCGTTAACCACTTCAGGCGGGAGCCAACACCGGCAGCCAGAATGACAGCCCGCTCAATAAACAAGTTTCAATCCGGGACTCAAGCAGGTCAACTTGCCAGATCTAATCACCGCTCATCCATTCTGCAAGCGGCTCATTAGCTCCGGAATCATTTCCCTGGCAGCGGCTCGTCCCTTTTCAATCTCATCCTCAATCCGGGAAAAGTCATTCCACTGGGTATAACCAACAAGTGGTTCAATCAGGATATCCGCATGAATCTTCTCATAACGGCGTAAATACAAGGCTTTTATCCGCGTTGCCCAATCCAGCACGGTAATAACATTCGACGGACATTCTTCCGGATCCGGCCTGCTCCCCGTATTGACGGCAACAACCAGCTGGCCATCCTCACTCACGGCACGGGCCTCAAAAGCCGGTATCTCAGCGGCCAGGGCTCCATCAACAAACTGATCCCCATCAATCTCAACCGGGTCGAAGATGCCGGGAATGGCCATGCTTGCGGCAATAGCCCTGGGTAAATCACCGTTGGAAAACAGATGACATTCACCGCCGGGAAAGCGCACCGCGGTTATGTAAAGAGGAATCATGGCCTCCGAAATATCGAAATCACTGCAAAGTGTCCTGGTCATCTTGATCAGGGCTTCGGTGTTGGCAACTGACGGTCCTGTAATCGCCCGGGTATACATGACAGTTTGACGGGCGACGCTACCAAGGCGACTTAACCAACTATCTTCATCATCTTCACCTTCACCCTTCAAAGCGGGTAAACCCAGATCCTGAAATGCCTCAGAGTTCATATAATTCAAGACCTCGGCCCGAACCGAGGCAATATCGGGATGAAAGGCATACATGGCCCCGAACAGGGCTCCGATACTGGTGCCGACGATGGCAACCGGCTTGAGACCATTCTCTTCAAGTGCTTCCAGAACGCCAAGGTGCGCCAGACCGCGAACACCGCCACCGCTGAGGGCAAGAACGAACTCACCCTTCTTTTTCTCTTTATCCTTGAAGCCGAAAAAACTCACTCTGTCTTCCTTTTCATAAGCTTTCTTGCCTCCCCAATCAGGTGATCCAGCTCATTCAGGGCATCAATGGGTCGCATATCATCCGTTTGCAATTCCAGCAGCCGGTCAAGTAACACATCCGTTTTCTGATCCATCTCTTTTTTTCGACGCCTTTCCGCTTCGGAGAACAGGCCAAGCTGCGGCTTTCCAGCTTCGGCCTGAAGCTCGGCCTCATGTTCAAGACGGTACAGATGTTCTCGTGCCCTGGCCAACACATCAGGAGGAATGCCGGCAAGCTGGGCCACGGCAACACCATAAGAACGGTCAGCGGCATTATCCACAATTCGGTGCAGAAAAATCACTTCGCCGTTGTATTCACGTACTGAGACCGAGGCGTTGAATACCTGCTCATGTTTATCCGGTAAGGAGGTCATTTCATGGTAATGGGTAGCAAACAGGCTTAGCACATCATCGGCGGCGATCAGTTTTTCAGCCACTGCCCAGGCGATAGCGAGGCCATCCCAGGTGCTTGTTCCACGTCCTATCTCATCGATAATCACCAGTGAACGTGCCTCTAGCTGGTTGAGGATGGCAGCAGTCTCCATCATTTCGACCATGAAGGTGGAGCGTCCAGCGGCCAGCTCATCCCCTGCTCCCACGCGTGTGAAAATTCTGTGCAGCAGGGGGATATTAGCCTCATCAGCGGGAACAAAACAGCCGGTATGGGCCAGCCACACGATCCACGCAACCTGCCGCATATAGGTGGATTTTCCACCCATGTTAGGGCCGGTTAAAAGCATGAAACGCCGCTTTTGCATATGCATGGCAGTATCATTGGAAACAAAGCTGCCGGGATCCATAAACTGCTCCACCAGCGGGTGCCGTCCTCCGGCAATATGAAGCCGTTTACCCTGATGCATCCCTGGCCGGACATAATTGAAATCGACAGCTACGCTTGCAAAACAGCATATGACATCAATCTCTGCCACTGCCCGGGAAGCCTTCTGGATGTTTTGGGCTTGCAGGCACAGTTTTTGTCGCATCTCCTCTATCAGGGACCATTCCCGGGCCAGCGCAGCATCACGGCTACCAAGTATTTCCCGTTCAAACTTGTGCAGGATATCGGTGGTAAAACGTTCGGCATTAACAAGCGTCTGTTTGCGAATGTAATCCACAGGGGCCTTCTCAGCCTGAGCCTTGGGCATTTCAATAAAATAGCCAAAAACTTTATTATATTTGACGCGCAAATTTCCGATACCACTGCGACTACGCTCTTCTTTCTCGTACTCACTGAGCCAGGCATTGGCGTCATGCGCCAGAGAGCGCAAACGATCCAGCTCCACATCAAACCCTGTCCGTATTACCCCTCCGTCTCTCACATGTAAGGGCGGCGCATCTTCCAGGGCAGCATCAATGTCGGCACTGAGTTCTTCCATGCCACTGATATCTTCCCGCAAAGAGGCAAATATACCACCGCGATCCTTCAATATTTCCGTCAAAACCGGCAACATCAGCAGAGAATTGGCAATGCCCCGATAGTCGCGAGGCGAAGCGCGATTCAAGATCACACGTGTAAGCATGCGTTCCACATCCCGTACCGGTTTCAGTGCCTCGCAAATACGCTCACGAGTTTCTGCATCATCAACAAGACTTTGCACAGCATCCTGACGAGACCGAATCTGTCTGAGATCAGCCAGCGGATGATCCAGCCACTCCCGCAAACAACGTGCGCCCATAGGTGTCTGAGTAAAATCCAGCGTGGAGATAAGACCCCGGCTTTTATCTCCACCCAGATCCTGATGCAATTCAAGGTTGCGCCGGGAACGAACATCAACACGCAAGCCACTCTCATTTTCCCGAAATACAGGCAATTCAAGGTGACTTAATTTGCACTTCTGGGTCTGCTCCAGATAAACAAGCACGGCACCAAGGGCGGAAGCAGCCAGAGAGTGCGTTTCAAGGTTCAATGGATGCCAGTCCTTGATACCGAAAACATCGCCTACCTTTTCCGCTGCTACCGCCTCAGAAAAGCTCCAGTCACCCGGATGCTGAACAGGAATACTATCGCCAGGCAGGGATTCTCCAGCCATTAGCAGCAATTCAGCCGGCCTCAATACCTCCAGATGTTCATCACGTTCGGTACTTGTCTTGCCCTCAGTGAGACGCCAACGTCCACTTGATAAATCAAGCGCCGCAATTCCCCAGCCATCACTGGTACAAATCATTCCGCATAACGGGGCGCTACGTTCACTTTCAAGCAGGCCTGATTCGGTAAGCGTCCCTGCCGTGATTACTCTTACAACCTGGCGTTCAACAGGGCCCTTTTTCTCGCCGGGGGGATCCATCTGCTCACAGACCGCCACCCTTTTTCCCGCCTCAACCAAGCGGGCCAGATAGGGTTCCGCCTGATGCCAGGGCACACCAGCCATGGGTATATCATTGCCATTGCTCTTGCCGCGTTTGGTCAGAGTGATATCAAGAATTTTTGAGGCTTCCACAGCATCTTCATAAAACATTTCATAAAAATCACCCATGCGGTAAAACAGGATACAATCGGAATGTCCCGCCTTGATACGAAGATATTGCTGCATCATGGGTGTGTGACCGGAAAGATTCTGTTGAGGAGCCGTCATCGGGAAAAACTATCATGCCGGGAGCTTTTGCATAAGCGTATGAATATCGGAGATAAGATTGCAGCCGGAAGCCATACGGGATTCTGGGAGGGAGGGGAAAGGTAGATGAATTGCCCGTATGGCTGTCCCCGACTGCTAACGTGGATTGGTCGTAGTCGTATCAAATTTATTACAAGGCGACGCTGGAGATGATTTCCGTGCGTTAAATCAGTTCCCCTCCAGTCCGGCAATAGCTGTGGCCGTTGCTGAATATTGAATCGGCTCACGCATTGGCTGTGGCATCGTTACCATGGCACCATCGAGATCCATTGAATCGTTTATTGATTTGCCAGAGCAAACTGGAAGGGATTATTGTACAAGGACGAGATAGCATGATGGATATGGTAGGTGAAAAACCAAGCTCAATTGCTTGGAACAGGGATAATAATGCGCAGAAAAGGGGTCAGGTCTTGTTTCGCGTTACGAGCAAGCAGAGGAGTGCCGAAAATGAAATGGGCAATCATTGCCTTTCCCTCTTTGCATGGCTGCCGAGACAAACGTGGACGGACGGAAAAGAGCGGCGTAGCGCGACCGTCCGGCTACGTGCAGGCGAGGGAATCCAAAGGACAGGCATGCCTGGGGTGGCTTTTCTTTGGTTCTTTCTTTGGCCACGCAAAGAAAGAACTAATTACAGGCTGGATCCAGTGCCCTACCGTTCGGTGAAATGCCTGTAACTTCTAAGTATTCCCACTTGATAGTCGGTGTCATGTCCGGAACATCTGCCGATGGCATTGATGTTGCCGTTGTTGCCATTGAAAAAGATGGTGATTTCAAACTCAAACATTATCAGCAATATCCCATGCCGAAAGAGTTACGCGAACCTGTTCTCAGACTGGCAGAGCCGGGAGTAAACGAGATTGACCCCATGGGCGAGCTTGATCAAGCCATTGGCAAGGCCATTGCCAGGGCTGTTTTGAAAACACTGAATGATAACGACATTCATCCTGATGAAATAACGGCCATCGGCAGTCATGGTCAGACCATTCGCCACCGCCCACATGGAAAGCCCCCCTTTTCTCTGCAGATCGGTTGCCCCTCAACGATTGCTGAATGCTCTGGAATTACTACTGTAGCTGATTTCAGGCGTCGCGATATTGCGGCAGGAGGTGAAGGCGCTCCGCTAACACCTTTTGTTCATCAAATACTGTTTGGAGAGCAGGACAATAATGTGGCTGTTCTCAATATTGGTGGCATTGCCAATGTAACATACCTTCCGTCCAACGGCCCGGTAATCGGTTTTGATACCGGCCCCGGTAATATGGTCATGGACGGTTTGATGCTTACCCTTTCCGATGGTCGTGATTCCTATGATAATGACGGCGAGCTAGCTGCCAGCGGCAATGTATGCTCTTCTCTTCTGAATCAGCTTCTGACACATGCCTACTTCAAACGTAGGCCACCAAAATCTACTGGCCGTGAAGATTTCGGCAGGGATATCATCGATATCATTCTGGGCTGGCAGGATATTTCCGATGCGGATCGTATGGCTACAGCCACGGAACTAACCGCCAGAGCCATTGCTGGCAGCCGTGACTTTCTGCCGGAAAGACCCGGCACATGGTATGTTTGCGGAGGAGGCGCAGCCAACACACAGCTGATGAACCGCCTTGAAAAACTGCTTGCCCCTGCCAATGTCCTTGAAGCAGGACAAAAAGGCATCCCGACCGATGCTGTGGAGGCCGTATGTTTTGCCATCCTGGGATGGCATACCCTGTTGGGCAGAAGCAATACCCTGCCAGAGGTTACCGGCGCAAAACATACCGTCACAGCTGGTCATATCGTTCCCGGAGAAAACTGGCCGGAATTGCTTCAAACCCTGTCGACATGGATCCCCTCACCCACGCCTTAAGCGGCGCTGTCATGGCCAGGGCTGCTCCGGGGGAAAAACTACCCTGGGGTTCCGTAGGCCTTTTGGCTCTTATGGCCATGGCCCCGGATGCAGATTATGTACTGCGCCTGTTCTCCGATATCGCGTACCTCAAGTATCATCGTGGCCTAAGCCATTCGATTCTCTTGCTACCGCTGTGGATCTGGCTTTGTTACAGCATCATCCCCAAACAGCGCCGCAAGAACCCTGTCATGCCCTGGCTTATTGCCGCTGTGCTCGGGCTCCACATCTTTCTCGATGTGATTACCTCTTACGGCACCATGCTGCTTTCTCCATTCACAGATCAGCGTTTTACTCTGGATCTTGTCTTCATCATCGACCCCCTGTTGACGCTGACATTGCTGATACCGCTACTCCTGATGTATGCCTGGCCCAAACATGCTCAACAACTTTGCATAACAGGCCTGCTGAGCATGCTCTTATACCTTTGCCTGACATATTCTAATCAAAAACAGGCATTGGATATTTTACAGCGGGAACAGCCCCGGGCTGAATATCACTCCGCTTTACCATTGCCATTTTCACCATTCCGTTGGCAACTTATTGCTACATACCACGATCATTATCAACGTGCCGCTGTGGATCTTCAGCCGGCATTTCAGGGCAGCAGCCCCCTTTTTCCAAAAGAATTTACGCAGAGGCTATCCGGACTTATCCAGACTCCGGCCGGTATTAAATGGCAACAGCTTGCATCAATGACATCAATACAGGATATCGACAAATTACCGGGCGTTAATTTTTATAAATGGTTCGCACGTTTTCCTGTTGTGTTGCAGAAAAATGATGAGCTCCTTGAATTTGCTGATTTAAGGTTTTATACAGGCAGACTGGAGGATTCTCACTTCCGTCTCGAACTTAATATGGCTGATTCACCAGAAGCATGGCTAATATGGTCCGAAAAATTACGCGGTCCCGTCGGTATGGAAAAAGGTTTGTCAGCAAGCTGGTGAATTTATCATTTCCTTCCTGACCAATCTGCTTAATATCCGTCCTTTCATTTGAGGTGATTCAATGCAGGAAACCTGGACAATGTTACAAAGTTGGTCTTTTCTGGATATTCCGCTTACTCGGTGGTTATTTTCATCACTAATCCTGTTTGTTGCAATCGTGGCACAGAAGATAGTTCTCAAGACCTTTCATATCCTCACCCAGAAGCTTGCCGACCGGACTGCAACCGAACTGGATAACCTTCTGCTGGAGGCAGCCGAGAAACCAGCAAGCTGGCTGATTTTTATCATTGGTATCATCGCTACAGTCCACATACTCAACCCGCCGATTGAAATATTTCCAATGCTTGATCTTGCTGACCAGCTCGGACGCATTATCTCTATTTCTCTTGGCATATGGTTCCTGTGGCGTCTGACGGATGGGCTGGCTGTTTATTTCAAGGCCCGTGCCGCAAAAACAGAAACGAGCCTTGACGATCAGCTTGTCCCGTTTATCGCCAAGACTCTGAAAATTTTTATCGTCATTACGGGTGTGCTTGTCGTAGCTCAAAATCTCGGTTATTCCATCACCGGCCTGATCGCCTCACTCGGTATCGGCGGCATCGCAATTGCCATGGCTGCCAAGGATACAATCGCCAATATTTTCGGCTCTATCATGATTCTGATAGATCGGCCATTCACTGTCGGCGACTGGATCAAAACCAGCGAATTTGAAGGCGTTGTAGAAGAAGTTGGCTTTCGTTCCACCCGCATTCGCACCTTTGCCAAAACGCTGGTTAATGTGCCGAATTCGTCCCTGGCCAATATGGTTATCGACAATATTCACGCCATGCCCAAACGCCGTATCAAGATGCGCATCGGTATCACTTATTCGACCACACCTGCCCGGATGCAAGCAGCCATTGAAGGTATTGAAAAAATATTATGCGAACATCCGGGCGTGGATCAGGACTTTTCGCTGGTCAAGTTTGACGAGTTTGAGGACTGCTCGCTTTCCATCTTCCTGTATTATTTCAGCAAAAGCACAAAGTGGGCTGAATACCTGCAGGTTCGTCAGGAAGTAAATCTTCAGATTATGGAGCTGCTTGAATCTCTCGAACTGGAATTCGCTTTCCCAACCCGCACTGTTCATTTAGAACAGCAAGAGCAGGCAGCCTCCCTAGTAAGCAAGAAGAAATAGATTAGAAATATTATGAGCTACAGCGTGAAGGTGAAATTACGGTGACAGTTTACTGAATTAACCTAATTATTGTTCCCGGCCTTCGGCCCTCGCTTCTTAGGCTTTAAATCTTTTCCCGCAATCGCTGAAACCTTCTCCATCCATGCATCATCTCCCAGTGGTCTGCCACTGGTTTCGGACTGGCGCAGTCTCCTGAATGCGTCGGGTGTGTCCTCCTCCTGCGCCAAAAACTTGCCAAAATCACCATAGCGATCAAGTACCGGAGCAACCTTCACCAGTTCATCATCCCGCTCCGACAAATGAGCGCCAACACTCGACCAGCGCCAATCCTCCGCTCGCTCAACCAG